>JBJMNN010000282.1:0-64445 GCA_045804245.1 Gemmatimonadaceae bacterium | reverse complement strand
CGGGGCCGCGCTCTTTCCGGCGGGTCATCCCTACCATTGGCCGCCGATCGGCTCGATGGTGGACCTGACGGCCGCCTCGCTCGACGACGTGAAGCAGTTCTTCCGGACGTACTACGCGCCGAACAACGCCACGCTGGTCATCGCTGGAGACTTCCAGCGTGACTCCGCGGTCGCCTGGGTGAACCGGTACTTCGGCGGGATGCCGCGCGGGCCAGCCGTCCCGCCGCCGCCGGCGCTACCCGCGGTCAGCGTCCCCAGGGACACGTTCCTCGTGCTCGAGGACAAGGTCACGCTCCCCCGGCTGTACGAGGCATGGCATTCGGTGAAGCTGTACCATCCCGATGACGCGGTGCTCGACGTGCTCGCAGATGTGCTCGCCGGCGACAAGAACTCGCGGCTGTACAAGCGGCTCGTGTTCGACATGCAGGTCGCGCAGGACGTCAACGCATTCCAGGCGAGTCTCCGCCGGGATGGCTTCTTCCAGATCACGGTGACGCCGAAGCCGGGGCAGACGCCGAGTCGCATGGCGGCGCTCGTGGCCGAAGAGATCGGCAAGATCGCTCGTGACGGCGTGACGCCACGCGAGCTCGCTCGCTCGCTGAACAGCCGGCGCGCCTCGTTCCTCGACCAGCTCGCGTCGGTACTCGGCAAGGCGGACCAACTCGCCTCCTATGATTACAACGCCGGGACACCAGACTACGTGCAGCAGGATCTCGCGCGCTACGAGCGCGTGACGGCGGCGGACGTGCAGCGCGCTGCGGCCTCGTACCTCAACCAACCAAAGGTGGTGCTCACGGTGGTCCCCGAAGGGAAGCGTCAGCTGATGGTCTCCGGAGGTGCCAAGTGAGCCCGACACCTCGCGCGCGGACGCCACGCGGCATCACCGCGGCGGCGAGCGCTGCCACCGCCGTGCTGGCGGCGTGCTCAGGACCGCGCGTCGTGACGACACCGCCTCCGATCCCCGCCCCGAACACCGCACCGGCTCCCGTGGCCACGGTCGACCTTACGAAGCCTCCGACGCTCGGCGCACCGCCATCGTTGCGGCCGCCCCAGATCAGCACGCGTGAGCTCCCCAACGGGCTCAAGATCGTCGTGCTCGAGCAGCACGAGCTGCCGCTCGTCGACGTCATCCTTCAGGTTCGCTCGGGGGGAGAGAGCGATCCGGGGGGCAAGATGGGGACGGCCGCACTCGTCGCCGCGATGCTCACCGAGGGGACGACGAATCGCACGGCGCTGCAGATCGCCGATCAGGCGGCGTATCTCGGCGTCCAGATCAACGCTACCAGTGGGTGGGAGCAGAGTAACGTCTCGCTCCACGCGCCGACCGCGCAGCTCGACAGCGCGCTCGCGCTCTTCGGCGACGTCGCGCTCCGGCCGAACTTTCCAGCGGCCGACCTCGAGCGCGTGCGCAAAGTGCGACTGACTTCACTGCAGCAGCTCCGAGATCGCGCGCCGGCCATCGCCGATCGCGCATTCGCCAGCGCGGTGTTCGGGGAGCAGCATCCGTACGGTCGCCCGCTGGCCGGCACGGAGGGATCACTGGCGGCGATCACACGCGACGAGGTGCAGCGCTTCTACACGACCTACTATCGGCCGAACAACGCCACGCTGCTCGTCGTCGGTGACGTCCGGCCGGACGACGTGGAGCGCCGCGCCCGCGAGCTGTTCGGGGGATGGGCACGCGGAACCGTGCCGGTGCCGGCGACGAGTGCGCCGAGCAGCACCAAGGGCACGACGGTCGTGCTCGTCGAAAAGCCGGGGGCGGCACAGACGTCGTTCCGGATCGGCGGCGTCGGCGCGCCGCGCGCGACGAGCGACTACTTCCCCCTTCAGGTGATGAACACCGTCCTGGGCGGCGCGTTCACGAGCCGGCTCAGTCAGAACCTGCGCGAGACGCACGGCTACACGTACGGCGCCGGCTCGGGCTTCGGGCTTCGGCGCTCGGCCGGACCGTTCATCGCCAGCGCCGAAGTGGTGACGGCGAAGACGGACTCGGCGCTGATCGAGTTCATCAAGGAGCTACGCGCGATTCGCGACACCGTCCCGTCCGACGAGCTGGCGAAGGCGAAGAAGTACCTGCAGCTCGGGCTGCCGAGCAACTTCGAGACGACTCAGGGGATCGCGAACGAGTTCCTCCCGCTGATCGCGTATGGCATCCCGCTCGACTTCTTCGCATCGGCCGTCCAGCAGTATGGCGCGGTGACGCAGGCCGACGTGCAGCGCGTGGCGCGCCAATACGTAAATCCGGACAAGCTCACGATCGTCCTGGTCGGCGATCGAAAGGTGATCGAGCCCGGCATTCGTGCACTGAAGCCGGGGGACATCGTCACCCGCGACATTCGTGACGTGCTCGGCGCCCCTCCGACGCCCTGACCCGAACCACGCATAGGCCAGTGATAATGGGGCGCGCCAATCGGCGCGCCCCATCGTCGTCTGGCGCGAGAGGTGCGAAACCAGGAGCGCCCGGCGGTACCCTGGGCGGGCTCACGGATGCACCTTACGTCAATGCAGATACCCATCGAGACGTTCAGGCTCGACAACGGGCTGTTCGTCACACTCTCCGAGGATCACACGGCACCGATCGTCGCGGTGAACCTCTGGTACCACGTCGGATCAGCGAACGAACGGGTCGGTCGCACGGGGTTCGCGCACCTGTTCGAGCACATGCTGTTTCAGGGTTCGGCGAGCGTCGGCGCCAACGAGCACTTCGAGCTCGTGCAACGGGCGGGCGGCACCCTCAACGGTTCCACCTGGCTCGACCGCACGAACTATTACGAGACAGTGCCGTCGAACCAGCTCGAGCTCGCACTCTGGCTCGAGGCGAACCGCATGGGCTATCTGCTGCCGGCGATGACGCAGCAGAAGCTCGACACGCAGCGCGACGTCGTGCAGAACGAACGGCGCTGGTCGATGGACAACCAACCGTACGGCAGCTGGTGGGAGCGGCTGCCGGCGTTGTGCTTCCCCCCGAGCCACCCGTTTCACCACTCGCTGATCGGCTCGATGAGCGACCTCGATGCGGCGAGCCTGGAAGACATCGAGCAGTTCTTCACCACGTATTACACGCCCGACAACGCGGTGCTCTCGATCGCGGGGGACTTCGACCGTGCCGAGGCCAAGCGACTCGTCGAGCGCCACTTCGGACCGATCCCGCGCGGCGCAGGCATGCCACCGCTGCCCGACATGACGTTGCCGCCGACCCTTGGCGGACCGTTGCGCGAAGTGGTGCCGGACGACGTCGTGCTCCCGCGTCTCTTCCTGGCGTTTCGATCGCCTGTGTTCGGCAGCGACGACTATTATGCCGCGAGCGTCTGCGGAGCGATCCTCGGCCTCAAGAAGGGGAGCCGGCTCCATCGCCGGCTCGTGCGCGAGCAGCAGATCGCCGCCGAGGCGCAGTCGTTCACCTACGATCTCACCAAGGGGAGCGACCTGCTCGTGCTCGACGTCACGGCCCGTCCGGAGACGACGTTCGAGGAGCTCGAGCGCGCCGTGCGCGAGGAGGTCGATCGCCTGCGCGATGAAGGAGTGACCGCGGAGGAAGTGGCGCGAGCCGTGACGCTGATCGAGACCGAGCTGATCGTCGCGCTGCAGTCTGCAGGTGATCGTGCGGACAAGCTCTCACTGTTCGCGACCTACTTCGGAGATCCGTCGCTCGTGAACACGCAGGCGGCGCGCTACCGCGAAGTCACGGTGGAGCGCGTCAACGCGTTCGCGCGCGCGCGACTCGGGGCCGACAATCGCGCCAGTCTGCTCTACGTGCCGCGCGACACCGAGGCGAGTTCGACGAGCGAGGAGCTCGTCGAGGCAGGCGCCCGATGACCAGCGCGACGACGCCGACGAGCGGAGCGGCACCCCGCCCCATTCCGACCGAGCCACGCAGCTATCATTTCCCGGCGTTCGAGCGGCGCACGCTTCCAAATGGGATGCGGCTCGTCGTCGCGCCCGTTTCCAAACTGCCACTGGTGTCGATCATGGCGGTGATCGACGCCGGCGCGTCGGTGGAACGGGAAGGGCAGGACGGCGTGGCGGCCCTGACGGCGCAGCTGCTTCACGAAGGCGCGGCGGGGCTGGATGGCGCGGCGCTCACCGACCGATTCGAGCGGATCGGCACGTCGGTGGACGCCCATGCCGACTGGGATGCGGCGACCGTCTCGCTGACGGTGTTGGCCGACCGGCTTCCCGACGCGCTCGCATTCGTTCGCGATCTGCTCCGTGCGCCGGAATTCCCGGAGCGCGAGGTCACGCGGCTCAAGGACGAACGGCTGGCGGAACTGCTGCAGCTGCGTGCCGAGCCGAGAGCGCTCGCCGACGAGCAATTCGCGCGCGCCGTCTATGCACCGAGCGCCCGCTATGCGGCACCTGCCGGTGGAAGCGCGGCGAGCGTCCGGGCGCTGACGCGGGATGTGGTTCGTGGCTTCTACGCCGAGCACTATCGGCCGGCGACGACGACGCTGGTATTCGCCGGCGACGTGAGCGTGGACCGCGCGGTGGAATTGGCACGCACGCTGTTCGGCGACTGGCACGGCGACGTCGGCCCGACGATCGCGCGCGCAGTCGATGCCTCGCCGATCACCCGAACCGTGCGGGTCGTCGCGAAGGCCGATGCGTCACAGTCGGAGGTGCGCGTGGGGCATGCGGGGCTGCCGCGCCGACATCCGGACTATTTCGGGACAACGGTGATGAACGCGGTGCTCGGCGGTCTCTTCTCGTCGCGCATCAACCTCAACCTGCGCGAGGTGCATGGCTACACGTACGGCGCCTTCTCGGCCTTCGAGTGGAGACGCGCGGCCGGCCCCTTCGTGATTCAGACGGCCGTCAAGAGCGACGTGACTGGTGCGGCGGTGCGCGAGATTCTCTACGAGATCGAGCGGATGCGGAGCCAGGCGATCACCACGGACGAGCTGACGCTGGCAACCAGCTACCTCGACGGCGTGTTCCCGATCCGCTACGAGACGACGTCGGCGATCGCCACAGCGCTGTCGAACCTCGTGATCCACGACCTCCCCGAGCACTTCTATGATGAGTATCGCGCGCGAGTCCGCGGCGTGACGACGCAGGACGTGCTCCGCGCGGCGCAGCGACATCTGCATCCCGACCGGCTGCGCATCGTCGTGGTCGGCGATCCCGCGGTGATCGCCACGCCACTGGCCGAGATCCATGGAGCGCCGGTCGACACGGTGACGCCCGACGGGACGGAGGTGGCGGCGTGAGCCAGAAAAAGAAGACTCCGACGGTCGTCACATCCGCCGAGCTCGAGTCGAGAGCTCGCGGCGCAAAGTCGGATGCACAGATCAGCAGCAATCGGATCCATACGGGAAAGATCATCAAGCTGGACAGCGACCGAATCCGCTATCCAGACGGGAGCGAGGCCGAAGTGGACATCGTGCGCCACCCCGGTGCATCGGCGGTCGTGCCCTTTCTGTCCGACCCCGAGGGAGAGGATCCGCAGATCCTCCTGCTCAGGCAGTACCGCTATGCGGCGGATGGCTACCTCTACGAGATTCCAGCCGGCCGGCTCGACCCAGGGGAATCGCCTGCGGACTGTGCAGCGCGAGAGTTGAAGGAAGAGACCGGCTGCTTGGCCCAGCAGATGGAACCGCTCATCACGATGGTGACGACGCCAGGCTTCACGGATGAACGCATTCATCTCTTCATGGCAACCGATCTGACCCATGGGGAGACAGCGCGCGAAGCGGACGAGTTCGCCGATGTGATGGTCATGCGGCTCTCCGAGGCGCTCGAGCTGATCCAGCGGGGTGAGATCGTGGACGGAAAGACGGCGCTGGGAATCCTCTACGCGGCAGGGTTCAAGACGGGCTGATCGGTGCGTCGCAGCAGGCGTGTGCCGCTGATAGAGAAATCCGGCAGGACGAAAACCAGACGCCCCGATCGAGTGTCAAAAGTGGACACTCGATCGGGGCATTCTCGCGCTCTGTACTGAAAAGAGGACGATCAGGCAGCATCAGAGGCGAAGCGTGCTGAGCTTGCGGTGGAATAAATGCTTGGGATGCAACGTCTTAACTGATGTAGGCTGCCTGCCTTGAGTGGGCATAGGCCCTGCCTTACTACTGGCACGAAGAGAAGGTCATCGAGAGCTCGAATTTCTGGTTCGTCGGAGCGCAACCCTGTCGAGGGCTTTGGGGGATAGAAGAATGGCTGACATCGCAATGAAGCGGGTCGCCCAACGTGGGCCGACGATCCGTGAGCAGCTCAAGGGAATGGACGACGGGGACGTCGTCGCCTCGTTCCTGGGCGGTGAGGAGCGCGCATTCCAGGAGTTGGTCGAGCGCTACCAGACGCGTCTGCTCAACTTCATCTACCGCACGATCGGCGATCGCGAGAAGGCCGAGGATCTGGTCCAGGAAGTGTTCATTCGGGTCTACCGGCATCTGCACCGCTTCGACCGGTCCAAGAAGTTTTCGACGTGGGCGTATACCATCGCGTCCAACCTGGCGAAGAACGAGCTGCGGAACCGTTCGCGGAACCCGCTCGTGCTCTTCCAGACGATGAAGGGAAACTGGGAGGACGAGGATCGCCCGCTCCAGTTCGAGGACACGACGGCGCGTCCGGACGATCTCTACCGCAAGCGTCATCTGCGCGAGCTGGTCGCAGAGACGGTAGCCAAGCTGCCGGCACACCATCGGGAAGTGTTCGTCCTGCGTGAGCTGGAGGGGAAGTCATATGAAGAGATCGCCGAGATCACGGACTGCAACCTCGGCACGGTGAAGTCGCGGCTCAATCGCGCGCGGAACGCCTTCGCGGAGATCATCGAGCCCTGGGTGGACTAAGAACGGCGGTGAACTGGTGAACTGGTGAGGCGGGGCGGGGGCCTCCGGGCGCGGAGGCCCCCAACTTGGTTGGGCACGGTCGGGGCGACGCCTGGGGAACAGCCCCTGGTCCCGCGGGTACCGAGGGCACATCATCATGGCCTGTCACCCAACCCACCGCGCCGCATGAACTGTCGGGAGTTTCGACGCAAGCACGACGCGTATGTCGACGACACGCTGAGCGGCGTCGACATCGAGGCGATGGGACGGCATCTGCGGTTGTGCGCCCAGTGTACCGCGCTCGACACCCGCATTCGACGCTCCCTGCTGGTCGCGCACAACCTGCCGTCGATCCAGCCGTCTGCGGCATTCACCGAGCGGCTGCAGATGCGGCTCGCGCACGAGCGAGCGCTCAAAGCACGGCAGCAAGACGCCGCCGGCACGATGATGGGATTGATGACGCGCCACCGGAGTCCGTTCTCGACAGGGACTTACGTGGCGCTTGCCGCAGGTATCGCGATGGCGGCAGGGGTGACGATGAGCGTGGTGCTCGCGAGTGACACCGATCCGACGATCCGTCTCGCGCCCGTGGTAGCATCCGCACCGGAGCCGGAGCCGTCGCCGCTCGCCACCCCGGCGATGGTCGCCTCGATGCCCGCGGGGATGCCGATCTGGGGCGCCGTGTACGTCGCGCAACGCGCGCCCTGGCATCTGGCGAGCGACGTCACGGGGCGCTGACGCCCTGACCTGACGCCGCGCGCCATCGGCGCGGTCGCGACACGCCCGATCCGTCCTATATTTCCCCCATGGCATCCGCAGGGGAGAAGGCGCTTCACGCAGCCCTCAAGTCACGCGTCTTCGATCCGGTCTACTACCTCTTCGGCGAAGACGATTTCCTGAAAGAGCAGGCGACCCGCGATCTCGTCGAGGCGGCGATCGAGCCGTCCACGCGCGACTTCAATCTCGAGACCCGACGCGCGAGCGAGCTCGATACGGAAACACTGGATGCGCTGCTCAGCACTCCGCCCATGCTCGCCGAACGACGCGTCGTCGTGCTGCGTGACGTGGACAAGTTGAAGAAGGGCGCGCGCACGCTGCTCGACCAGTACCTCGCACGACCCGCTCACGACACGGTGCTCGTGCTGGTCGCGCCGAGCGGTGTGAAGCCCGACAAGGCGTTGAGCGCAAACGCCACCGTGGTGGAATACGCCCCGCTCACCGGGGACCGGCTCCCACGCTGGGTGAGCTATCACGCGCAGCACATGCTCGGCCGCGCGATCACCCCCGAGGCGGTCACGCTCCTCGTGGAGGCCGTCGGCGGTGACCTGGCGCAGCTCGCCGTGGAGCTGGAGAAGCTCGCGAGCTACGCGACCGAGACGATCGACGAGCACGCGGTCGCCGACGTCGTCGGCGTCCGGCGCGGCGAATCGCTCGGAGATCTCCTCGATGCCATCGCGGCGAAGGACGTCGATACGGCGATCGGGTTGATCTCGATCATCCTCCAACTGCCGAAGACGAACGCCGTGTCGATCGTGATGGCGTTGACGGTGCAGACACTGGCACTCGGCTTCGGGGAGGCGACGCTCGCAGCGGGCACATCACCCCGTGGATTGTTCAACGAGTTCATGGCGCTGCTGAAGGACACTGGCGCCTTCCCGTTTCGACCGTGGGGCGAAGCGGTCAATGCGTGGACGAAGCATGCCTCGCGCTGGACCGCTGCCGAGATCGACGCCGCGCTTCACGCGCTGCTCGCTGCCGATGCGGCGCTCAAGGAAACCCGTCTCTCCTCCCCAGAACAACTGCTCACGACGCTCGTGCTCGCGCTGTGCAGCCGGTCGTCGCGCCGCGCCGCCTGAGCGCTGGTCCTTTATCTCTCCCGCCACGATGCACCGTCTCGTCAGCTCCACCGTCCTCGCGTTCGTCGCCGCCGCAAGCCTCGCCGGCCCGGGCGGCGCGCAGGACGCCGCCTCGCCGACACCCCCACCGTTGCCCGCGACCGATTCCGTCTACAAGCGCGCACGCCGATTGGTGAGCGAAGGCGATGGCGCGACGGGTCGCGCCCTCGTCGACTCCTTGCTGCGCGCGGCCGCGGAGGGTACACCGGCGTACGGTGACGCGCTGTTCTGGCGGGGCGCCCTTGCGGAGACGGCGTCGGACGCAGAGCGCGACTACCGGCGTGTGATCGTGGAGTACCCGCTCTCGCCGTACGCCGACGACGCGCTGCTCTCGCTCGCCGAGCTCGAACAGGCACGTGGCGACCGCACGGCGGCGTACCAGCATCTGCAGCGATTCGTGCGCGAGCACCCCATGGGCCCCGCGCGCGCGCGCGCCGGACTGGCAGCGGCGCGGCTGGCGTTCGAGCAACGTGACGTGCCGCGTGGCTGCGCGATGCTCGCCGACGCGCGGGCCTCCGCGGGATCGACAGACGTGGAGCTGCGAAATCAGATCGACTACCATGGCGCGCGGTGCCCGGCGTCGACCGCGTCCGCATCCGCATCCGCATCCGCGTCCGCGTCCGCGACGCCCGCACCCGCTCCCAGCACGGCCGCTCCCACCGTCCGGTCGTCCGGCTCGCCGACGGGTACGTCGTCACCTCCACCTCGTTCGTCGGGCAGCGTGCCGACGACGAGCTCCACGCCGGCCAGCGCGAGACCGAGCACCGGCGTGCCGACTCGCGCCGACACGACCATGAGCCGGAAGGCGACGACCACTCCGCCGCGTCGGAGTGCGCCGCCGGCCGACGCGCCAGCAGCGAAGGAGCCTGTTGCACGGGAAACGGCGCCGCGCGGCGTCTGGACCATCCAGCTCGCCGCGTACAACACTCGCGCCGACGCCGAGGCACTGGTGCGCAAGCTCGCCACGCGCGGCGTGAAGGCACGCATCAGCGGCGACGCAAAACCGTTCCGCGTACGGCTCGACTACTACGACACCCGCCAGGCAGCGGCGGCGCACGTCGCAGAGCTCAAGCAGCGCGGCATCATCGGCTTCGTGACCGACGAACCCAGGACGGCCGGAGCGTCGCCTCCGTGAGCACCGCGGTCGCGACGCCGTTGATGCAGCAATACCGGGAGATCAAGGCGCGGCATCAGAGCGCCATCCTGTTCTTCCGGATGGGCGACTTCTACGAGATGTTCTACGAAGACGCCGAGACGGCGGCGCGCGTGCTCGGCCTGACGCTCACGTCGCGCAACAACGGCGGCGCGGCGGAGGTGCCGCTCGCGGGCGTGCCGGTGCGCGCGGGACAGGAATATCTCCGACGGCTCGTGCAACAGGGCTATCGCGTCGCCATCTGCGAGCAGGTGGAAGATCCCAAGGTCGCGAAGGGGATCGTGCGCCGCGAAGTGGTGGAGACGGTCTCGCCAGGGGTCGCGTTCGCCGACGAACTGCTCGACGGGGCGCGCAACAACTTCATCGCGGCGATCAGCCTCGGCAGGCGCGGGGACGATGGCCGACCCGTCGCGGGCCTTGCCGCGGCCGACGTCTCGACGGGCGAGTTGCGGCTCTCGAGCGTCCCGGTCGAGGAGCTCGACGCCACACTGGCGCGGATCTCGCCGCGCGAGCTGCTCGTGCCGCGCGGCGGTGATGTGCTGCCTCGTACCACGGCGCTCGACGGAGCGCTCGTGACGGAACGCGATGCGTGGGAGTTCGACGACGCGATAGGGCGCGATGATCTCGCGCGCCAGTTCGGCGTGCGCGACCTCGACGGCCTGGGCCTCGAGGCGCGCGACACGCCGTCGGTCGGAGCGGCGGGGGCGCTGCTCCGCTACCTGAAGGAGCTGCAGCCCGGCGGCGTCCCACACCTCGCGCGGCCGCAGATCGAGCGCGCGGGGGGTGCGATGCCGCTCGACGAGATGACGCGACGCAACCTGGAACTCGTCGAGTCGCTCCGGGGCGGGACTACCGAGGGTACGCTGCTCGCCGTGCTCGACCGAACGATGACGCCGATGGGCGCGCGGCTGCTGCGTCAGTGGCTGCTCGCGCCACTCATCGAGCGTGCGGCGATCGAGGCGCGGCTCGACGCGGTCGAGGCGCTGGTGCGCGAGGCGAGTGCGCGCGACGCGCTGCGCACCGCGCTCGACGGCGTGCGTGACATCGAGCGCCTCGGCGGGAAGGCCTCGGCGGGGCGGGCGACGCCGCGCGAGCTCGCGGCACTCGGCGCGTCACTCGCACGGCTTCCCGACGTGGAGCGTGCGTCACGTCCACTCGCCGCGGCCGGCGCGCTCGGATCCCTCATGGCGCAGTGGGATGGCTGCGCGGAGATGGCCATCCAGGTCCGCGACACGCTCGTCGAGCGGCCGCCCCTGCAACTCGGTGACGAAGACACGATCGCGCCTGGCGTCGATCCCGAGCTCGATGACCTCCGTACTCTTCGCGACGGCGGCAAGGATGCCATCGCACGGATCCAGGCCGACGAGCGAACGCGCACGGGGATCGCCTCGCTCAAGGTCGGCTACAACAAGGTGTTCGGGTACTTCATCGAGATCAGCAACGCGAACCGCCATCTGGTGCCGGCCGACTATCAGCGGCGGCAGACGCTGACCGGCGGCGAGCGCTACGTGACGCCCGCGCTCAAGGAATACGAAGAGAAGATCCTCACCGCGGCCGAACGCATCGAGGCACGGGAGCGAGAGCTGTTCGAGGCGTTGCGCAGCGCGATCGGCAGCGCGATCGGCCGCATCCAGTGCGCGGCGCGAATCCTGGCGGAGCTCGACGTGCTCGCTGCGCTGGCCGACGTCGCCGCGCGCGAGGGCTACGCGCGCCCGACGATCACCGACGGCTTCGATCTGGACATCGGCGCCGGACGGCATCCCGTCGTGGAGCGAATGATGCCGCGCGACAAGTTCATCCCGAACGACGTTCGGCTCACCGACGACGCGCGGCTCATGATTCTCACCGGACCGAACATGGCGGGGAAGAGCACGCTCCTCCGGCAGGTGGGGTTGATCGTGGTGCTGGCACAGGTGGGGAGCTTCGTGCCCGCGTCAGCGGCGACGATCGGCGTGTGCGACCGCGTGTTCACGCGCGTCGGCGCGAGCGACAACCTCGTGCGCGGACAGTCGACGTTCATGGTGGAGATGGCGGAGACGAGCGCGATCCTCCACAGCGCAACGCGCCGCAGCCTCGTGCTGCTGGACGAGATCGGGCGCGGCACGAGCACGTACGACGGCGTGTCGATCGCGTGGGCGGTGAGCGAGCACCTGCACAACATCCTGGGCTGCAAGACGATCTTCGCCACGCATTACCACGAGCTCGTGCAGCTGGCGGACGAATTGGTAGCAGTACGCAACTATAACGTGGGCGTGCGCGAAGTCGGCGACCACGTGCTGTTCCTCCATCGGCTCCAGCCCGGCGGAGCGGACCGATCGTACGGGATCGAGGTCGGGAAGCTGGCAGGGCTCCCCGAACCGGTGATCGCGCGCGCGCGCGACGTGCTCCGACTGCTCGAAGGCGAGGCGGAGCGGATGGTGCCGACGCTGACGTCCGGTGCATCCGCGGGGACGCGCAACCGCCGCGCCGGCACGCCCACCGCGCCGACTGACCAGCTCGGACTGTTTGCGCCGGCGATGCCGCATCCCGTCGTGGAGCGGCTTCGCGAGACCGACGTGAACACGCTCACGCCGCTCGCCGCGCTGCAACTGTTGGCCGAGCTCGCCGAGCGCGCTCGTGGTGTCTGACCGCGCGCGCGGCGGCAGACGGCGTCACGCCGGACGCTACATTGCGATCATGGCGAGCTTCGTGCGCCGCGGCACGTCGCTCGGACTACTCGCGTCGGTGACTCTCATGGGATGCACGGATCAATATACGCCGAAGAAAGTGGCGCAGGTGTTTCAGGCCGGCCGTGACATCCCGGACGAGACGCCGAAGATGCTGAACGAGGATCTCCCATTTCACTATCCTCCCGCACTCTATCTGCGAAAGGTGCAGGGGAACGTCACGTTGCGGCTGTACGTGGATCGCCTGGGCCAGGTGACGCCGGACTCGACGCGAATCGAGGAGTCGAGCGGGTACGCCGGACTCGACTCGGCGGCAGTGGAGGGATCGCAGGATCTCCGGTTCGCGCCAGCCAAGCTGCGTGGCACACCGCTCGGCGTCTCCATTCTCTTTCCAGTCTATTTCCGCCATCCTGAAGCGCTCGCGCTGCCCGGCGACACGATCCTGCGACGCACGCAGCCCGCCGCCACACCGGAACCACGATGAGCCCGTCCACGACATCGGCGGCCCCGCCTGCTGCCGGCACATACGTACGCAATCTGAAGCCGTACGAAAGCGTCCTGGATACGGTCGGGTGGACACCGCTGATCCGCCTCACGCGGATCACGCGCGGAGTCCGTACGCCGGTGTACGGCAAGGCGGAGTTCTTCAACCCGGGCGGCTCCGTGAAAGACCGCATCGGCCTGCCGATCATCGAGCAGGCGGAGCGGGAGGGGCGACTCCGGCCGGGGGGCACGATCGTCGAAGGGACGAGTGGGAACACGGGCGTGGGGCTCGCGATCGCGGCGGCGCTGAAGGGCTACAAGTGCATCTTCACGATGCCGGACAAGATGTCGCAGGAGAAGGTGCGCCTGCTCAAGGCGTTCGGCGCGGAGGTGATCATCACCCCGACGGCGGTCGCGGCGGATCATCCCGACAACTACGTGATGATGGCAAAGCGCATCGCCGCGGAGACGCCGAACGCGATCCTGGCCGACCAGTTCTACAACCAGACGAATCCCGAGGCGCACTACGCGACGACGGGCCCGGAGCTGTGGGAGCAGACGGAAGGGCGCATCACGCACTTCGTCGCCGCGGCTGGAACGGGAGGCACGATCACCGGCGTCGGCCGGTACCTGAAGGAACGGAATCCCAAGATCAAGATCATCGCCGGCGACCCGCAGGGCTCGATCCTGGCCGAGCTGTGGCGAACCAAGGGCGCACACCGGCCGGACGGCGCGCCATACAAGGTGGAAGGAATCGGTCAGGACAAGCTGCCCGGCACGCTCGATCTCTCCGTGATCGACGACTACCGGCCGGTGAGCGACCGTGATGCGTTCGCGATGGCGCGCCGGCTCACGCGCGAGGAGGGACTGTTCGTCGGCGGCTCCTCCGGCCTGATCACGCACGTCGCGCTGCAGGTGGCACGCGAGGTCGACGATGCGGAGGCGTGCATCGTGACGTTCCTGTGCGACACGGGCGAACGCTATCTGTCGAAAGTGTTCAACGACGAGTGGATGCGAGAGAACCAGCTGCTCGAGCCGGACCGCGTCACGCTCGGCGATCTGCTGCACCACAAGGGCGACGCGGCGCCGTCGACCCTCGTGAGCGCCGCACCGGGACAGCTCGTGCGACAGGCGCTCGGGCTCATGCGTCTGCACGACGTCTCGCAACTGCCGGTGCTGGAGAACGGTGAATGCGTGGGGAGCGTGACGGAGTACGCCCTGACGCAGCGCGGCCTCGAGAGCTCGCGGTTCCTGGACGCGGTCGTGGGCGAGGTGATGGACGAAGCGTTCCCGGTAGTGGACGCCGCGCAGCATGTGGAGTCGGTCCAGCGGCTGCTCTCCAAGGCGACTCCCGCCGTGCTGGTGCGCCGAGCGGGGACGATCGAAGGGATCGTGACGCGGAGCGACATGCTCGCGTATCTGATGTCGAGATGAGCGCAGAAGCACGCTTCCGATGCAACGAACCTCTGAATTGACCGACCAGTGCGAATCACGGTACTGATGGGTGGCACCTCGTCGGAGCGGGACGTCTCGCTCGCGTCGGGGCTCCGGATCGCCGAAGCGCTGCGGTCGCGCGGACATGCGGTTCGCGTGACCGATACGGCGAAGGGAGAGCTCTCGATCGCCGACGAGCAACGCCTCCTCTCGGAGGGCGTCGTGAAGCCGCTGCCGCCGAGCCCGAGCGAGCTGGCGCGGATGAGTGTCGAATCACTCGCCGACACCGCGGCGCGTCTGCCGAAGCGTGGCGACTGCGACGTGGCCTTCCTCGCGCTGCACGGCGGCCGCGGCGAGGATGGCACCATCCAGGCATTGCTCGATCTGGCCGGGGTACCCTACACCGGCAGCGGGCATCTGCCGAGCGCACTCGCGATGGACAAGGATCTGTCGAAGCATCTCTTCCGGGCGCACGACGTGGGGACGGCGAACTGGCTGATGGCGACGGAGCCGTCCGCGCCGCCCAGCGCGGCGATCGTCGAGCGTGCGCTCGGATGGCCGGTGATCGTGAAGCCATCGAAGCAGGGATCCACGGTCGGCCTCTCGATCGTCAAGGAGCCGTCCGAGCTGAGCGCGTCGATCGCCGAGGCGTTCCAGCACGATGACGAGGTGATGATCGAACAGTTCATCGCCGGCCGAGAGCTCACGGTGGGCATCCTGGGAGGCGACGCACTGCCGGTCGGCGAGATCATCCCGAAGCACGAGATCTACGACTACGAGTGCAAGTACACGGCGGGGATGGCCGAGGAGATCTTTCCCGCGCCGCTGACCGCGGAACAGACCGCCGCAGTGCAGGCCGCGGCTCAGCGGGCATTCGCGGCGCTGAAGCTCGGTGGATGTGCGCGCATCGATTTCCGGATGTCGAGCGCGGGCGAGTTCTACTGTCTGGAGGCGAACACGCTGCCCGGCATGACGGCGACCAGCCTGATCCCGCAGGCGGCGGCGGCGGCGGGGATCAAGTTCCCGGAGCTCTGCGAGCGCATCGCGCAACTGGCCGCCGATGCCGCCGCAACGGCAGGCGCGGCCCCATGACGCCGGCCCAGAAGTCGCCCCCGTTGGGCGCAGCGCTGGCGGGAATCCCATCGGCGATCCGTGCGACCGGACCGTGGGCGGGGCGACGGCAGCTCTTCGTCAGGTTCGCCGGGATCGCCGAGACGGCGACGATGTTCACGGCCGACGCGCTGCGCAGCGAGCTGACGCGATTGACGCAGCGCTCGGTCTATCACTCGATCGCGATCTGTGGCGGCGACCCGCTCGGCGAGGCGGACTTCATCGCCGCGGCGCTCGAGGGTGGTGTGCCGCTGGGTGTGATGCTCGACCACGACGGCCAGCGTCCCGAGGCGCTGGATCGGGTGATCGGATCATTGGCCCTGGTGCAGGTGACGCTAACGGGTGCGGAGGACGATGCGGCGGTGGCCCGTGCGATGGCGACGCTGCGCCGCGCGGCGGAGAAACAGGTGGCGCATGCAGTAGCGCTCGTCCCTGAAGCGAACCCGAGTGACGGCCGACTTCTGAGGATCGTCGAGCAGGCAAAGGCAGCGAGCGCGGACACGTCGGTGGTCGTGCATCCGACCACGGAGAGCCTGAGCAGCGACCGTAGCTGGCTGGCCTGGCTCGAACGCGCGACCGGCGTGCACGGCGACGTGCGGCTGCTGGCCCGCCTGCCCGCGCCGACCGGTATGCGGTGACGCGGTGCGGAGGTAGCGAGGTCCGGAACCCGCAACACGGCCGCCGGTTAGTACGTTGATAGGAGAAGGTGGCCAGCGCGACGCGCTTCGCCGACACGCCGTATCTCGAGCAGCTCCGTCCCAATGGCGACTACCCCCCCACTCGAACCGCACGACCGACTGCGCCTGACGCCGTCCGTGCAGGCATTGCTCGCGATCAACGTCGCGATGCTCTTCCTGCAATGGACCGTGGTGAGCGATGCGGACGCGTTCGCGGTGCTTGGATTCCAGGCGGGGAGCCTGCAGCGCACGCTGTGGAGCGCGCTGACGTACATGTTCGTGCACTACAGCGTGTGGCATCTCGCACTGAACATGTACGTGCTGCTCGCGTTCGGGCCCCGGCTCGAGGCGACGATGGGGACGCGGGCGTTCACGCTGTACTATCTGTGGTGCGGACTCGGTGGCGCGGTGGCGCACATGCTGTTCGTGCGCACTGGTCTGCTCGTCGGCGCGTCGGCGGGCGTTCTCGGAGTGATGTTCGCGTACTGGCAGCAGTGGCCCGAGGAGGAGATCTCACTGTTCGGCGTCGTCTCGATGCGGCCGTGGACGGTGCTGATGCTGTTGGGAAGCGCGATCCTGGTGTCGGGTGCATTCGGCGCCGGGGCGACCGTCGCGGGTGGTGAGCGCATCGCGTACGTGGCGCACGTGGGCGGGATCGCGTTTGCGTGGCTGTACATGCGCACGCCGCCCGCGGCGAGCATCGAGCGGTTCCGGCAACGGATCTCGCCCGCGCCGGACTATCCTCAGGACGAGACTCCTCGCCCGATCCCGCGTACGCTTCCGCGGACGCGCGGCAACGCCCAGCGTGACGACGTGGACGAGATCGTGGCGAAGAGCAAGGCGGTGGCGGCCCAGCAGCCACGCCCGATGGTGCGCGCGCTGGTCGCGCCGGTACCGCCGAGCGAGGAACGGTTGGCCGAGCTCGACCGCGTGCTCGACAAGATCTCGCTGGCAGGGCTGGAAAGCCTCACGCCAGCCGAGCGCGCCGTGCTCGACGAGATGGCGAAGCGACTGCGCGGGGAAGACCGGCGGCCCTAGAAAGAAAGAGCCCCCCGGACTTGCCGGGGGGCAGTACCGCCAGGCCGTTCTCCCGGCGGCAACGGCCGGCCCAGAGAGGACCGGCACTCCAACAACATATTGTTGACGCACGCCGGCGCGCCAGAGTCACGGGCGTGCCGGAGGCGCGCGTTCGTCGGTTCACGGTTTGTCTGTAGACGGGGGCGTCGGGAGGCTTCTGCTCCCGAGGCCGAGTCATTTGCGTGCGTTGCTCCGCTGCCCTCGTCCGTGCGATCTTCCGGGATGCCGAGACCCGAGTTGCTGGAGACGTTTCCGAACCCCTATCCGGGGCGCGAGTACGAGATCGCGATGGAGTGCCCCGAGTTCACGTCGCTCTGCCCGCTTGGCGGGGTCGAGTCGGATGCGGAGGAGCTCAGGCAGCTCGAGGGTGGAGCGCCCGACTTCGCGACGATGTACATCACGTACATCCCCGGTGAAGTCTGTGTCGAGCTGAAGAGCCTGAAGCTCTATCTCTGGAGCTTTCGAAACGACGGCATCTTCTACGAGCGGGCGGTGAACCGGATCCTCGACGACTTGAGCGAGGCGACCAAGCCCGTATGGTTGGAAGTAGTGGGCGACTTCAACATCCGGGGCGGGATCAAGAGCGTGATCACGGCGAGCGTGGGGGCACGTACGCCCCGCTGACGAGACGTCAACCGGTAGGAAACGAGAGAGCGCCGCGGCCACAACACGGGACCTCGGCGCTCTCTCGTTCCAGGTCCGTCAAATCAGCCTGCTAGAAGCCGATGCGGAGTCCGAGCTGCGAGCGCCAGAACTGCGTGGCCGATGTGCTTGGCACGACATACTCACCACCGGTAGGTGGTGTGAACTGCACGATGGGCGTAGCGGTCTTGATGTCGCACGCCGCCGGCGTGGTGGTGCATCCCGTGCCGGTCCATCCGACGTGCGTCACGATCGGCACATTGCTGTTGAGTGAATTGGGGGTGAAGGGAACCTTGCCCCAGTTCTTATTCAGCAGGTTGCCGAGGTTGAAAATGTCCCACTGCACGGACAGGTTCTCGGCGCGCACCGACGGCAGGCGTTGACGGATCGAGAGATCCATGACGTGTGTGAACGGATTGCGGCAGGAGTTGCGCTCCATGATGCGGCCGCGCTGCCCGCTGAGGCAGGGCGAGGCGCTGATGAAGTTCTCCAGATCCTGCGCCTGAGTTGCGGGCGACCGCGATCCGAGTTGCCTGAACTGGATCTCGGCCGGGTCGAGCGCGTTGTTGGGGACATAGAACAAGTCGTTCGTATTGTATCCATCGCCGTTCAGATCGCTCGACGAGCCGCCGCCCGACGCATAGACATAGTCATGCGGCGCACCGGACACGCCGGAGTAGACGAGCGTGACATCGGTGCCGAGGCCGCGGCGCCCCCACTCGAAGGTGCGGCTGATCAGCGCGTTGATCTTGTGCGGTTGGTCGAACAAGCTGATCCCCGTGACCGGGAGATCCTGGGGGCCGACGAGTGTGCGGCCGAACTGGGCGTTCGAGAGCGCAGTGCTCGACGTGATGCTCTGGACGTCACGGGCACGCGAGTAAGTGTAGGCGATCAGCGCCTCCCAGTTGTCGGCGTACCGTTTGCGGAGCTGCGCCGTGAGGTTGTAGGCGTAGTCCTTGTTCTGGTTACGCAGGTCGACCGCGGTGGAGAAGCGGGCCGTGCCGCCGTTCGCCGTCACGCTCGCGGGCGGTATGAGCGTAATGCGCCCGTTGGTTGGGTTGCCGACATTGGCGTACACGGTGCGGCCAGTGGTGCTGACGCCGGTGGGCTGAGCGACGTTCAGGTTGACGAAGAACAGCTGGTTGAGCGTGCGCGAGTAGAGTCCCTCGAGCGTACCAATGAGGTTCCAGGGCAGCTGGCGGTCGTAGGCCATGGACATGCGCAGCGGCTGCGGGAACTTGAGCCCCTTCGACAGCAGGTTCACGTCACCGATCGGCTTGGTGCCCTGATTGTCTCGGCAGACGTTGATCGGGCCAGGATCGACCTGGAATGTCGGCGCCGGCGAGTTGCTGCCGTTGGTGTTGCAGTTCAAGAAAGTGATGATGTTGCCCGAGTTGACGTACGCATTCTCCATGTAGATGTACGGCGGCGTGCCGACGAACAGCCCGATACCGCCGCGCAGCTGATTGTTCTTGTCACCCGTAATGTCCCAGTTGAAGCCGAGGCGCGGCGAGAACTGGAGCGAGTGCTTCGTGATGTCGTCCGTGCGGCGACCGTAGGCGGAGTCGATCGCGGCATTGTACGCCACGTCCTCGAGCGCACTGCTCAGGTCGAAGCGGAGGCCGGCGGTGATCGCCAGTCGGTCGGTCACGCTCCACTGGTCCTGCGCGTAGAAGGCGTCCTGGAGTCCGGTGTAGTAGACATTGCCGCCGTTCGATAGGATGATCGCCTTGCGGAACGAATTCGCGTTCCTGGCCGCCATGCTGTCGAGATTGGCGAACGACCAGACGCCGAGGGAGCTCTGGGTGAACATGTTGCGGAGCCACACGTACTCGTTGCGCGTGCCGACGGTGACGACGTGCCTGCCGAACGGACGAAAGGTGTAGTTCTCGGTGAGCTCCCAGGTCCTGGTGTCAAGCTGGTTGCCCTGCGAGAACTGATCCGCACCGGCGAGGATGACTGTGTTGCCATTCACTCCCGGCTGCGCGTTGATGCGGATCTGCGGGAAGGTACTGAGCGGATCGCGGCGGTTGAACCACTTGTTATAGCCGACGAACAGTTCGTTCGACGCACCGCTGGCGAAGTTGGAGAAGAGTTGCAGGACTGGGGCGCTCTTGACGTTCCGGAAGTTGTGGAAGTTGTCGGACAGCACCGCTTGGGTGACGGAGCGCGCGTTCTGCTGCCGAAGGCGCTCGCCGTCAGCGTAGTTGTAGCGCAGCACCATTCGGTGCACGTCGTTGATCCGATAGTCGAGCCGCGCGAAGATATTCGTGAGTGGATTGGGGATGGTCACCGCACTCGCGGAGCCGACATCGGTGGAGCCGAACTGCTTCATGAGCGAGAGAAACCGGTCCAGATCGGCGGTCGACAACGGGAACTTCTGCGCCGCGCTGACCGGCTGGTCGGCATAGGGACCCGTGACAGGGGTGTTCTCCGTGGTCCACTCGTTCGCCGTGAAGAAGTGCAGCTTGTTACGGAGAATCGGACCGCCGAGCGAGAAACCAGTCTGCGAGCGGTTGAAGGGCTGGGCCCGTACCGGTGCGGTGTCGGCGCCGTAGGACTGGTTGCGGAAAGCGTGGAAGACGGAGCCATGCAGCTCGTTCGTGCCGCTCTTCGTGATCGCATTGAGCAGAAAGCCACCGAAGTTGCCCTGGCGCACGTCATACGGGGCGAGCAGCACTTGGAGTTCCTTCACGGCCTCGATCGAAAGCGACTTCGAGTTCACCTCGGCGCCAGGTGCACCCGTGGAGCCGAGACCGAACACGTCGCGCTCGGTGGCGCCGTCGATCTGCACGTTGTTCATGCGGTTCGACATTCCGCCCGCTGAGCTCCCGGGCCCGGTGGAGGAGACCTGCGGAGTGATCTTCACGAAGTCAGTGAGGTTGCGCGTCGTCGTCGGGATGCGTTGCAGCACGCTATCGGAGATGGCGGTGCGTGTGCCAGTGTGCGTGGCGCTGAATTCGCCCGCGTTCGTCGTGGCAACGACCTGCACGGAGCTCAGCTGCGCGACCTGCTGTGTGAGCTTGAAGTCGAGAGTGAGCGTCTCGGACAGCGGGACGAGCTGGTTATCGAGCACCTGTGGCTGCATGCCGATGCGGCGCGCCGTGATCGTGTAAGGTCCTCCCGGCTCGAGGTTCTGCACGCGATAGCGACCGTCTTCACGCGTCATGGTGCCCACGGTGAATCCGCTGTTGCGGTTGCGAATGACGATTTGCGCCGAGGCGAGTGGTTGTCCCCCTTCGTCCGTCACCCGTCCAGCAATGGCGCCGGTGGTAATTCCCTGGGCGGCGACGCGCCCTGGGAGAGCGACGAGGAGGGCAGCGACCGCGCCCACTATGAAACGTGAAATCCTCATGTGTGTGCTTCCCGATTGAAGTTGGCGCCGCCAGCGGCGCCGCACGGAGCTCCGCCACCCGAGCACGGCGAAGCAAGGCGAGACAAACGTGATCGATGAAACGCAACGACGCCTGGCCGTGTCGTAACGGTCAGGTCACCGCGTGATCGAATAGAGCGAATGGGTCGTCGGGTAGGGGATGGCTGGACGACGACGATGGGCGAAATGTACGTCCCGCCGAGGTCGGCCGCGAGGCGCGCATGCGGCACCGAGGGATCACATGGGCGAACGGAACGGACGGCTCGCGGCACATTGGAACGACCTCGGCACGACGTCCGCGAGTCACGCGATGGGAGCGGCATCGCGCAGCAGCATACGAAGACGCGCATTTGCGGGCCGCGCGCATAACCATGTCCGGGCAGGGCTTGACGACGCGGCGGAGCCACCATAGACTGACAAGACAATCGAAACTCGTGGTGATTTGCCGCCTCTTGCCGCCACGTTAAACAATGAGCTAAAAAGCGACTCGCCTGGCGGCGCTGCACGCCCGGCGTTTTTTGTATCCAGAAGCGTCCCTTTCTCCGCTGCGTCCACTCCCATGACTCGTCCGGCGATCTCCGCCACGCTCCGCCCACGCGACGACCGCGCGCGGGTCGTCGTGCGTGCCGGGAAGCGCACGGGCGCGTCGGAGTCCGGATGCATGTGCATCCCGATCGCGATGTGCATGTGTCCGATTCGGGGCTGTCGCCCTGGAATGGCACCGCGGCCGGGAGACGAGGGGCGAGGCTAGACCGCTCCGACACCCAACGGGACCACCCGGCCGCTCAGCTCGAGGCGGCCGTTTTTTACAGCAGCCTCGACGAGCACCGATCACCGCTCGACGACCTTCATCACCGAGGCATCACTATGAGCACCACCACCGAGCCCGTTTCCTCTACCGCCGCCGAGAAGGGCTACGTGAAGCCCGACGTACTGGTCACTACCGAATGGGTGGCGCAGCATCTGAACGATCCGAAGGTGCGCATCCTCGAGAGCGACGAGGACGTACTCCTGTACGACCTCGGGCACATCCCGGGTGCGCAGAAGATCGACTGGCACACGGACCTGAACGATCCGGTGGTCCGCGACTACGTGTCGACGGAGCAGTTCCAGGCGCTGCTGCGCCGCTTGGGGATCGACGACGCGACGACGGTCGTCTTCTACGGCGACAAGAGCAACTGGTGGGCAACGTATGCGTTCTGGGTGTTCCAGCTGTTCGGGTTCACCAACGCGAAGGTCGTCGACGGCGGTCGCGCGAAGTGGGAGCAGGAGGGCCGGCCGTTCTCGACCGAGGTGCCGAAGTACCCGCCGACGCAGTACGTCGCCAAGGAGCGCGACGACTCGAAGATCCGCGCGTTCAAGGACGAGACGCTCGCACACAGCAAGGCAAAGAAGCCGCTGGTGGACGTGCGATCGCCCGACGAGTTCAGCGGCAAGAAGACGCACATGCCGGAGTATCCGCAGGAGGGAGTGCTCCGCGGCGGACACATCCCAGGCGCGAAGAGCGTTCCGTGGGCGCGCGCGGCGAATCCGGACGGCACGTTCAAGACCGCGGATGAGCTGCGTGCGATTTATGAAGGCGAGATCGGCTTGAAGAAGAACGACGACGTGGTGGCGTACTGCCGCATCGGCGAGCGCTCGAGCCACACGTGGTTCGTGCTGACCTACCTGCTCGGCTACGACAAGGTGCGCAACTACGACGGCAGCTGGACGGAGTGGGGCAACTCGGTCCGTCTCCCGGTCGAGAAGTAGGCTGGTGACGCCGATGCCTCGCTCTCGCCGCACGTGTCTCGCCGCGCGCTGTCCGCGCGCCATCTCCTCGTGGGGGTGGCGCGCATGAGGCGGCGGGCGGTGGTGCGCGTGCCAGCGTCGACGGCGAACCTCGGCGCGGGGTTCGACTGCGTCGGAGCCGCGGTGGACCGCTGTCTGACAGCGTCGGTGGTGGTGCAGCGCGAGCCGGACGCCACGACACAGATCCAGCGGGGCGGTGCGCTTGCAGGGCTCGACGTGACGCCGGACGAAGATTGGATCGTCGTCGGGCTGCGCGCGGCATGCAAGGCCGCGCGACGCGAGGCACCGCGCGCGCTGCGCGTCCGCGTGAGCTCGAACATTCCGGTGGCGCGCGGACTCGGTTCGTCGGCGGCCGCGGTAGTGGCGGGTGCAGTGGCGGCGACGGGGATCTGCGGCTTCTCGCTCACCGACGAGCAACTGCTCGAGGTGTGCGCCGAAGTGGAAGGACATCCGGACAACGTGGCGGCGGCGATCCACGGCGGCTTCGTGCTCGTGGTGCCGGGCAGTCCGGCGCGCGTCGTACCGTTGACGGTGGCGCGCGGGTTGTCGCTGGTGTTCGCGGTGCCGGACTTCGAGGTGACGACGCGCGACGCACGCGCGGCGTTGCCGCGCGTGCTGCCGCATCGCACGGCGACGCGTGCCGCCGCGCTGGGTGCCGCGCTGGTGCACGGGCTCGCAACGGGGGACGGCGATACGCTTCGTGTCGCGCTGAACGACGTGCTGCACGTGCCGTATCGGCGATCGCTGATGCTCGGCTACGATCCGGTGTGCAGTGCCGCGGTCGCCGCAGGCGCGCTCGGCGCGACGCTGAGCGGTTCGGGCTCGACGCTCGTGGCGGTGGCGCCGGAGCGACAGGCGCCGGCCGTGGCAGAAGCGATGCGTACGACGTGGCTCCAGCACGGCGTCGGCGCGGACACGTTCGTGAACTCAGCGCAGGTGGAGGGTCGGAGCCTCGTGGTGCATCAGGACTGCGAGGACGCTCCGGCAACGGCGGGCGCAGCATAGTGCGGATGTCGACGCGCGGCGCCGCCGAGTTGGGCTGGTATTCCTTTTTCTCCTTCGGAGACTCGTCATGGCAGTAACGCTCTTTCTTCCCACGGTCCTGGCCAAGCTGGCCGACGGACGCGAGATCGCATCGAACGGCGACACGGTGGGTGCCGTGGTGGCCGACGTCGCGGCGCGCTACCCGAGCCTCGCGCCGCGGCTGCGCGACGAGACGGGACAGCCGTACCCGTTCGTGACGTTCTACCTGAACGACGAGGACATCCGGTTCAACGGCGGCTTCGACGCGCCGGTGAGCGACGGGGACGAGCTCACCGTCGTGCCGGCGATTGCCGGGGGCTGACAGCGATGGCCATCGTCACCGAACCGCTCGCGACGCAGCTCGAAGAGCTGTCGTCGGACGAGATCCTCCGGTACAGCCGGCATCTCATCCTGCCGGAGGTCGCGCTCGAAGGGCAGCAACGGCTCAAGGCGTCGCGCGTGCTGCTGATCGGCGCGGGCGGGCTCGGCTCGCCGCTCGCGCTCTATCTCGCGGCGGCGGGCGTGGGGACGATCGGGCTCGTCGACTTCGACGTCGTGGACGTGACGAACCTGCAGCGGCAGATCGTGCACGGCACGAAGGACGTGGGGCGTCCGAAGCTGGAGTCGGCGCGCGATCGATTGAAGGACATGAACCCGCACGTGCACGTCGAGGGGTACGAGACGCGGCTGACGAGCGAGAACGCGCTCGAGATCGTGCGCGACTACGACATCGTGATCGACGGCACGGACAACTTCGCGACGCGTTATCTCACGAACGACGCGTGCGTGATCCTCGGCAAGCCGAACGTGTACGGGAGCATCTACCGGTTCGAGGGCCAGTCGTCGGTGTTCGCGACGGAGGACGGGCCGTGCTACCGCTGCCTGTATCCGGAACCGCCGCCGCCGGGACTGGTGCCGAGCTGCGCAGAAGGCGGGGTGCTCGGCGTGTTGCCGGGACTCGTCGGCACGATCCAGGCGACGGAAGGGATCAAGCTGCTGCTCGGCATCGGTGAGCCGCTCATCGGCCGGCTGCTGCTGATCGACGCGCTGTCGATGCAGTTCCGCACGATGAAGCTGCGCAAGAATCCGGACTGTCCGGCGTGCGGCACGCACGAGATCCGCGAACTGATCGACTACGACCAGTTCTGCGGCATCGGTGGCGATCCGGAGCAGGACCCGAACGGCGTGCCGGAGATCGTGCCGGCGGAGCTCGCGGCGAAGCAGCAGCGGCGGGACGACTTCGACCTGATCGACGTACGCGAGCCGCACGAGTGGGCGATCGCGAAGATTCCGGGGGCGCGACTCGTGCCGTTGAGCGCGTTCACTGAGTCGCTCGCGACGTTCGACAGTGCGCGCGACATCGTGGTGCACTGCAAGATGGGCGGTCGCAGTGCGAAGGCGGTGCGGCAGCTGCAGGCGGCAGGGTTCAAGCGAGTCTGGAACCTGGCCGGCGGCATCCTCCGGTGGAGCGACGACGTCGATCCGTCGGTACCGAAGTACTGAAGAACGGTTTGCTGGTTTTCTAGTTTGCTGGTTTCCTTGATTCGACGCCTCACGCAATGACTTCGATTCTTCCCGACGCTGTCACCACGCGGCAGGCGCCCACGGCGCCGACCAGCGCGGCGCTGCGTCCATACGCCCAGCGGTGCAAGCTGTGCGGCACCGAGAACGACGCGGCGCCGGTGGCGATCTGCGAGAACTGCCTCGGCCCACTCGAGCCGCTGTATCCGGCCTCGCGACGGCTGCCGGATCGCGCGACGATCGCCGCGCGGCCGCAGTCGCTGTGGCGGTATCGCGAGTGGCTGCCGTTCGAGGGCGAGCCGGTCGCGTCGATCGACACCGGCTTCTCACCGCTGATCGACGCGCCGCGGCTCGCCGACCGGCTCGGCGTGGCGCGGGTGTGGGTGAAGAACGACGCGGTGTCGCATCCGTCGCTGTCGTTCAAGGACCGCGTGGTGTCGACAGCAATCAATGCCGCGATCGCGTTCGGACTCGACACGGTAGGCTGCGCGTCGACGGGGAACCTCGCCAACGCGGTGGCGGCGCACGCGGCGCGTGCGGGGCTCGCGTCGTGGATCTTCATTCCCGAAGATCTCGAGATCGGCAAGGTGATCGGCACGGCGGTGTACGGGCCGAACCTCGTGCGCATCAAGGGGCACTACGACGACGTGAACCGCCTGTGCGCGCAGCTCGCCGACCGGTTCGGGTGGGGAATCGTGAACGTCAACCTGCGCGGCTACTACGGTGAAGGCTCGAAGACGATGGCGTTCGAGATCGCCGAGCAACTCGGATGGCGACTGCCGAGCGCGATCGTCGCACCGATGGCCGGCGGATCGCTCGTGACGAAGCTCGGCAAGGGATTCAAGGAGTTCATCGACGCCGGCCTCGTGGACGGCGCGACGCCGCGCGTGTACGGCACGCAGGCATCGGGATGTGCGCCGATCGTGCGGCTGTGGGAGCGCGGCGATTCGACGCTCGTCCCCGAGATCCCGAACACGATCGCGCGGTCGATCGCGATCGGCAATCCGGCCGACGGCGCGTTCGCGGCGAAGGTAATGCGCGAATCGGGGGGCGGCGGACAGCACGTGAGCGACGAGGCACTCGTGGCCGGCATCCGTTTGTTGGCGGAGACGACCGGCGTGTTCACCGAGACCGCGGGCGGCGTGACCGTCGCTGGCGCCGTCGCGCTCGCCGAGGCCGGGCACTTCCATTCCGACGACGAGATTGTATTGTGCATCACGGGCAACGGATTGAAGACGACCGAAGCGGTGAGTGACGTTCTGCCTGCTGCACCGGTCATTGCCCCGAAGGTTCGCGACGTCGCCGCGCTGGTGGCCGAACGAACGGTTTCCTGAGGTTCACGTCAATTCGTCGCGTCGCCGAGATACCGTGATGTCATCGTTCGTCCGTCTGGCCATGTGTTGTCGCAGCGTGTGCTGTGGTCGCTCCCTGGAGAGCGCTCACGGTGGCCGCGCTGTGCTCACGAACCCGTGTCCATGTTGTTGACGACGGCCGACTGACCACACCGCACGCGCACCGCGGGCCCGCTCTTCATGACGAGAGCGGGCCCGCTTTGCATTTCTCCGCTCTGCGTCGACGCATTCACTCGAGGATCTCATTTCGATGTTCGCTTCACGACTCATCACACTCACGCTCGCCCTCTCGGCGATCACAACGGCGCACACGGCGGTCGCCACCGCGCAGACGTCAGTCCCGGCGTCGACGCCCCCCGCGTCGAGCCCTGGCGCGGCGGCAGCGGGGGCCGTCACGCAGCAATCCACGCCCGCGGATGCGGAAGCGCGCATTCACGCGCTCGAGGACCGCATCGCCACGCTCGAGAAGAGCGAAGCGAAGCTCAACGCCGCGGCCGCGGCTGCGCCGGCGGTCTCGGCGACGCGCGACGGGCTCACCGTTCGGTCGGCGGACAACGCATTCACCTTCCGCCTGCGCGGCTACGTGCAGTCGGACGCGAGGTTCTTCGGCGCGAACGGACCGGTGGCGCCGGGATCGAGCACGTTTTTGCTGCGACGCGTGCGGCCGATCTTCGAGGCGACGGCGTACAAGTACTTCGGTCTGCGGCTGATGCCCGATTTCGGGAACGGTCAGGTGGTGCTGTACGACGCGTACGCCGAGGCGAAGCCGAACGCGGCGCTCAACCTGCGCGTCGGCAAGTTCAAGCCGCCGATCGGGCTCGAGCGGCTCCAATCGGCGACCGACGTGCGCTTCGTCGAGCGCGGTCTGCCGACGAGCCTCGTGCCCAACCGCGACGTCGGCGTGCAGCTGTACGGCGATCTCGCCGGAGCGCGCGTGCAGTATCAGGTCGGCGCGTTCGACGGCGCACCCGACGCGGCGATCGTCGACGGGGATCCGTCGACGGGCAAGGACGTGGTGGGACGCGTGTTCTTCCGTCCACTCGCCACGATCGCCTCGGCGCCGGATCTCGGCTTCGGCATCGCGGGAAGCTCGGGGACGGAGCAGGGCTCGCTGACCGCGCCGGCACTCGGCAGCTACAAGACGACCGGGCAGCTCGCGCTGTTCCGCTATCGCGCCGACGGCACGGCGGCGAACACGGTGCTCGCCGATGGGCGTCGCACGCGCCTCTCGCCGCAAGGCTACCTGTACGTCGGCCCGGTGGGGGTGCTCGCCGAGTACGTGCGAACGACGCACAACGTGCGGCGGGCGACGAACGCTGCCGCGCTGACGAACCAGGCGTGGCAGGTGTCGGGCGGCTGGGTGCTGACGGGGGAGCGCGAGTCGTACGCGAGCGTGACGCCCGACCATCCCCTGGACGGATCGAAGGCGGGTGGCCTGGGCGCGGTGGAGCTCGTGGCGCGCTACGGCGTGCTGACGAACGACGCGAGCGCGTTCCCGACGTTCGCCGATCCCGCGACGCAGGCGCGGCGGGCACGCGCGGCGGGCCTCGGGCTCAATTGGCGTCTGACGCGTGGGCTGGTGTTCGCCGCCGACTACGAGCGCACGCAGCTCGACGGACCCGACGCGGCGACGGCGCGCTCGACGGAGCACGCGGTGTTGACGCGTCTCCAGCTGGGGTTCTGAACCTCTTCAACCGACAACGCCGCGCATGGCGCGGCTCACCTACGACTCGACTCATGAAAACGATCAAGACGCTCACTCGACTGGCCTTCGCGCTCGCGCTCGTCGCGGCCACCGGTGCGCCGGTGGCCGCGCAGGAGAAGGTGACGCTGCTCAACGTGTCGTACGATCCGACGCGCGAGCTGTACAAGGAGATCAACGCCGCGTTCGCGCAGGAGTGGAAGCGGCGCACGGGGCAGGAGGTGGAGATCAAGCAGTCGCACGGCGGCTCGGGAGCACAGGCGCGCGCCGTGATCGACGGGCTGGAAGCGGACGTCGTGACACTCGGTCTCGCGTACGACATCGACGAGATCGCGCAGCGCGGCAAGACGCTCCCGGTGGACTGGCAGAAGAAGCTGCCGCACAACAGCACGCCGTTCACGTCGACCGTCGCGTTCGTCGTCCGCAAGGGCAACCCGAAGGGGATCAAGGACTGGAACGATCTGGTCCGCCCCGACGTGCAGGTGATCACGGCCAACCCGAAGACGTCGGGGGGCGCGCGGTGGAACTACCTCGGCGCGTGGGGCTACGCGCTGCAGAAGAACAAGGGGAGCGAAGCGGCGGCGCGCGACTTCGTGGGGAGGCTCTACAAGAACGTGCCGGTGCTCGACGCAGGCGCCCGCGGATCGACGACGACGTTCGTGGAGCGCGGCATCGGCGACGTGCTCATCGCCTGGGAGAATGAAGCGCTGCTGTCCGTGAAGCAGCTCGGTCCGGACAAGTTCGACATCGTCATCCCGTCAGTGAGCATCCTGGCCGAGCCGCCCGTCGCGGTGAACGAGGCGGTGGCGCAGAAGCATGGCACGGCGAAGGTGGCGCGCGCGTATCTCGAGTTCCTCTACACGGACGCGGCGCAGGCGCTCGCGGCGAAGCACTACTTCCGTCCGACGGGCCCGCGGTCGCTGGCGAAGTACGGTGGCGCGTTCCCGAAGGTGCCGCAGTTCACGATCGACAAGCTGTTCGGCGGATGGGCCAAGGCGCAGCAGACGCACTTCGCCGACGGCGGCATCTTCGACCAGATCTATTCGGTGTCGCAGAAATGAGCTTGCTGCCAGCGCATCGGCCGGCGTCGAGCACGCAGCGAGCACCGCGCGTGCGGTCCGTGTTGCCCGGAGTGAGACTCACCCTGGGCTTCACGCTCGCGTACCTGCTGGTGCTCGTGATCGTGCCGCTCTCGACGCTGTTCGTGAAGACGGCGCGACTGGGCTGGAGTGGATTTCTCACGGCGGCGACGTCGCCGCGCGCGATCGCGGCGTACAAGCTCAGCGTCGGCACCTCCGTGACCGCCGCGGTGGTGAATGGTGTGTTCGGCCTGCTCGTGGCGTGGGTGCTGACGCGGTACCGATTCACCGGCAAGTCGATCGCCGACGCGCTGGTGGATCTGCCGTTCGCGCTGCCGACGGCGGTGGCGGGTGTCGCGCTCACGACGCTCTACGCGCAGAACGGCCTGATCGGCGCGCTGTTCGCGCCGCACGGGATCAAGATCGCGTTCACGCCCCTCGGCATCACGGTAGCGCTGACGTTCATCGGGCTGCCATTCGTCGTGCGCAGCGTACAGCCGGTGCTGGAGACGCTGCCGAAGGAGATCGAGGAGGTCGCGGCGACGCTCGGCGCCGATCGGTGGCAGACGTTCCGCCGAGTGATCCTGCCGGCGCTGACGCCTGCGCTCGTGGCGGGGGTGTCGCTCTCGTTCGCGCGCGCAATCGGCGAGTACGGCTCGGTGGTATTCATCTCGGGGAACATGCCCGGGCGCACCGAGATCGCGCCGCTGCTGATCATGAGCAAGCTGGAGCAGTACGACTACGCCGGCGCGACGGCGATCGCCGTGGTGATGCTGCTGCTCTCGGCGGTGATCCTGATCGGCGCCGGATTGCTGCAACGCCGCGCCGCCAGGCGCACCGCCTGAGGAGAAGACGAATCATGTCGACGACCATCGCACCACCGGCGCCGAGACACGGCATCGCGCCCGGGCCACGCGCGACGCGTCGCACCGCGGCGGCGACTGGGGAGAGCGCGACCGCACGGTGGATCCTGATCGGGGTCGCGCTGGCGTATCTGTTCCTATTCCTGGGGCTGCCGCTGTTCGTGGTGTTCGAGGAAGCGTTGAAGAAGGGTGCCGGCGCTTATGTCGCCGCGCTGCGTGACGCGGAGCTGCTGCATGCCCTGCGTCTGACGCTCCTCGTGGCGGGGATCGCCGTGCCGCTCAACGTGTTGTTCGGGATCGCCGCCGCGTGGGCGATCACGAAGGGAAAGGTGCGCGGCCACGCGCTGCTCGTGGCGCTGGCGGACCTGCCGCTCGCCGTCTCGCCCGTGATCGCGGGGCTGACGTTCATGCTGCTGTTCGGGATGCAGGGGTGGTTCGGGCCGTGGCTCAAGGCACACGACATCCGGATCGCCTTCACGGTGACGGCGGTGGTGCTGGCGACGATCTTCGTCACGCTCCCGTTCGTGGCGCGCGAGCTGATCCCATTGATGGAGGAACAAGGGGTGACGGAGGAGGAAGCCGCGGTCACGCTCGGCGCCTCCGGATGGCAGATCTTTCGGCGCGTGACGCTGCCGAACATCCGCTGGGGACTCCTGTACGGCGTGGTGCTGTGCAACGCGCGGGCGATGGGCGAGTTCGGCGCGGTGTCGGTGGTGTCGGGGCGCATCCGCGGGCAGACGACGACGCTGCCGCTGCACATCGAGATCCTCTACAACGAGTACAACTTCACCGCGGCGTTCGCCGCGTCGTCGCTACTGGCGATGCTCGCCGTGGTGACGCTGGCCGCGAAGCATCTGCTCGAGCGCAGTCACCACGCGGCGCGGGCGCGGCTGATCGAGGAGCAACAGGAGACACAGTCATGAGCGTCGCACTCGAGCGGGTCTCGAAGCGGTTCGGGGAGTTCGTCGCGCTGGACGCTGTGACGTTCGGCGTGGACGAGGGAGAGCTGGTGGCGCTGGTCGGGCCGTCGGGGTCGGGAAAGTCGACACTGCTGCGCGTAGTGGCCGGCCTGGAGCGACAGGACGCGGGCACCGTGCGCATCCACGGTGAGGACGCCGCACCGCTCGGCCCGGGCGACCGACGCATCGGCTTCGTGTTCCAGCACTACGCGCTGTTCCGGCACATGACGGTGTTCGAGAACGTCGCGTTCGGGCTGCGGGTGCGCCCGCGCGGAGGGCGGCCGAGCGGGAGCGAGATCACCTCGGCGGTGAGGGACCTGCTGCAGCTCGTCGAGCTCGATGCGCTCGGCGGGCGGTATCCCTCGGAGCTTTCCGGTGGGCAACAACAGAGAGTCGCCCTGGCACGGGCGCTCGCGGTGCAGCCGCGGGTGCTGCTGCTCGACGAGCCGTTCGGCGCACTGGACGCGCGCGTGCGCAAGCAGCTACGGCAGTGGCTGCGCCAGCTGCACGACGAGGTGAAGGTGACGACGATCCTCGTGACGCACGACAGCGAGGAGGCGTGCGAGGTGGCGGACCGTGTCGCGGTGATGCACGAGGGACGGATCGCGCAGATCGGCACGGCGGCGGAGCTGTCGAAGGGAGCGGCGAATCCTTTCCTGGAGACGTTTCTCGGGGAGAGGAAGTCGGGTGCGCTTCGGAAGGCGAACCTGCACTGAGAATCGTCGCTGAAGCATCCGGGACGGGCTTCCGTTCTGCTCGCGGCGGAATACTGTGCAGGAATCGTCTCGTGCTCCCGCCCGCCGCACTCTCCCGTGACCACTCCACGCCTTCTCGGTGCCCTCGCTCTCGGCGCATTCGTCCTCTGCGCATCATCCGTCGAGGCACAGAGTGCGACCGCGAGTCACGCGGACTCGGCACGCGCGGCGCACCGCGACTCGACATCGCGCCGCGACTCGCTCGCGGCGGCGATAGAGCAGTTGGAGGCGCGTGTGACGGCGCTCGAGAAGAGCATCGGCGCGACTGCCGCGCCGGCGCGAGGGCCAAGCGTGAGCGCCTCGCGCGAGGGGCTCGCCGTGGCGTCGGCCGATGGCGCGTTCGCGTTCCGGCTGCGTGGCTACGTGCAGGCCGACGGCCGATTCTTCGGGGCGAGCGGCGCGGTATCGCCGGGAGCGAGCACGTTCCTGCTGCGGCGCGCGCGGCTGATCTTCGATGCCACGGCGTACAAGTACTTCGCGCTGCGACTCGCGCCCGACTTCGGCAATGGGCAGGCAGTGCTGTTCGACGCGTACGTCGACGCGCGGGCGAACGCGGCGCTCGGCCTGCGTGCGGGGAAGTTCCGCTCGCCGCTCGGGCTGGAACGGCAGATCCCGGCATCGGACCAGCGATTCATCGAGCGTGGGCTGCCGTCTATGCTCGTGCCGAACCGCGACGTCGGCGTGTTGATCTCGGGTGACCTCGCGACGGCGCACGTGCAGTACGCGCTCGGCGTGCTCGACGGCGCTCCTGACGGCGCGAACATCGACGGCGACGCGGCGACGGGGAAGGACGTGGTGGGGCGTGTGCTCGTGCGTCCGTTCGCGACGAGCCCGCGCGCGATCGACGTCGGCATCGGCGTGGCGGGAAGCTCGGGGACGGAGCAGGGCTCGCCGGGCGCGCCGGCGCTGGGCGTCTACCGGTCGGCAGGGCAGCTCGCGCTGTTCCGGTTCCGGAGCGACGGCACGGCGGCGAATACGACGATCGCCGACGGGCGACGCACGCGCGTGGCGCCGCAGGGATACGCGTACATCGGGCCGGCGGGGATGCTCGCCGAGTACACGCGCGTGACGCACGGCGTGCGGCGCGCGACGAGCAGCGCCGCGCTCACGAACGAGGCGTGGCAACTGTCGGCGGCGTGGATGGTGAGCGGCGAGCGCGAGACGTTCGGCGCGCTCGCCCCGCGGCATCCGGTGGACGGCTCGACGAGCGGCGGAGTCGGCGCGCTGGAGGTGGCGGCGCGCTATGGCGTGCTGACGACCGACGCCGACGCGTTCCCGACGTATGCCGACCCGGTGACGCAGGCGCGACGGGCGCGCGCGACCGGTGTGGGAGTGAACTGGCGGCTCACGCGCGGCGTGGTGGTGTCGGTCGATTACGAGCGCACGCAACTCGACGGGCCGGACGCGGGGGTGGTGCGGTCGACGGAGCACGACGTGCTCACGCGGTTGCAGCTGGGATTCTAGGAAGGGCTCGCTCGCCGTTGCCGAACTCCATGGAGGCTCCGATGCGCATCGTCGTGGTGCTGCTGGCGGTCGTCGTTGGGCTGGGGCTGGTCGTGGTGGTCGTCGGGTATCTGCTGCCGGTGAAGCACGTGGCCACCGTGGCGGCGCACGTGCCCGCGACGCCCGAGCAGGTGTGGGACGCGCTGACCGACGTCGCCGCCTATCCGACGTGGCGCGGCGACGTCACGTCGGTGGAGGTGCTGCCCGCGGACTCGGGACACGTGGCGTGGCGCGAGCGCGGGAAGAACGACGCGATTGCGTTCGTGGTGGAGACCGCCGAGCGGCCGCGGCGACTGGTCACGCGGATCACGGACAAGTCGCTGCCATTCGGCGGGGCATGGGAGTATCTGATCACCGGCGACGGCACGAGAAGCCGCGTGCAGATCACCGAGCACGGCGAGGTCTACAATCCCGTGTTCCGCTTCGTGTCGCGGTTCATCCTGGGGCACACGGCGACGGCGAGCGCGTACCTCAAGTCGCTCGGAGCGCGATTCGGGGCGACGGTGGAACCAGAGGTCGGCTAGGGATCTTCTCGATGAAGCGAGGCGCTTCGCTCGATCGAGTCCCGTCTAGCGCGCCGAGCGGAGTCGGCGCGAGCGAGGAGGCGATGCAGGCGCGCTTGGCCCTCGTCGACGGTGCGTGGATCGCGTGTCCGCACTGTCGTCGACGGTCCGGGACTCAGCAGAGGTACGGGAATGCGTGCGACGATCAACCCGCCGCTGTTGTCCGGTGGTACGAGAAGCGTCCGGCCGGAGAGGCGCATCTTCTGTGTCGCCTCCTTCGCCGCCGAATCGACCTCGGCGCGGGAGGGAACGCGCCGCGCCGCCAGCTCCGGAGTCATCGTCTCGAGCACATGGAGCACCGAGTCGCGCTCTTCAACCGTGGGAGGTCCGGGCGCCGCGAAGGGGTCGCGAGCGTGAGGCCTGGCGAACGTGATCGCCTGATCAGGACGGGGACGCGCGAGCCGCGACACCGCGTCGATGGAGAGCGGGGGACTCGATGACATGGGGCTCGGCGGCCTCGTGGCGGCAGACGAGCGCGCCGACGCCGTGTCGGGCGGAGGCGTGTCGGCGGTGCGAGACACCGGTGGGATCGCGGTCGACGTCGAGCGTTCGCGCGCCACCCGATCGCTCCGTGGCCGATCCACCCGAGGGATGACGAGCACGATGCGCTCGCCCATCGCGGCCTCTCGCGACGACACCACGGTGGACCTGGACGTGGCGTGAATCAGAGAGAGGAGCAGGGCGACCAACGAGCCACAGGTCGCCGACGTCGCGGCGAGGAGCGCGAGCCACACGTCCCATCGCGACCGCGGAGGGCGGCGTCCTGATCGCCGCAATGAGATCACCCGCGTTTGACCCGATAGGCTGACAGAGCGTTGCCGCCACGGTGGGCGTTACGGGCTGGAGCGCGAGCGGGGAGGTCACGCACCAGCCACGCTCGCGCCGCTGCTTCCATAGGCAAGGACACGCTAGGCGCGACCGAGGGAGGGGGTGGAGCGAGGGCCGGCGACCGGCTATCATTCGAAGCTCAGCCAGTGATCTGGCCAGGTAGCTCAGTTGGTAGAGCAGCGGACTGAAAATCCGCGTGTCGGCAGTTCGATTCTGCCCCTGGCCACTACAGATGGGAACAACGGAGGGAAGACAGACCGGCTGTCTTCCCTCCGTTTGTGTCACACAGGGCTGCCGCATCATGGTCAGGCGGGACGGGAGATCTGCCATGCTCCGACTGGCGTCACTTCGAATGGCCTGGCGGTTCGCGCCCGACACAGAATGAAGCGGTGAACGACTCGTGCCGCCGGTCTAGCGCGCGCAATTCGGTGTGCTAACCGACTCAGCATGCGAGCAGCGGGCTCTTAATCCGCAGATCCAAACTCACTTGGTCAGAGCATCCGGCTGTTAATCGGAAGGTTCTAGGTTCAAACCCTACCTGGGGAGTTGCTTTCCATAGGCCCGGCCACGCGAAAGAAGTCCCCGGCGCCGATCCAACGCGGATTAGGCGACTTCGACAAACGAACTGAGAACTTCCGCCGTCAGGGCGCGCTCCGGCTTACCTTGCGGATTTTCGGCGATGACGAAAGCAACGCGCCATCCATCGGCAAGCCGCAGAATTCCACGTCCTTGGACCAATCCGCTACGCATTTCAATCGATGCGTCATAGTGTGCCAGGAATGGCGAGACTCAGTCAATGCCGGTCAAGAAGAGCATCCGACGCGGATGAAGTCCAGCGGCCGATCGTCACCGTCTCGCGCACCGACAGCGGGCCGCGCATCAGGCGCTCGCGCAGCGACTCGCCCTCGACGTAGGGCATTACGAAGTACGGCAGCCCATCGCCCCCGTCGCGCACCGAGCCGGCGCTGAGCACCGGCACTACGTGCGGGCGCTGGAGTGCCGCGCCCAGCTCCACCTCGCGCCGGAAGCGTTCCACCGACAGCGAGGCAGCGAGTGTTGGCGGCAACACCTTAATCACCACCCGCCGGCCGAGCGACTCGTCGGTCGCGAGGAACACCCGCGACATCCCGCCGCCGCCGAGCTCGCGCTCTATGCGGTAACGGTCGGCCAGCTCGCGCTGCACGAGACCCTGAACGTCCGTGGGGTCGATCACGTCCGGAGGTCAGTCACTCTTTGCTCACTCGCCTAAACGATACTGTCTTATGACGCCAACCCGTGCCGTACGCTAGGAGGCGTCTTGGCGGTACCTTGACAGTCTAGGCAACGGTGAGCAGTTTGCCTAGACAATCTTGGTAAACACGATCTTGGTAAACACGATCTTGGTAAACACGGTCACGATGACTCCGCTCGGCAAGGATCGACTGCACGGCACCCTCGACGCGCTCGTGCTCAAGACACTCTCCTGGGGACCACGCCATGGCTATGCGATCGCGCGCTGGCTCGAAGAGACGACGCGCGACGCGATCTCCGTCGAGGAGGGCTCGCTCTATCCCGCGCTCTACCGGCTCGAGAAGCGCAGATTGATCGCGGCGGAATGGGGGACGTCGGAGATCGGACGCAAGGCGAAGATCTATCGGCTCACGCCCGTGGGTCGCCGACAGCTCCGCGCGGAGACGACCGAGTGGTCTGATTTCGTGCGCGTCGTCTCGCTCGTGCTCCTGGCGCCGACCGGATCGTAGCACCGGCGCGAACGACTAACTCATGCGCACCATGGGCCGGCTCGGCCAGCAGCTCACGTCTCGACTCTGGAAGGCGAGCGTCGACGAGGAGGTCGACGCCGAGCTCGCGTTCCACCTCGAGATGCGAACCCGCGAGCTCGTTGAGCGCGGCATGAGCCCCGAGGAGGCGCGCCGGGTTGCGGTCGACCGTTTCGGCGATTTCGCCGCCGTCGGCCACCTCTGCAGAACCATCGGAAACCAACGGGAGCGTTCGATGCGACGTACGGAGTTCCTGCATGAGCTCACCCAGGACATTCGCTTCGCCGGCCGGCAGCTCGTGAGAACACCGGTGTTCACGAGCGTCGCGGTCCTCACTCTCGCGCTCGGCCTTGGTGCAACGACGGCCATCTTCAGCGCGGTCAACGCCGTGCTCCTACGGTCGTTCGGCTATGCGAGGCCGGAGCGCGTCGTCCTCGTCATGCAGACCTGGAAAGATGAAGACACCCGGGTCTCGGCCGCAGACTTCGTGGAGTGGGAAGGGCAGGCGACGTCGTTTGAGCATCTCGCCGCCGTCTCGCAGCGCAGCGTGAACGTCGCCGAGGCAGACCGGCCGGAACGCGTGTTCGGTGCGTCGGTCACGGCGGGGTTCTTCCCGACTTTCGGCGTTGCGCCGGCGCTCGGCCGAGTCTTCCAGCCAGAAGAGGACAAGCCTGGGAGCGATCAGGTCGTGGTGCTGAGTCACGAGTTCTGGCAGTTGAAGCTTGGCGGGGACCCGCGGGTCGTTGGCCGGAGCATCCGCCTCAACGACCGTCCGTACACGGTGTTGGGCGTCATGCCGCCGCACTTCGATCCGGTCGCCACCGGGGAGCAGCTCTGGACCCCAGCAGCATTCACTCCCGAACGCCGCGCCATCCGTGACGAGCAGTACCTGCGCGTGGTCGGCGTGCTGAAGCCTGGCGTGTCGCTCGCGCAGGCGCAGCGCGAAATGGAAGCGGTGCGGCGTCACCAGCGTGAGGCATATCCCGGGATGTACGATGGGAAAGGCGTTCATGTCAGCTCGCTGCGGGAAGCCGTGATCGGTGATTTCCGGCAGCGACTGCTCGTGCTGCTCGGCGCGGTCACCTGCGTGCTGTTCATCGCCTGCGGCAACGTCGCGAACCTGCTGTTGGCGCGCGGCGCCGCGCGCGCGAAGGAATTCGGTATCCGGAGCGCGATCGGGGCCAGTCGTGATCGGCTCGTCCGGCAGATGCTCACCGAGTCGTTCGTCCTCGCGCTGGCGGCAGCGGTGGTCGGCGTCGCATTCGCGGCGATACTGGTGAAGGTCCTCGTCGCGGCTGCACCAGTGAACGCGATACCACGACTCGAGGAGACGCGCCTCGACGGCACCGTACTAACTTTCGCGCTAGTAGCGGCAGCGGTCAGTAGTCTGGCATTCGGCCTGGTGCCGGCACTTCGGGTCGCGCGGGTCAGTCTGCAGAGCGTTCTCAAGGAAGGCGGACGGAGCGCCGGTGGATCCACTCACGATAGGGTTCGCAGCACCCTGATCGCAGCGGAGGTCGGCCTGGCACTCACGCTGCTCGTCGGCGCGGGGCTGCTGATCCGGAGTGCCATCAACCTAGGGCGCGTGCCGCTCGGATTCGACGGACACGGCCTCCTCACCGCCCGCGTCGCACTGCCGCAGGAGCGAGGCACGCGGGACAAAGGTACGGCGAGCGACGCTGGTCAGGCCGAACAGACTTTCCGGCTTCTCTTGGAGCAATTGCGCGCCGATCCCCGCATTCGGTCCGTGGCGCTCGCCTCTAACGTACCATTGGAGGGAGGTGGGAGCTCCAACGGCCTCGTACCAGAGGGAAAGGAGATGACCTCGGCGAACGCGGTCCAATCGACCCTGCGGCTCGTCACTCCCGGCTACTTCGAGACCATGGGCATTCGGCTCCAGCGCGGTCGGACGTTCAACGACGAGGATCGTGCGGGCGGACCACTGCTCACGGTGGTGAGTCGGTCCCTCGCCGATCGCGCGTGGCCGAGTCAGGATCCGATCGGCAAGCGAATCACTTGGGGTGGCGGACCGGATGGGCCCATGTGGAAGACCGTGATCGGCGTCGTCGACGATGTCCGCGCGACCGGCCCGGCTGCGGCGGCGAATCCGGAGTTCTACCTGCTCACCACTCAGGCACCGCCCGTGGTGTGGGATTGGGTGAACCGGACAATGACGGTCGTGGTACGTCCCCGAGGAGGCAACGTGACCGCGCTCGCTGCCGACATCCGTGCGGCGGTGCGGTCCGTCAACCCACAGCTGCCGGTCTACAGCGTCGCGACGATGGACGAGCGACTCGGAAGCGTGCTCGCGCAGTCGCGGTTCAACACGATGCTGCTCGTGACGCTCGGCATCGTGGGACTGCTCCTGGCGGCTGCAGGCATCTACAGTGTGATCTCGTATTTCGTCACGCTGCGCACCCAGGAGATCGGTGTGCGCATGGCGCTCGGCGCGTCGGGAGGCAACGTGATCCGCCTTCTCACGTTGCAGGGACTCCGACCCGTCCTCGCAGGAGTTGCAGGCGGTGCCGTCGCGGCGTACGGCGCCGCGCGCCTGCTTCGCGGCGCACTCTTCGAAGTGGGCGCGACGGACCCGTTGACCTTCGGCGCAGTCGCCGCGGTGCTGATGTTCGTGGCGCTCGCGGCGATCGCGATTCCGGCTCGTCGCGCGGCGTCCGTGAGTCCCACGGTGGCGCTGAACGCAGGCGCGTGACACGCTCTTCGGTGCGTGAGGCGGCGGTTCAGGGGACGAGCGTCGTCCACAGGATAATCCAGCCGCACCGCACGACGCGCGTCGCGACATGTCGCGGGACATGTCGCGGGACATGTCGTGGGACTTGGTGCATATTCGCGTCGTTTGAGGTCGCTTCACGAGAAGTCTCGAGTCGCGCTACGGGCACTCAAGGGGTCTCACGTCACCTCCAGGAACGGACTGAAAATCCGCGTGTCGGCAGTTCGATTCTGCCCCTGGCCACTACCACGATTCGTCGATCCGGCGAATCACGTGGGCAAGTCAGTCGGAGATGCCAGGGCGGACGAGGATGACTTCCGTCCGACGAAACAGTGCGGTAGCGCTCAATCGGCACGTCATCATAGAGTCGTCTGCGTTCGAGTGTCATCGGCCAGAGGAACAGCCAACCTGACGCTCGTGCCGCGTCCCGGCGCGCTCGATACGCGAAGCTCCGCGCCAATGCTTGTTGCACGCTCGCGCATTCCCACGAGGCCGAACTGCGTGGCCAGGTGAGCCGTGTCGCTCGGCGGGTTCATGCCACCGCCATCGTCTCGCACCGACACACGGATTCGCGTGCTGCCGAAGTCGATGGACACGCGTACGCCACGCGCGCTCGCGTGTTTGAGGACGTTCGTCACCGCTTCCTGCACGATGGACACGGCGGCATCGCGCACGGCCGACGGGACGAGTCGGGCGGGTCCGCTCACGCGCACCGACAGCGCGAGCCGGCCAAGTGTCGTCAGCCGTTGCACCTCGGCGTGCACTGCGCTCACCAGATCGCCAGCGTCCCCTTGCGCCCGCATCCCGAGCACCGCGTCGCGCGCGACGCGATTCACCCGCTGGGCCTCATCGAGCACATGGCCGAGCCGACCCGCTGCGGCCTCTGGCGCGGTCCGGACATGCGGGAGTGCGGCGCCGAGCTGCAGCGCGAGACCACTGATGTCCTGGAGCAGCCCGTCATGCATCTCGCGAGCGATGCGCATGCGCTCGGCGAGCACGGCCTCGTAACGGGCGCGCATCGCGCGTCGCAAGCGTCGCTGCGCGCGCTTTTCGTCGTCGATGTCCGTGAGCAGGCCGTACCACCGGGTGACCGTGCCGCCCGCGTCCCGCACCGGTAGCGAACGCCCACGGAACCAGCGGTACGCTCCGTCGGCTCGACGCAGTCGTTGCTCCACTTGATACTCCGCGCCCGTCTCGACGGCGCGACGCCACGCCGCCACGATGCGCGGCAGGTCGTCCGCGTGTACGGCGTCGGTAATCGCCCACGGTTTCAATTCGTCGAGTGTGCGGCCGAAGTATTCGAGGATGCGGCGATTGACGAGCTCCACCTCGCCCTCCGGCGTCATCGTGTAGACGAGGCCGGGGACCCGGTCGACGATCTCGCGCATGGCGCGCGCACTCGCGCGCAGCGCATCCTGCTCACGTTCCGATTCCTCGATGTCGGTCAGGAGCGTCGACCAGCGGACGACTCGTCCGGCGCCGTCATGCAAGGGCGCCGAGTGTGACTGGAACCAGCGGTACACGCCGTCGGCGCGGCGCAGGCGGATCGCAGCCTCGGCCTGATCGCCCGTTTCGAGCGCGCGTTGCCACCGCGCCTCCGCGACCACGAGGTCGTCGGGGTGGACGACGTCGCTCCGAGACCCATCGCGTAACGCCTCGAACGACGTGCCGCAGTATTCCAGCACCCGGCGGTTCACGAGCTCGATCTCTCCCGTCGCGTCGAGGACAATCGCCAACCCGGGCAGTGCGTCGAGAACGGTGCGCAGATTCTGCTCACTGCTCCGGCGCTCGTCCTCAGCGCGCCGACGATCGTCGATGTCCGTGAGCAGACCGTACGACCGCACGATGCGTCCACCAGCATCATGGACCGACCGCGACCGCAGCTCGAACCAGCGGAACACGCCGTCAGCCCGGCGGAGGCGGAACTCGAGCGAATAGTCCTGCCCCGTCGCCACCGCGTTCTGCCAGATGGCCGTGGCCTGCGCGAGGTCATCGGGGTGGATCACGCCGATGGTGGCCCAATCCATCATCTCCTCCGCCGTCCTCCCGAAATACTCGAGATACGGGCGGTTGAAGAACTCGGGCTCGCCCGTGGGCGCCATCGTGTAGATGAAGGCCGGGATGCCGTCGATCATCTCGCGGAGGCGCTGTTCGCTCTCCTGCAGCGTGTCAGCGACCCGTCTAATCTCCTCGATAGCGTTGCGGCGGTCCCCCGCGCGCGCGTGCTCACCGGGGTTCACGAGGGCGCGCACGCCCTGGTCGTCTACACGAGCGGCGGTAGGTCCAGTAGCATCGGTCGACACGACACCTCCCGGTCTCACCGCGTCACGTAGGGTGACCCAAGTCGACGGGCCACCATCGACGTGCCGCGCCGCGCACTCTGGGCTCGGTCCTCAGAGGGCGGCATCGCATCGCACCATCATCGTTCTCGCAGTCGTATGATACCGCGCTGGAGCGCCAAGGTCACGGCCTGCGTGCGGTCCCGTGCGCCGAGCTTCTGCAGGATGCCCTGCAGGTGGACCTTGACGGTCTCGGTCGACCGCCCGATGACCCGGGCGATCTCCTTGTTCCGCAACCCATCGGCGACCAGCTGCAACACCTCGAGCTCGCGGGCGGTCAACTCCACGCGCGGAGTGAACTCGGCAAGCCGGCTGGCCACGGTCGGGGGGATCAGCCGCCGACCGGCGGCGGCGCTCCGGATCGCGCCCACGAGCTCACCGACGAGGGCATCCTTGAGCAAGTACGCGCAGGCACCGGCGCTCAAGGCGCGGTGGATGTCGGTGTCGCCGTCGAAGGTCGTGAGGGCGACCACGCGCGCATTCGGGTCGAGCGCGCGGATTGCGCGAATCGCCGCCACGCCGTCCATCGTCGGCATCCGGAGGTCCATGAGCACGACGTCCGGTGTGTGCGCTTCGAAGAGCGCGACGGCCTCGGCGCCGTCGCGCGCCTCGGCGATGACCACGATGTCCGACTCATTCGCGATCATCGCCGCGATCCCGTTGCGCACGACCGGATGATCGTCGGCGCTGAGTACGCGGATGGGTCCTCCACTAGACAGCGGCATGCCAGGTCGGGTTGAGACGGGAGCACGGCACCCAGTTTAGACCGGAAGCTGTACGTCGGCCGCGATCCGCGCACTGGCTGGTCGGCGAGCGCGTGTCGCGCCGGCAGCGATCCCGATACAGGAGCACCGCCAGCCCGACACCGCGCCACATCCATCCATCACTGCGCACCGGAGCTACCCATCTACTTCGCCGCGAGCCGAGTTACGGCCGACTCGATCAGCCGGGTGACGGAAGTGGGGTCCGAGACGTAGATCGCGTGACTGCCCGCGGCCTCGCTCACCGTGGCGCCCGCGCGCTTCGCCATGAGGCGCTGTGCGGGGGGCGGAATCATGTGGTCGTCGGTGGCGACGAGATACCAACTCGGCTTGCTGCGCCACGCCGGCTGCGAGACGGCACCGTTCAGCGCGTCGAGGCCCCATGGCACCTGCGACTCGGCCATGAACGCTGCCGTTTCCGCGTCGACGTCAGCGGCGAACGACGCGGCGAACTTCGTCCGGTCGAGCATCAGGAAACCATCCTGCGGCGGGAGGATCGGCGGCACAGGTGCGCCCGGAGGCGGGTCCTTGATGAGCGTAGCCACCGACTCGCCCTTGTCCGGTGCGAAGGCGGCGATGTAAACGAGTGCCGTCACCTTCGGATCGTTCCCGGCTTCCGTGATGACCGCCCCGCCGTACGAGTGACCCACGAGCATGACTGGGCCTTCCAATGAAGCGATGACTCGGCGCGTGGCGGCGACGTCGTCGCTGAGCGATGTCGTCGGGTTCTGCACGATGCGCACTGTGTAGCCATCGTGGCGCAGTTGCTGATAGACGGCCTGCCACCCCGAGCCGTCCACGAAGCCGCCGTGGACGAGCACAATGGCGGGCCGTGCCGCGGAGTTGGCGGGATCGACGGGGCCGGCCCCGTCGGCCGGGCCGGACAGTGCGCGGGGTTGCGCGACCTGCGTGATGACGCCGACGGCGGCGGCGAGAATCTGGGGCTTCATGGTGGTCTCCTACAATTGTGGGGGACTCGTGGGCGACGCGAGCATCGCGGCGGGAAGCGCGCCGAGCGCGGCTCCTTGACCGCCCTCTCGATCCCTGCGTCATGCAGGGACGACCAGAAGGTGACGCCCACCTACCGTCGCAACCATCGCTCAGAGGAACGGTCTTTCCCCTCCCCAGAAGGGGGGGTGGTGACGCGGCTGAGCAGGGCCCATCCCTCGATATTACTCCTCGCGAGGAGCTTGACAATACTCCTCGCGAGGAGTAATATCATCTCATGCAAGTGCCGACGCCTGCCGCCGCGATGGCGATCCATGGGTCCCTCGAGGAAGAAGTGCTGATAGCGCTGGTCCGCGCCGCGTGGCTGGCGGCCGAACGGTCGAATGCAGTCACCGCCGAGGCAGGACTCTCGCCCTCGCAGTACAACGTCCTGCGCATTCTTCGCGCGGCGGGACGGAGCGGACTCTCGTGCACCGAGATCGGAGCGCGAATGGTAACACGCGATTCCGACCTCACGCGGCTGGTATCCGCGCTGGAGCGCGAGGGACTCGTCGTGCGAGCGACCGACACGAACGATCGCCGCCGAAGCATCAATCGGATCACGCCCGCGGCGAGAGCCCTACTCAATCGTCTCGATCGCGACGTGGCCGAGGCCGCGAAGCAGACCCTGGGTCATCTCGGTCGGACGCGGCTGACCGCGTTGCTCGACTTGCTGGTCACCGTCACGCCACCGCCACTCTCATCAGACGGCCGATGACTCATCGTGCCCGCTGCGCCTCCCTGCTGCTGCCCCTCGCGCTTCTCGTCTCCGGCTCCGCCGGCGGCGCACAGAGGGCGTTCGACACGACGTGTCCCACGCACCTTGGTGCCCAGCATCAACCCCCTGTTCGGCTCGCGTGCCGAATGGACCATCATTCGACTCCTCGCGTGGAGCACTCTCCGGAGGTCACCATGTCACACGCAGAGGAAGAACTTCGCACGCTGTTGGCAGCCTACGAGACGTCCCTCAATGCAGGGGATGCGGGACGGATCGAGCAACTCTACACCGAGGACGGCGTGTTCATGCCGGCCGGATTCCCGACGGCATCTGGCCGGAAGGCGGTCCGCGGCGCGTATGACGGAGTCTTCTCGATGATTCGCATCGCGATCCACTTCACGGTGGACGAATTGACGGTGAAGGGCGACGTCGCGTATGCCCGGACCCACTCCGCGGGCACGGCCACCGCAGTGGCCACGGGGGCGAGCGGGCCCGAGGCGAACCGGGAACTGTTCGTGTTCGCCCGGGAGACGCAGGGCTGGAAGATCGCCCGCTACATGTTCAACAAAGCGTCGTGAATAGGCCAGGCAGGATCCGCGTCGGTATCATCGGAGCCAATCCGGATCGCGGCTGGGCGGCGGAGGCGCACATCCCCGCCCTGAGGTCGCTCCCGAATGACTTCGAGATCACGGCGCTGTCTACCAGTCGACGCGAGTCCGCCGATGCCGCGAGCACGCTCTTCGGCGTGCCGCATGCGTTCGACAATCACCAGGACCTCGTGAACAGCCCGGAGGTGGATGTCGTCGCGATCACCGTGAAGGTGCCGCAACACTACGAGCTGGCGAGCGCGGCGCTCGCCGCGGGCAAGGCCGTGTGCTGCGAATGGCCACTCGGCAACGGTTTGGAGGAGGCAGAGAGGCTTGCGTCGCTCGCGAAGCAGAGCGGCGTACTCGCCGTGACGGGGTTGCAGGGACGCTCCTCGCCAGCGGTGAACTATGTGCGCGACCTGCTAAAGCACGGCTACATCGGTGAGGTGCTCTCCACGACGTTGATCGGCTCGGGCATGGGTTGGGGACCGAGCGCGCCGGGGTACAACGCCTACATGAGCGACAAGAAGAATGGCGCGACGATGCTCTCCATCGCGCTCGGCCATGCCGCCGACGCGCTGTGCTACTGCCTCGGTGAGGTGCGGGAGCTCTCGGCCACCATGACCCAGCGTCGAACGTCCTTCACGATCGGCGACACGGGCGAAAGGAAACCGATGACGACCGAGGATCAGGTGGCCGTCACCGGACTCCTCGAGGGCGGGGCGGCGTTCGCAATCCACTATCGAGGCGGATCATCGCGCGGGACGAACCTCCTCTGGGAGATCAACGGGACCGAGGGCGACCTGCAGCTCACCGCTGATGGGGGCCACATTCAGATCTTCGAGCCAACGGTACGTGGCGGCAAGGCTGCGCAGTCCTCGCTCGAGGTCTTGCCCGTGCCAGAGCAGTATCGGTGGGCGCCGCCGCAAGGTCCTGGCACCAACGTCGCGCAGGCGTACGCGCAATTCGCCCGCGACTTTCGCGAGGGAACGCATCTGTGCCCCACGTTCGACGACGCGGTCACGCGTCATCGCATGTTGGACGCAATCGAGACGTCGGCGGCTAGCGGGGAGCGGCAAATACCGTCTCGACCCGGCATACTCGCAGGCGCTCTCTGATTCACGAGATGTTGCGTAGAGTGAAGCTCGCAGGCGACGGGCAACACGTCAGGACGCAGCCGTACAGCTTCGCTCGGCGTGACCGACGTCGCACCGTTGGCCGGCGCGCTGGAGCGTGACGCCGAAGCGGACAATGCGACTAGATGTCGCGGAACATGTCGCGGGACTTGATGCTTCCTCCCGTCGTTTGAGGTCACTTCGCGGGTACGCTCGAGTCGCTCTACGTGCACTCAAGGGGCTTCAAGTCACCCCTCAAGCGGACTGAAATCCGCGTGTCGGCAGTTCGATTCTGCCCCTGGCCACTATGTAGGACAACAACTTACGAGATCAGGCGCGGTCACCCGCGCGACCCCGTGCGGGAGTATGTGCGGGAGTCGCTGGCGCGGAGTCCGCGCCTTCTGGCGTTCACGATCCGCCCCCGCATGTTGCGAACGGCTCACCGGGGGCATCGAACGGCTTGCCGTCGCATTGCCGCTGCTGGGCGCGTGGAGCAATCCTTAGGCAGGCTGCACGCTCGCACCCCGTAACTGCGCCACCGAGGCGATGGGCACTCGCGCACGCATTCTCAACTTCGCGATCTGGACCCTCGTCGGCGCGTTCCAGGCGTCGAGCTGGGTGCTGGCCCCATTCACGATCGGCCGCCAGTACTCGGGTCGCCTGATCGCCGTCGCGATGTTCAACGCGTACGTGTGGGCGCTGCTCACGCCGGCCGTCTTCCGGCTCGCGGCGTGGATGAACCGGGACCGCGACGCCCGCCTTCGCCGCGTGCCACTGGTCGTCGCGCTCGGGCTGGCCGTGAGCGTGGTCGTGACGGTGATGGCGTTCGCCGTGCACCGGCTGCTCCTCCCACTACCGACGCGTGGAGTCCCGCAGGTCAGCGCGTGGCTCACGCTCTGGCACATGGGACGGTGGTATGGCCAGCAGGTCGTCGAGTTCTTCGCGATCCTCGTCGTCGCGGTCGCGCTCGAGATGCGACGGCGATTCCACGTGCGCGAGCGCGAGGCGGCGCAGCTCGAGTCCCAGGCGAGTCAGCTGCAGGCCGAACGGGCGGAGCTGAGTGCGCGGACAGCGCAGCTCCAGGCGCAGAGTGCCGAGCTACAGGCCCAGCTCGCCGAGGCACGCCTCACGGTGCTCCGGGCACGGCTGAATCCGCACTTCCTGTTCAACACGCTCAACGCCGTCTCCGCGCTCGTCGCCAACGACCCGCGCGGCGTGCGGAACATGATCGCGCTGCTGAGCGAGCTGCTGCGTCACGCGCTTGCGGAGTCGAGCGAGCAGGAGATCCCGCTCCGCGACGAGCTGCGCCTGCTCCGCCTTTATCTCGAAATCCTCGAGATCCGCTACCAGGGGCAGCTCCGCACGATCGTCACGGCGGACCCTGGGGTGCAGGACGCGCTCGTACCGAACCTGATCCTGCAGCCGCTGGTGGAGAATGCGATGAAGCACGGGATCGACCGGGCGGGCGGCCACGGCACCATCGAGATGCGGGCATCACGGGTCGGTGATGATCTCGTCCTCACCGTCCGCGACACCGGGCCCGGCCAGGATCCGGCACCACCGTCGCGTACGAGCGGTGTGGGGCTGCGGCTCACGCGCGAGCGACTGGCCGAGCTGTACGGCGGCGAACAAGGCGTGGAGCTGCAACCGATGACGGGTGGAGGAATGATCGCGCGCATCGCACTGCCGTACCACACGAGCGACGACCTTCGCGTCGCCGAGGAGGTTGCGCAGCAGTGAGCGATCGCGCCGCGGCTGGCGCGCGCGTGCTTCGCGTGCTGGTCGTCGACGACGAGCCGCTCGGACGTCGGCGCGTGCTGGACCTGCTCGACGACGCGGAGGGGGTAGAGGTCGTCGGAACCGCTGCCGACGGCGCATCGGCGGTGGAGGCGATCCGCACGACGCGTCCGGATCTCGTATTCCTCGACGTCCAGATGCCGCGCATGTCGGGTCTCGAGGTCGTGCAGGCGGTCGGGCCCGGCGAGATGCCCGCGACGATCTTCGTGACCGCCTACGATCAGTACGCGCTCAACGCGTTCGACTCCGCGGCGGTGGATTACCTCGTGAAGCCGTTCAAGGACGACCGGTTCGAGGAAGCGCTGCGCCGCGCGCGGCGCCGGATCGAGTCGGAGAGCCGCGAGCGGCTGCACGAGCAGCTCATGGCTCTCCTGCAGGGAAGGCCGATCACGACGTCCGAGTCGTCACCACCGGCCGAATCGGCCGCCAGTCCGACGGTGAAGCACCTCGAGCGCATCGCGGTGCAGATGCGGGGGAAGATGCGCGTCGTGCCAGTGTCGCAGATCGACTACGTCACGGCGAGCGGCCAGTATGTGGAGCTCCACGTCGGCACGCACCGGTACATCATCCGCGAGTCTCTGCAGCACCTCGAGGAACGACTCGACCCAGAGTACTTCGTGCGGGTGCATCGTTCGGCCATCGTGCGACTCTCGCTCGTCGACACGCTGCTCCGCAGCGAGGGAAGCGACTACCAGGTGCAGCTGAAGGGCGGCGTGCGGTTGCCCGTCGGCCGATCGCGCCGCGAGGCGCTGGAGCGGCGGCTGGGACGGACTTCGTAGGCGGCTCGTTCCCGGCGGCGCGGCACGACGGCGCGCTGCTCGATGCCCCTTGATGAGTCGTTCACTCCATCGGCGAGCCGTTGGCGTGCGACCGACTGTGTGACCTGCGCTGCGCCTCTAGGTTCGAGAGCACGAAGCGCGTCGAGAGATCCCTTTGATACACGCCGCAGGAGCCCTGACATGGACACACGCACACTTGGCCGCAGCGGCCTCGAAGTCTCCGCGCTCGGCCTCGGCTGCATGGGATTGAGCTTCGGCCTCGGGCCGGCGACGGAGCGGAAGGATGCCATTGCTCTCGTCCGCGCGGCCGTGGAGCGCGGCGTCACGCTCTTCGACACCGCGCAGGTCTACGGCCCGTTTTCGAATGAGGACGTCGTCGGAGAAGCACTCGAGCCGTACCGCGGTCGAGTCGCCATCGCCACCAAGTTCGGCTTCGACATCGATCCGGTGACGGGCGACAATCGCGGAGGGCTCAACAGTCGTCCAGAGCAGATCCGCGCCTCCACGGACAGCTCCCTCCGTCGGCTCCGCGTCGACGCGATCGATCTCTACTACCAGCATCGCGTCGATCCCGACGTGCCGATCGAGGACGTCGCGGGGACTGTGCGCGATCTCATCGTCGAGGGGAAGGTGAAGCACTTCGGCCTTTCTGAGGCTGGTGTACGGACCATACGCCGGGCTCACACGGTGCAGCCGGTCGCCGCGCTCCAGAGCGAGTACTCGCTGTGGTGGCGCGAGCCGGAGGCCGAGATCCTGCCCGTGCTGGAGGAGCTCGGAATCGGCTTCGTCCCCTTCTCGCCACTCGGCAAGGGCTTCCTCACCGGGAAGATCGACGAGACAACGACCTTCGACAGCACGGACTTCCGCAATACCGTCCCGCGCTTCTCGCCCGAGAATCGCAAGGCCAACCAGGCCGTCGTGGCGCTCGTCGCCAACATCGCCGCGCAGAAGAAGGCGACACCAGCGCAGATCGCGCTGGCGTGGGTGCTCGCGCAGAAGCCGTGGATCGTGCCGATCCCCGGCACCACGAAGCTGCATCGCCTCGAAGAGAATCTCGGCGCGGTGAACATCGAGCTCAGCCCGGCCGACCTGCGCGCGATCGACGCGACCGCCTCGAGGATCACGATTCAGGGAGACCGCTACTCCGAGGGATCCCAGAAGATGATCGATCGCTGAAGGCGCGTGGCCCATCCCATTCACCGAACGACGCCATCCCCGTGAGCTCATGACCGTCTCCAAGTTTTCCATCGTCGCTGCACTCGCGACCATCGTGCTCGGCCCGGGCCTCCGCGCCTCCGCTCGGGTGCTCGCGCAGCAGTCCGCGCAGCAATCCCCGCATTGGGTGGTGCCCGCTGGATTCGAAGTCACGACCTTCGCCGACAGCGTCGAAGGCGCGCGCGAGATGGCGCTCGGTGCGCGAGGCACCGTGTTTGTCGGATCGCAGCGGGCCGGCAAGGTGCAGGCGGTGGTCGATCGCAACGGCGACCACAAGGCCGACCGCGTCGTGGTGATCGCCAGCGGCCTCGATCAGCCCAATGGCGTCGCGACGCGCAACGGCGCGTTGTACGTGGCGACGACGAGCCAGATCCTGCGCTTCGACGACATCGAGCGGCACCTCGACGCACCGCCGAAACCGGTCGTCGTCCGTGACAGCCTACCAAACCCGAGTGCCGGCCACACCTGGAAGTTCATCGCCTTCGGACCCGACGACATGCTCTACATGTCCGTCGGCGCGCCGTGCAACGTCTGCCTGTCACCGCCGATGGTGTCGACCATTCTGCGGATGAAGCCCGACGGGTCGAACCTCGAGGTGTTCGCCGAAGGCGTGCGCAATACGGTGGGCTTCGACTGGCACCCCACGACGCGAGAGCTGTGGTTCACCGACAACGGCCGCGACGCGCTCGGCGACGACGTGCCGAACGACGAGCTCAACGTCGCGTGGAAGGCTGGCCTCCATTTTGGCTTCCCATTCTGCCATCAGGGCGATCTGGCCGACCCGCAATTCGGCTTGCAGCGCGCCTGCTCGACGACCGAGCCTCCGGTGCAGAAGCTCGGCGCGCACGTGGCGGCGATCGGCATGACCTTCTACACCGGCTCGATGTTTCCGGCCAGCTACAAGAACGCCGTGTTCATCGCGCAGCATGGATCGTGGAACCGATCGAAGCCAAGCGGCTATCGCGTCATGGTGGCGCACACGGATGGGCGCCGCGTGACGAGCTACGAGCCCTTCCTCGACGGCTTCCTGCCCGGGCCGAGAGACAGCCTGCCAGGCGGCTGGGAAGCGCAGCGGGTGGCACTCGGCCGGCCCTCCGACGTGCTCCAGCTCCCGGACGGGTCGATCCTGATCAGCGATGACAAGGCCGGTCGCCTCCTCCGCGTCAGCTACAAGCGATAGCTGGCAGCCGAACCGACGCCGGGTGTGTGGAGCGTCTCGCACCTGGTTCACGATAGGGACACTCGATGCAAAACATATTTCAGTCGGTGCGCGGCCTGATCGTCGCAATCGTCGCATTCACGACGCTCGCACCCGTCGGTCATGCGCAGAGCCGCACCGAAGTGACGATCGCCGACACCGCGGTGCAGGCCGAGAACCTCACGTCGAGTCGAGACGGCACAGTGTACTTCGGCAGCATGACGAAGGGAACGATCTACCGCGCTGCACCCGGAGCGTCACGCGCCGAGCCGTGGATTGTCGCCTCGACCGTCGGCCTGACGAGGGTGCTCGGCGTGCTCGCGGACGACCGGACCAACACGCTGTGGGTCTGTCAATATGCGACGGGTGGCCCCGGCGGCCAGCCCGTGGCCGGACAGACGGCGCTTCGATCGTTCGACCTCAAGACCGGCGCGGCGAAGGGGACCTATCCGTTCCCTCCGAACAGCGGTGTGTGCAACGACATCGCGCTGTCGGCCGACGGCGCCGCCTACGTGTCCGAGTCGTTTCGCGGACGCGTACACCGCTTGAAGCCCGGTGCCACCGCGCTTGAGGTGTGGGCGAGCGATTCGGCCATGGCCGTCGTCGACGGTCTCGCCTTTCTCGCCGATGGGTCGCTGTACGTCAACAACTTCATGAACGGAAAGCTGTTTCGCATTCCCGTGAACGCTGACGGCAGCGCCGGCGCGCTCGTGCCGATCGAGACGTCCTCACCGTTCGTTCGCCCCGACGGGCTGCGAGCCGTGGGGCCGAAGACATTGCTCCAGGCCGAGCAGCAGGGACGCATCGCCGAGCTGACGATCGATGGCAATCGTGCGGAAGTGCGCGTCGTGAAGGATGGACTCACGCGACCGACTGGGGTGACCATCGTCGGCGACTCCGTTGTGGTGCTCGTCGAGCTCGCGAAAGCCGTCGGCGTACCGTATCCGCCGCGATAGCGGCGAGTAGTGCTCACTCCGCACCGCCGGACCGGTAGGTGCACCGGACAACATTCCAATCAGCGCAGCGCATGCAGAAGATCCATATGAAGGCATCCACTCTCGGGCTGTGTGTTCTCATCGGGTCCGTGGCATCGTCGGCCGCGGCTCAGCAGGGCACGACTCGTCCCGCGGCGCCTCCACAGGCCATAATTCTTCCCGCCACGCCACCCACGAAGGCGGAGCAGGAGATCCTCGATCTCGCCCGAGACAAGTGGCGCTGGATGGCGGAGAAGAAGGCCGACACGCTGGCGGCGCTCTTCCATGACAAGGCGATCTTCGTCCACATGGGTGGGAGCTGGGGCAAGACTCAGGAGGTCGAGATCATCCGGAGCGGCGGGATCCACTACAAGCACGCGGAGATCTTCGAGTCGTCCGCGCGGATCATCGACTCGACCGCGATCGTGCTGAGCAGGATCCGTCTCGACGCCGTCGTCGGCGGCAACGAGGTCAGCAATCCGTTCGCCGTGACGGAGGTGTACGTGCGTCAGAACGGCACGTGGAAGCTGGGGTCGCTCTCGTTCACGAGGTTGCTCGGCCAGTAGCCACAGCGATGCACCGCCGTGGACCACCTCACCTTCCGAGAACCATGACGATCGCCAGGGCGATCGGCGCGTCACTCATCACCCTGGCATCGGGCAGTTCTACGAGCACTTCGCCAACTCAGCCAATTCGTTCGCCCGCGCCGTGGTCTTTGCGATCGGTCAGCCCGAGGACGCGGACATCAACGAGATCCTGTTCCGGCCCACTCGCCAGGAACTGCGACGGAATGACAGCGGACGGAGAAGACACGCCATGACCAGTACGACCCGCCAGCCACACATCACGCTGAACAACGGCGTCGAGTTGCCCGCCCTCGGGCTCGGCGTGTTCCAGAGCCAACCTGACGAGACCGTCGGCGCCGTCGAGGCAGCGATCGCAACCGGCTACCGGCTCATCGATACCGCGGCCGCGTACGCGAACGAGCGTGAGGTCGGTGAAGGCATCCGTCGCTCCGGCATCCCGCGCGACGAGATCTTCATCGAGACCAAGGTCTGGATCAGCGACTACGGTTACGACGCCACGCTGCACGCGTTCGACAAGAGCGTCCGCAAGCTCGGGGTCGAACAGCTCGATCTGCTCATCCTGCATCAGGCGCTGCCGTCCGCGTTCGACCGCACGCTCGAGGCGTATCGGGCGCTCGAGACACTGCTCGCCGACGGCAAGGTCCGCGCGATCGGCGTGAGCAACTTCATGCCGGGGCACCTGGCAAGGTTGCTCGACGTGGCGAGCGTGGTGCCGGCCGTGAATCAGATCGAGGTGCATCCGTACTTCCAGCAGCGCGCGTTGCAGCGCGTGCACGCGGAGCACGGCATCGCGACCCAGGCGTGGTCGCCCATCGGCGGCATCACGTCGTACCGGGGCATGGCGAAGCGCAGCTTCGACGACCCGACGCTGCTGGAGATCGCGCGACAGTGCGGCAAGTCGGCGGCGCAGGTGATGCTGCGCTGGCATCTGCAGGAAGGGCGCTCCGCAATCCCGAAGTCGGTCAAGCGCGAGCGCATCGCGGAGAACTTCGCCGTCTTCGACTTCGAGCTCACTAGGGAGCAGATCGACGCGATCGACGCGCTCGAGACCGGCATTCGCGGCGGGCCGGAGCCAGACACGATCACGCTCAAGACCTACGGCCGCCCGATCCCTGAAGCGTGACAGCGTGTCCGACAGGCTGCTCGCACGGGTGTGCGACTCGAAGTGACGATCGCCCGGATTCGTCGAGGAAGCGCTATGATCTCGAGTCGGCCTACGCGCACTCAAGGGGTCTCACGTCACCGCCTCGAACGGACTGAAAATCCGCGTGTCGGCGGTTCGACTTCGCCCCTGGCCACTCGGCCAGACAACAAGCACTGATACGATCAGGCGCGGCCAGCGGCACGACATCCTGTGGGAGTCGCGACCGATTGGTCGCGCTTTGGTGTTTCATCTCGGACCGCGTCATCCGACCGTGCAGGATGCCTGAGACGGATCGCGGAGCGGTCGACCGGCATCCCTTTGCATCGTCGTGCGCAATAGTTGCAACGACGGCTCCACTGCCGGGCTGAGCGCATAGTGATGCCGGGATGCCAAGCGAGACCGCCTGACGGACGCTGCGTACCGTGTCCGCCCCTCTCGACGGCAGCGTCGGTCCGCATACCAGCTTAGCGAGTCATCGATGACGAAGACGCCGCCGCGCGGCACACCGAAGAATGGTGCATCGAGCGCTGCCTCCAATGGCGACGCGCCCGAGGGGCTCTACCAGCTCCTCGTCGAGAGCGTCCAGGACTACGCGATCTTCGCGCTCGACCGTGAGGGGCACGTCCTCACGTGGAGCGCCGGCGCCGCACGCCTGAAGGGATACGCGCGCACGGAGATCATCGGTCGCCATTTCTCGGTGTTCTATCCAGCCGAGGACGTCGCCGCCGCCAAGCCCGATCGGGAGCTCAAGGAGGCCACCCGCACCGGACGCATGGAGGACGAAGGCTGGCGCGTTCGGAAGGACGGCACGCGCTTCTGGGCCAGCGTCGTCATCACCGCGCTGCGCGACGAGCTGGGCGCGCTCGTCGGCTTCGCGAAGGTCACGCGCGACCTCACGGAGCAGCGGCGCGAGTCGGAGGCACTGCGTGAAAGCGAGGCGCGATTCCGACTTCTCGTCGAGAGCGTGCGCGACTACGCGATCTTCATGCTCGACCCGCGAGGACACGTCGCCACCTGGAACACCGGCGCCGAGCGTATCAAGGGCTACCGCGCCGAGGAGATCGTCGGCCGCCACTTCTCGATCTTCTATCCGGAGGAGAAAGTCGCCGAAGGCTTTCCTCAATACGAGCTCGACGTGGCGGCACGCGAGGGCCGTTTCGAGGACGAGGGATGGCGCATCCGCAAGGATGGCTCACGGTTCTGGGCGGACGTCGTGATCACGGCGCTCCGAAACCCCGCGGGTGAGCTGGTCGGCTTCGCCAAGGTGACGCGCGACCTCACGGAGCGGCGCGCCGCCGAGGAACAGGCGCGCCGCCTGGCCGCGGAGCAGGCCGCCCGCGTCGAAGCGGAACGGCGCGGCGAGGAGCTCCGGATGCTGAGCGAGCAGCTCGAGAATCAGACGATCGAGCTCGAGCAGCAGTCGGAGGAAGCGCAGGCGCTCGCCGAGGAGCTGGAGCACGCGAACGACGAACTTCAGCGTGCGCTGGAAGAAGCCAGCGCGGCACGACAGGCTGCCGAAGCAGCGGCGGCACGGGCCGAGGAGGCGAGTCGCGCGAAGAGCGACTTCCTGGCGACGATGTCGCACGAGCTGCGCACGCCGCTCAACGCGATCGCCGGATACACGCAGCTCCTCGACATGGGTCTCCGAGGTCCCGTGACGGCCGCGCAGCACGAGGACCTCGAACGCATCCTGCGCAGCCAGTCCCATCTCACGGGGCTGATCAACGAGGTGCTGAGCTACGCGCGGCTGGAAAGCGGTGCGGTGACCTTCGACATCCAGCCGACGCCCGTCATCGAGGCCATCGAGGCCGCGGTGTCGCAGGTCGAGCTGCAGCGTGCGGCCAAGGAGATCACACTCGACGTACGGCTGCCGGAGGGCGCGGGCGGAACGCCGCTCTCCGTGCTCGCCGACCGCGACAAGCTGCAGCAGATCTTCATCAACCTGCTGTCGAACGCGGTGAAGTACACGCCGCAGGGCGGCCGCATCATGGTCGACCTGCTGGCCGAACCGAACGCGCGTGGGATGGCGGTGCTGCGCGTGTCGGACAGCGGCATCGGCATCCCTGCCGACAAGCTCGAGGCGGTGTTCGAGCCCTTCGTGCAGGTGGGGCGCTCGCTGAACAGCCCCGGCGAAGGAACGGGGCTGGGACTCGCGATCAGTCGTGACCTGGCACGCGGCATGGGGGGAGAGCTCACCGCGGAGAGCGCGCCAGGCCAGGGCAGCGTGTTCACACTGACTCTGCCGCGGCCGGAAACGGCATGAGTGGTGAGCCAGCCTAGCAAAGGCTCACAGCCGCTGTTCCGCTGCCGCACGCGTGTAGGCTCGCAGGCTTGCTTCAACGGCCTGCTCGATGCACCGGTCGACGATGATGGTCGCCTCCGCCAGCGCAGGTTCGGGGACAGTCCGTGCACACCGCCTGATCACGCCGTGCATCTCGTCGCCGAGTAGCTCCCACTCCCGCTTGAGGATCGACGAGGGCATCCCGAGCCGCTGGCGCTGCGCACCGTGGCGCTCGGCCAGCATGCGAAGAATGTCCGATCCATCCGAGGCAAGACTGGAGGGTTGGCCGTGCGAATCCTGCAGGGCCGACAGAATGCTCGCGAGGGTGGAAACGTACGCTCCGAAATGATCAGAGAGCTGCGGAAAGGAGAGCGATTCGACGTTCGGCGCGATTCGTTCTTCGCGCACCCGGTCGACGAACGCTTCGAGGAGCGCGTTCAGGCGGTCGTGAAGTGCTGCTGCGATCCCGGTCAAATCGATGAAGCGACCGTCCGCGGGCAACGGCTCCGCGCGAGAGCGCGCGAGGCCGTGCTCGGCCTGGGCGGCGGGTAGCCAAAGCGTGAACGTGGAGCCCTGCGTCGGGACGCTTGCCACCGTGATGTCGCCCTTCATGAGTCGGGCGAGTCGACGGCTGATGGTGAGACCAAGCCCGGATCCATCGGATGATCGCGTCGGTCCGCTCTCGGCCTGCGCGAATGGCTCGAAGATCCGGGCAAGCTGGTCGGCGGGGATTCCGACGCCGGTGTCGCTCACCCGGAAGTACACCCAGGGTCCAGGGCCCGACAACAGCGCTGGATCGTCGGTTCGCGCTGCGCGCCCATAGACGACCGAGGCGCGGCCACCCGCGGGGGTGAACTTCACGGCATTCGTCAACAGGTTGACGAGGATCTGACGAACGCGATCGTCGTCGCCGTAATAGGTCGTGCCCCGCTCGGGCACCTCCTCCATGGTGCTCAGCGTGATCGCGCGCTTGTCGGCGGCCGGTTGGACGAGCGCGAGCGCAGCATCGACGACATTTGCGGCGGCGGCAGCAGCGCTCGACAACGTGAGCCGGCCAGCTTCGTCCTTCGCCAGGTCGAGAATCTCGTTGACGAGCCCCAGCAGGTGATCGGCGCTCTCTCTGATGCGGCTCAGCTGCTGCCGATGCTCGTCGGCGAGTGAGCCGCCGATGCGGAGGTCGAGGAGCTCCGTGTAGCCGATGATCGCGTTCAGCGGCGTGCGGAGCTCGTGGCTCATCATCGCGAGGAACTCCGACTTCGCCTGGCTCGCCGCCTCTGCTTTGGCGTGAGCGGTCCGCTCTCGCTGGAGCTGCTCCGACCGCTCTTCGGCCCGCCGCCGGTCGCTGATGTCGCGGAGGGAGACGATGTGCGCCGGGCGGCCCTCCCAATCGGCATCGACGACACGCAATTCAACGCCGACGGCCTGACCGTCGGCGCGAATGACGTCGATCTCCGTACTGTCGCCTGCGACGGAGGGAAACCCGAAGTAGGTTCCGATGAGTGGAGCTGAGGGCCGGGCGAGGAGCCGATCAGCGGCCGGATTCGCGAATCGAATGACGCCATCGAGGTCGACGACGACCACGCCATCGGCCATCCCATCGATGATGGCACGGAGCCGAGCTTCGTCGGTTTGGCGAGCCCGTCGGCGGTCCTGGACCGTTCGCTGGTCCATGCTCATTCTTAAATGTGGCCATCAAGGAGTATGCCGGCTGAGGTCGCGTCGTGGCATGCGGTAAGCTATGTCTCAGTTCGGCACGTGCCACGCGCCACACCTCCTGGTCCGGACGAATCAACGGAGACTGCACTGACTTCATTCATCCTGAAGTTGTACGTCACCGGCGCCACGCCACGCTCCGAGGCAGCCATCGCCAATCTGCGACGCATCTGCGAGCAGGAGCTGGGCGGGCAATACAAGCTCGAGATCATCGACGTGCTCGAGCACCCGCAGCTCGCGGAAGATGACAAGGTCCTCGCGACACCCACTCTCATCAAGCAGCTACCGCCGCCGCTTCGCAAGGTGATCGGTGATCTCTCCGACAAGGAGAAAGTGCTGCTCGGTCTCGAGCTGCAGCAGCACGTCCGGAACTCCACTCAGGATCCGCTCCCATGACTGCCAGCGTGAATCCTGGAGACGGGACAGCTTCGCACGACGCACCCGATGACACGACCGTCGAGAAGCTCGCTACCGGCATCGCGAGCTTCGACGTCATCGCCAAGGGCGGCCTGCCGCGATTGCGCACGACACTGTTGTCGGGGACAGCCGGCAGCGGCAAGACCGTCTTCGCAATGCACTTTCTCGCCGCCGGTATCCAGGAGGCCGAGGAACACGGCGTGTTCGTCACGTTCGAAGAATCGGCGCGCGACATTCGCAAGAACATGCGCAACTTCGGCTGGGACCTGTCGGCCTGGGAGCGTGACGGAGCATTGGCCTTCGTCGATGCGTCGCCCGATCCGCACGTCGAGACCATCGAAGCGGGCGCCTTCGACCTCAGCGCATTGCTGGCGCGCGTGGAGCATGCGGTGCGCAGGGTGAACGCCAAGCGCGTGTCCGTCGACTCCCTTGGCGCCATCTTCTCCCAGTTCTCCGATCAGTCGATCGTGCGGCGTGAGCTGTTTCGCATCGCGTCGGCACTCAAGCAGATGGGCGTCACCGCCGTGATGACGGCCGAGCGGACGGAGGAATACGGGCCGATCGCCCGATTCGGCGTGGAGGAGTTCATCGCCGACAACGTGATGGTGCTCAGGAACAATCTCGAGTACGAGAACCGACGCCGCACGATCGAGATCGTGAAGTTTCGCGGCACCGATCATCAGAAAGGTGAGTATCCGTTCACGATCATGCCCGGACGCGGGCTCGTCGTCATTCCGCTCTCGGCGATTCGACTCCGACAGAAGTCATCGAACGTGCGCATCTCGTCGGGGAACGCGGAGCTCGACGAGATGTGCGGCGGCGGCTTCTTTCGTGACTCGGTCATCCTCGTCTCCGGTGCGACGGGCACGGGCAAGACGCTCACCGTCACGCAGTTCATGCAGGGTGGCGCGGCCAACGGCGAACGATGCCTGCTGCTCGCGTTCGAGGAGAGCCGCGAGCAGCTCTTCCGGAATGCCGGCGGATGGGGCGCCGACTTCGATCGGATGGAGAAGGACGGATTGCTCCGCGTGCGGTGCGACTATCCCGAGGTCGCGGGCCTGGAGGAGTGGCTGGTTCAAATACAGATGGAGATCGCCGAGTTCCAACCGAAGCGCGTGGCGCTCGACAGTCTCTCCGCGCTCGAGCGCATGGGTTCCCCCAAGGCATTTCGCGAGTTCGTCATCGGGTTCACGTCGCTCCTCAAGCACCGCGAGACCGCTGGGCTCCTCACCGCGACGACGCCAACGTTGATGGGCGGGTCGTCGATCACGGAGGGCCACATCTCGACGCTCACGGATTCGATCATCCTCCTGCGCTACGTCGAGATGTTCGGCGAGATGAAGCGAGGGCTCACCGTGCTGAAGATGCGCGGCTCGGTTCACGACCGAGCGATCCGGGAGTTCGACATCGACGGCCGAGGGATGCACCTCGGCCGACGCTTCGGCAACGTGACCGGGATCCTGAGTGGCGCTCCGATGCACGTGTCGCCCAGCGACGTCGAGCGCATCTGGACGCAGTATGACGCGCAGGTCGAGGACCGACGCCGAGGATAGGCGCGACCTGCCATCGTCGCCAAGCGCCATGACGTCAGCCGACTCACCCCAATCGCTGTCGCTCGAACTGGAGCGCCGTACTCGCGAGCTGGAGCGGAGCGAGCGACGGTTTCTCGACATCATCGAGCATACGGCCGAGGCGATTCTCGTCGTGGATCTGGCTGGTGTCATCCGATTCGCCAATCCCGTCGCGAAGGCGATGTTCGCCACTCGGCGGGAAGAGCTCGTCGGCACCTACTTCGGCTTTCCCGTCGTCTCGGGTGAGACGACGGAGCTCGACGTCGTGTCTGGAGGACGCCCACGATCGGTCGAGATGCGTGTCACCGACTCCGAGTGGGAAGGGGCTCCGGCGCGTCTCGCGTCGCTCCGCGACATCACCGAGCGAAAGGAAGCGGAAGAGCACGCGCGCCACCTGATTCGAGAGCAGGCTCGGCGCGCCGCGGCGGAAGCGACGGCGAAGACGCTGCAGTTCCTCGTCGACGCCTCCACGAGACTGTCGGCGTCGCTGGACTACGAGACGACGCTCAGGATGCTGGCCACGCTGTGTGTCGGCGAGATCGCCGACTGGGCGGTCGTCTACGCCGTCGATACTGGCGGGTGCCCGCGTCGCGTGGCCGTCGGCCACTGTGATCCCGACAAGGTGTCGCTTGCCCGCGAGCTCGAGGGAATACCCATCGATGCGAGGGGCGCCCATCCGGTGCTCGACGTGCTCCGCACACGAACGCCGAAGGTGATTCACGACATCACGGACGACACCCTCGCGAAGCTGGCAGCCAGTCCCCGCGAGCGAGAGATCGCATCGGAGCTCGGGATCGCGTCGTACGTGCTCGTTCCCATGGTGGCCCGAGGGCACGCGTTCGGAGCGTTGTCGCTCGTCACGGCGAAGCCAGCCCGGCGGTTCACAGCCGACGACGTGACACTGGCAGCCGACATCGCCTCTCGTGCGGCGCTCGCAATCGACAACGCGCGTCTGTACGGCGAGGCGCAGCGGGCGAACCAGTCGAAGACGGATTTCCTGGCCGTCGTGTCGCACGACCTTCGCACGCCGCTGACGGCGATCATCGGATACGCGGATCTCCTCGATGCGGGAATTCCGGTGGCCCTGCCAATGGAATGCCAGAAGAGCGTGCAGCGCATCCGGACCTCGGCCAAGCATCTGTTGTACCTGCTGGACGAGCTGCTCGCCTTCGCTCGGCTCGATGGCGGAATCGAGGAGCTGCGTGTCGCGGCGCACGACGTGCGTGACGTGGTGAAAGATGCCGCGGCGATGGTCCAGCGGCTCGCGGAAGAGCGAGGCCTTGCGCTTCGATTGCATCTCCCGGACGAGCCGGTCGAAGTCGAGACGGACGCGGACAAGCTGCGACAGGTGCTCTTGAATCTCGCCGGCAATGCGGTGAAGTACACGGAACGCGGTGGAGTCGATATCACCGTCGTCGCGGAACCAGCGGATGTCGTGAGCATCGAGGTTCGTGACACCGGGAAGGGCATCGCGGACGAGCATCTGTCGCAGATCTTCGAGCCCTTCTGGCAAGTCGATCGGATGCAGCGAACGCAAGGTCAGGGGACGGGGCTCGGCCTGAGCGTCGTGCGGCGAATGCTCGATCTTCTCGGTGGCACGATTCGCGTCGAGAGCAGGCTCGGAGCGGGCAGCGCATTCACGATACGGTTGCCGCGGCATGCGAGGGACGAAACCGGAATGCAGTGATGTGCCGTCGAGGTGATAGCCCCGTGCCAATCGCTACGCTCCATGACGGAAGACTCGACCACTTGGGAAGTCTGGACGATCGGTCACTCGACTCGGTCCATCGAGGACTTCGTGCTGACGCTGGAGAGCGCTCGCATCGAGCTGGTCGTGGATGTGCGGCGCCACCCAGGCTCGCGCAGACTCCCCCAGTTCGATTCCGCCGCGCTGCAAGTCGAACTGGAACTCTCCGGCATCGCGTACCACTGGATCGCCGCACTCGGAGGGCGCCGTCGTCAGCTACCCGGCACGGACGATCTCGCGTGGACGCATCCTGCGTTTCGCGCCTACGCCGGCTACCTCGGCACCGAGGAATTCGCCGAAGGTCTGTTCGAACTGCTGATGGTGGCCGGTGGATTACGCACGGCGATCATGTGCGCGGAGATCCTGTGGTGGCGCTGCCATCGGCGATTGATCGCCGACGTGCTCGTTGCACTCGGGCTGGACGTCGTGCATCTGTTCGACGTGGAGAAGAGTGCTCGGCATCGACTGACGTCGCCGGCACGAATCGAGAACGGATACCTCAGCTATCGCCGAGTCGATGGTTGACACATTCTGGGCACGGGCTGCTTTCAAGGCAGGGAGTCGCGTCCCGAACGCGCTCGATGCGGGCATCGGCGCGCGCACGACCGTGCACGCCCGTCTGGACGCGGGACGTCCGCGCGCGAGATTGCACGCATCCTCATCCGCCTCCGTCGACCGAGACCATGCGTACAACTCTGATCACCTGCCTCGCCGCGTTCGCCGCCATAGCTTGCAGCACGACGCCCGCCACTCGGCCGGTCGTGGCCCCCACTCCCGCCGGCGCCGTGCGCCACGTCGTCGTGTTCCGGTACAAGCCCGACGCGAGTCCCGAGAAGATCCGCCAGGTCACGGAGGCGTTCGTCGCCCTCAGGGAGAAAATTCCGGGCATCCTTGCATTGGAGTACGGCGTGAACAACAGCCCGGAAAAGTTGAACCAGGGATTCACGCACGTGTTTCAGGTGACGTTCACGAATGCCGCCGCGCGCGATGCCTACCTTCCCCACCCCGCGCACAAGGCGTTCGGGACCCTGCTCGGTAGCCTGGGCATTCTCGATGCCGTGTTCGTGGTGGACTACGCGCCCGCGCCGTAGCGTCGCCGCTGATGCGCGCCCACAGGCCAGATTGCTGTGGGGCGCGCCGGCGCCGGCCGGCTGCACCTACACGAAATCGAGATTCCCGGTGAGGCGCGTCCGGTCGGCGGCGAACGCCTCGACGTAGCGCGCGATGCGCGCACGAGCCGTCGCGACGTCGTGGACGCCGAGGGTGAGATTCAACAGATCGACGTACCAGGGCGGCTTCACCGACTCGGCGACGTAGCGCTCGACGATCTCGCGTGCGACCGGCAGCGTCGTGGTCTTCGAGTCGTCGTGCACGTCGCGGTTGTCGGCGCGCCGGAGCTTCTCGTACTCCTCGGCGATCAGTCGCTGGCACAGCTCGAGGGTGAACGGCTCGTTCTCGCCTACGCCGGCGGCGGGATCCGGCGCGGTGAGCCGCGCTCCCTTGTGCACCCATTCCCACAGGATGCTCAACCGGATCTCACCGGTCGCCATGTCCTCCATGAGATAGAGCACATCATCGTCGCCGAAGAAATCGGCGGGCTTCAGCGCGGCGGCCTGAAAGCCGCGACCGAACGCGTTGCCGTACTGCAGCGCGACGCTGATCAGGTCACGCGCACCGCGGATCGTCCGCGGCGCGGGCTCGAGCCGGAGCAGTCCGTCGGCATCGGTGCGCGTGTACTCGAGCCGCGGAAAGGCGCGGCCCAGCTGATTGGCGTCGCCCACCTTCTCCCAGACCGGACGGACGATATGGACCATCTTCCAGTGCGCGACCCATTTGCCGCTGGCGCCCTCCCGCTGCTCGCGTTCGGCGCCGGCGACCGCGCGCGCCATGCCGGCGTGCACGCCGGCCGGCGAGCCGACGGGGATGTTCGGTTCCATGCCGCCCTGCCAGAGCGCGAACCGCCCGTTGCGATCGGGGGTGTTCACCGCGCGGCGCACACGATCCTCGTAGGCCTTCATGTAACCGAAGGTCATCGTGACCGCGTCGATATTGGGGTGCACGATCGCTGGATCCCACGACGCGGCGTCCGCGACGCTGTTGATGTAGTCCCAGCGCCCGGTGTTGAAACCGACGAAGTGGGGCCCAAGCGCCGCGCGGATCTCCATGAGCTGGAACGACGCTTCGAGCTGCTCGACGAGCACGTAAACCCTGATCGTGCCGGCCGGCAGGCCGAGATACACCTCGACGGCGTCGAGCATGTCGTTCCAGAGCGCGGCTTCCTCGGCGGTCTGGATCTTGGGGAGATAGAGGACGACGCTGCGTCCCTCGCCACGGAGCCGGGCATGATTGGCGACGACGTAGAGCGCGAGATCGACCAGAGACGCGCCGAGCGGATCGCCCGTGGAATGCGCGATGTGTCGATCGTCGAGATGCAGCCCGCGCGCACGGAAGATGCGCGTCGTGAAGTCGAGCTGCGTGCGGCAGTCGCTTATGATGTCGCGGCCGAGGAACTCGCGCGCCCATGCATTCATCTCCCCGGCGACCCGCTCGGCCGCGGCCATGAACACGTCGGCTCGCTCGAAGGCCAATCGCAGACTGCGCTGGTTGTCGAGCGACATGGTGTCGACCTGCCCGAGCGCGTCCTCGCCGTCGAACATCCAGCCGTCGGCTCCCGAGAGGAGCGCGTAGGCGACGTTGCGAATGCTCTCGGCGGTGCCAGCGCGCGGACGCGCCGCGGGACCGGTGCCCTGGATCCACTGGCGCTGCAGGTCGTCTGGGATGACACCGCCGTCGAAGCGACCATCTCTTGCTTCG
>JBJMNN010000281.1:0-10167 GCA_045804245.1 Gemmatimonadaceae bacterium | reverse complement strand
ACGGCGCGCACGACGTCGAGCGTCCGGTAGCGGTCGAAGGGCGCGATCTTGATCGCCCAGGCGCGCTCGATCTCGGCGAAGGCGCGCCAGAAGTGGTAGCCGAGCACGCGGCCGCCGACCGCCGGCTGCAGGTAGAAGCCGAAGAGCGGCAGCACCTCGGCCACGGCACGGCAATGGGCGATCAGCGCCTCGTCGCTCGCGTCGCGTAGTGCGCCGAGGCTCAGCAGCACGAGGTCGTAGCCGAGCGACGCGGCGACCTCCGCCTCGGCCACGGCCTGCGCGGTCTGACCGATCGCGCCGGCGACGAGCGCGATCGGTGCGCGCGATGCGTGTCGCCAAGCGCGCGCCGTCTCCGCCGCGAGCTCGAGCACCGGGCGATACAGTCCGTGCTCGGGCTGCCGGATGGCGAACTGCGTGGTGTGCACGCCGACTGCGATCCCGCCCGCGCCCGCGTCGAGGTAGTACCGCGTGAGGGCGCACTGATGGCGCTCGTCGAGCCGACGCTCCGCAGTGAGCGCGAGCGGATGCGCGGGAATCACCACGCCTTCGCCGAGCGACGCGCGCAGTGCGCGCTCGCGGTCAGAAGCGGCCATCGCGCCGTTCGAAACCCGTCGGCTTGCCGAGCAGCGGTCCGCCGGCACGCACCCAAGCCGCCACCCAGTCGAGCAGCGTGCCGACGGGGACCAGTGAGTGGTCGAGCAGCTCGCGCATGCGCGACGCGTCGCTCAGGAGCGCGTCGGTGCCTTCGGTACCGGCGAGCACCGGCTCGACGCCGAACCGCTCGCCCAGCGCGCGCCCGAGATCGGCCACGCGGTGCGTCTCAGGGCCGACGACGTTGACGACGAATGGCTCCGGGGCCACGGCCTTCGCGAGCGCGGCGAGCGCGAACGCGTTCGCGTCGCCCTGCCAGATGACGTTGACGTACCCCATGGCGAGGTCGATCGGATCGCCACGCACCACGCGCAGCGCGAGATCGGTCAGCACGCCGTAGCGGAGATCGTGTGCGTAGTTGAGCCGCACGATCGCGACCGGCGTATGGTGACGGACAGCGGCCGCGCCGAAGATCCGCTCACGCGCGAGACACGAGAAGGCATACTCGCCGACCGGTGCGAGGGGATCACTCTCGCGCGAGCCGCCGCGCGTCGGTGGCGTGAGCGGGTAGACGTTGCCCGTGGAGAACACGACGGTGCGCGTGCCCGCGAAACGCTCGGCGACGAACGCGGGCACGGCGGCGTTCATCGCCCAGGTCGCGGTCGGAGTGCCCGTCGTGCCGAACTTCTGTCCCGCCATGAACACGACGTTCGGCGCATCGGGCAGCGCGGCGAGCTCGCGCGGCGAGAGGAGGTCCGCGCTGATGGTCTCGACGCCGTGGGCCTCGAGCGCCTCGGCCGCCTGGCGGTTCGTCCAGCGCGACACGGCGATCACGCGACGCAATGGATCGGCGCGCCGCGCCATGCGCGCCAGCGACGGGCCCATCTTTCCACCGGCGCCGAGCACGATGATGTCGCCAGGCGCGGCGGTGAGCGCCGCCGTCAGCGCGGGGGTTGGCCGCGAGAGCCGTTCCTCGAGCTCGTCCTCGTCGCGCGGGGCCGCGGCCAGCTCGGCGGACGTGAAAGGCGTCACGCCGGCTTCGCGTCGAGCTCGCGCTGGAGCGCGCGCCGTGCCGCGTCGATCGTGGCGCGCGTGCGCTCGCGCAGCGCGGGCAGGTCGGCCATCGTGAGCCCGTCGGTGGCGATCGGCGCGAGCACGCGCGCCTTCGCGTGGGCGCGACGGAAGGCGAAGCTCCCCTTCGCCATGCATGCGCGCGTGCCGGCGATCGCGATCGGGAGGATCGGCACGCGCGCCTGGATGGCGAGATGGAAGGCGCCGTCCTTGAAGGGCAGCAGGTCGTCGTTGCGCGAGCGCGTGCCCTCGGGGAAGATCATCACGCTCACGCGACGCGCGAGCCGGTCGCGGCACTCGGCAAGAGCGGCGAGCGCGCTCCCCCGCTCGCCGCGGCGCACCGGCACATCGAGCGCCATGCGCATCATCCAGCCCATCACCGGGATCTGGAAGATCGTGTGCTTCGAGAGCCACTTCATCTCCCACGGAAAGTGCGACACGAGGAAGATGTCGGCGTACGACTCGTGATTGGAGACGACGACGTACGGCCGGCGTGGTCCCTCCGGCGGCATGCCTTCCGTCTCGAAGCGCCAGAGCCGGGTGAGCGCCACGTGCGACATGGCGAGGCGGCGGAGCGCGCGTCCCGCCTGATACCGTCCGGGATCGAACGGCGCGGTGACGATCCAGACTGCGGCGACGTAGAAGAAGCCGACGAGACAGAGGAGCACCGCGGCGGCCCATGCCCAGGCGCTGAGGAGACGTTCGATCACGATCGGAAGCGGAGTAGCGTGACGAGTGGCGCGTTCAGGCGCGTACGTAGTCGGGGCGCCACTGCCGAACGGCGCGCTTCACCGCGTCGGCCGTGGGCAGCTCGCCGCGCAGGCAGCGCTCCACGAGGCCGGCCAGCTCGGCATCGCCGGCGTAGCGGAGTCCGACGAGCTGCTTGATACCGAGCTCCGGGATGCGCTGGCACAGCTCGACAGGGAGCACCGTGGCGAGCCGCAGCCGCATCTCGAGCCCGATGACGCGATTCTGCACGATGAGCGTCGACGCGCGGTTCGCGACGACCGCCGCGACGAGGCCGACCGCGACGACGACCATCCACAACGTCCAGAGCGTGGGCTCGCGGAGCGCGCCGACGAACGTGATCGCGACGTGCGCGAGGAGGACCGGCAGAGCGAAGAGGTGGTAGAGCGGAAAGACGCGCCGGTGATTGGCGTAGCTCTGCGGCGTCTCGGTCATTGCGGGTCGTGGTGTGAAGGTGCTCCAGCGTTCGCGAGCGCGAGCTGTGCGTGGCGCTTCAGGCGTGTCGTCATCGCGTTCAGCCCGGCCTCGCGGCCAGCGAGGCCGATGCCTTCCATCACATGCCGCACGAAGTCCGACGGAATGGCGAGCGTGGTCTCGGGCGGATGGCCATTGATCGCCGAGAACAGGATCGCGAGGAAGGCGGCGATCGTCGGCGACTGGCGGACGTTGAGATCGGCGTAGAAGTAGAGTTTGCCATCACGCACTTCGGGGAACAGATCGACGTGCGTCTGACATTCGGGCACGTTGAACGCGGCGCGGTCGAGGGCGAGGAACCGTTCGGGGACCGGCTCCAGCTTCTTCGCGTAGTGCAGCAGGGCTTGCATCTTCTCCTCGCGACCGAGGGCGCGGAACGTGCTCAGGACGCGCGCCACGGACGGCGGAAGCGAAGGCTCAGCGACCGGTTCCGTCATGGTTGGAGATAAACCGCCAGGGTGATGACGCGTCAAGCGTCACCGCGCCCGCGTGTACCGCGACATCACACACCACGTACGAGGAGTCGAGACGATGCCGACCAGAAGCGCGACCGCCGGATGGAAAGGTGGTCTCAAGGGGCAGGGCGAGTTCCACGGGCAGACCGGGCTGTCCGGACAGTACAACTTCAGCTCGCGGTTCGAGAGCGGATCGGGCTCCAACCCCGAGGAGCTGCTCGCGGCGGCCGATGCGGCCTGCTTCAGCATGGCCCTCGCGTTCGCCCTGGTGAAGGAGGGCTACGAGCCGACGAGCGTCGAGACGAAGGCCGACTGCTCGATCGAGAAGCAGGGCGAGGGGTGGAAGATCACCCGAATCGTGCTGCGCTCGCGGGTCGCGGCCGCCGGTGTCGATCCCGCCAAGTTCCAGGCGATCGCCCAGGCGACGAAGGAGGGCTGTCCCGTCTCAACCGCCCTGAAGGGCAACGTTCAGCTCGAGCTCGACGCCCAGCTCGTCTGACGCCCGCGAGTTCTGCGCTGCGAGCGGCCGCCGCAGCAGCTCATACTGAATCACGAGCCAGATCGCCAGACAGGGCAGCACGAGACGATACGTCGTCATCTCCGGCGTGCGGAGCCAGGCGCCGGGGATGAGGGTGGACATCACGGGGATCGTCAACGCCGCGAGGGCATAGAGCGCGGTGCGCGCGCGGGTTCGTGGTTCGGCGACGAACCAGATCGTGGCCCCCGTGAACGCGATCAGGTAGCTCGCGCGCTCTGCCTGGTGGTTGAACAGCACCACGTAGAGCAACACGGAGCACAGATACGACAGCCGGAAGCGCCCCTCGTCCCATCGGTCGCGCCGAATCGCGAGCGGCGCCATCAGTGCGAGGGTGCCGAGGAGCTGCAGCGGCCAGTTCGGCCACGTCACGCCGGTGATGCGGTGCACCAGCTCCATCACCGAGAACCAGCGTTGCTGCGCATCGCTCGCCTCGACGCCGCGCCACGAGCCGTACTGCGCCGCGAGCGCGGCCGGGGAGAGCAGCACGAGCGGCAGCACCACGAGCGCGAGCCCGACGACGCCCGCCGCGATGCCGACGCGCACGGCGCGCCGACGAGGAATGGCGAAGGTGAGCGCCGCGAGCGGGAAGATCTTCACGCACGCGCCCAGGGCGACGGCGAGCGCAGCGCGCCACCCTCGATGCCGCTCCAGCGACGCGAAGGAGAGCACGATGAGCGCGGCGACGAGCGCGTTGCTCTGCGCGTTCTGCATTCCCCGCAGCACTTCGAGCAGCAGAAGGCCCATGGCGAACATCCCCCGCCGTCCGGGCAGCACGCGCTCCACCGCAACGAACAGGACGAGCGCATTCAGCGCGCTCCAGAGGAAGAGCGCGACCGGCCACGGGATCCACGCCAGCGGCGCGAAGAGCAGCGCGAAGGTCGGGCTGTACTTGAAGCGATCGGTGTGCTCGCCGGGATACTCGGCGTAGAGGTCCTGGCCCGTCAGCAGGTGCCGCGACGCGGCGCGGAAGATCTCGAAGTTGCCCGACGGCCGCGCGGCGTGATCGAGCTGCGCACGCGCCCGTCCGCCCACCAGCGCCTGCGCCAGCGCGTTGACGCGCGGGTTCGCCGCGAGTGCCTTGCCCGTCGCGTCGAGGGCGGCGACGAGGAGATAGACCACGAGGAGCGCGCGCCGAAGCCGCGGCAGGGGGACCGTGCCGAGACGCCTACGGAGCCGATAGATCGGCGTTCGCGTGCGGGAAGGGGCGATCACGTCGGGGGTGCTCGTTCGGGAAGGGGCACTCACGCACGAGCGTGCGGGTCAGGCGTTGTAATACTCCCGGATGCACATCGTCACGACGCGCTCCAGCAGGCGCGCCCGCTCGTGGGAATCGTGCATCGCGCGGACCTCCGGCAGCGAGCTCCACGCCTCCTTCAGCTTGACGAGCAACTGCTCGGGAAGGATATCACGCGCACGCGCCTCGGTGGCGACGAGCAGGAGCGAGGCCTGAAGCGCGCTCGCCTGCTCGGCATCATGCTCGTACCCGCGCAGTGCGAGGCGTATGGCATTGAGCAGTTCGTCGTCGAGGCGACTCGACGGCGGCTGACTCGAGTCGTGCGCCATCATCATTCGCGGCGGGGGTGGGTCGGGAGAACGCATACCGATGGGCGGGCGGCGATGGCTGAGCCAGTCGCGCGGGCGACGAATGTTTATCGCCCTGCAGCGCCAGTCAAGGGGCGAGACTCGCCCGAGCGTGTCGATTGGTCCCCCTCTTGCGGCGCCCGGGCCCCACACCCGTCATCTCTTCACGACGCGATGCTGCCCCCCGTCCCGGATGACGATCTGAGACACGTGCCCGTGCTCGTGCTGTCGTCGGAACCGCTCGCCGCCGCACTGATCGGCGCCGCGATCGAGCTCGCGGGACACGCTCCACGCTTTCCGCACTCCGAGGAACCCGCACGCGCCGCGCTGCTCCGTGTGCGGCCACGGCTCGTCGTCGTCGACTGCGATCACGAGGAGGCTTGCTCGGACGCGTTCATCGGTCCGGCACTCATGACGGGGAGTCGCGTGCTGCTCTTCCGCTCACGCCGCACGAGACGCGACGTGAGCGAGTTGTCCAGACGCCTCGGGTTGCGGGTGGTGGAAATGCCGATGGACCACGATCCACTGTCGCGCCTGCTCGATCAGATGCTGGACTGACGCGAGTGGCGCGGCCTCACGCCAGCGCGACGGCCCTCCGGGTGCGCTGCGCATAGGCGCGCTGGGTGTCGCATGCGTCGCAGTTGCCGCACACCCAATCGGGCGCGGCGGGCTCGCCGAAGTACTCCAGGATGAAGCGCGTGCGGCACTGGGCGCTCTGGCAGTACGACACCATCGACTGCAGCTTCGCCCGATCCTGGACGCGCCGCTCCTCGTAGTCGGTGAGATCGGCGCTCAGGTCGACGGTGGTGAGCCGGCTCTGCAGTCGCTCCCATCCGCCGCCACGATGTTCGCGCACGAGGCCGTGCCGCTTCAGCAGGACGAGCACGATGCGCGCCTTGCGGCGTGCGACGCCCGACCGCTCGGCCAGCGTGTCGAGCTCCACGCGCTCGCCCAGTGGATACTGCTCGAGCAGGATCGCGACCTTCGCCGCCTCCTCCACGTCGGGATACTTCCCGCCGAGGAAATAGGACTGCACGCGCGAATCCTCGACGCGATAGAGGATCGAGCAGATCGCCGGCTTACCGTCGCGTCCCGCGCGACCCGCTTCCTGATAGTACGCCTCGACCGAGCCGGGAAAGTGGTAGTGCAGCACGAATCGCAGGTCGCGCTTGTCGATGCCGAGTCCGAAGGCGTTCGTCGCGATGATCGCGATGAGCTCGTCCGCCATGAACGCGTCCTGCGATGCCTTCCGGTCGGCGGGCGCCATCTTGCCGTGATAGAGACCGACGCGGAAGCGAGGGCTGTACAGCTCATGGAGTCGTTCGGCTTCCTTGATCGTCGCGCAGTAGATGATGCCGCTCCCCGTGGCTTCGGTGAGAACGCGCTCCACTTCGGCGTCCTTGCTGGCGACGTTCACCGTGCGACGCACCTCGAACCGCAGATTCGGGCGCGCGAAGCCGGTGATCGTGATCTCGGGGTCGCGCATGCCGAGCTGGCGCGCGATGTCGGCGCGTACTTCGGCCGTGGCCGTGGCGGTCAGTGCGAGGATCGGCGGCTTGCCGAGCCGCGCGACGACCGAGCCGAGCGTGAGGTAGTCCGGACGGAAGTCATGGCCCCACTGACTCACGCAATGCGCTTCGTCGACGACGAAGAGACTCACGGTGCGTGTCAGCAAGTGGTCGAAGAAGTCGCGGTCCTTGAACCGCTCGGGGGTGAGGTAGAGGATCTCTCCCTCGCCCTCCTGCACCTGGCGCGCCGTCTCCCGCGACTCGCCCGCGGACAGATGCGAATGCATGGCGAGCGCGTCCACGCCGTGTGCGTGCAGCTTGTCCTGCTGGTCCTTCATCAGCGCGATGAGCGGACTCACGACGATGGTGAGCCCCGGAAGCAGCAGCGCGGGAAGCTGATAGACGATGGACTTGCCGCTGCCCGTGGGCATGACGACGAGTGCATCGTGGCCCGAGAGCACGGCTCGCACCGGCTCCCACTGACCATGGCGGAAGTCGGTATGGCCAAAGCGCTCGCGAAGGACAGCGCGAGCGCGGGCCTTGGTTACGACCTGAGTCATGTCCGCGGCTGGTGGCAGGAAGCGGGCCGCCCGGTGGGCATACAAGGTACGAGTACTGGGTACCGAAGTACTGGAGTACCGCCGGGAATCCCATGGTACTCCGTCCAACGACTCGATCAGCACGGCGCGCGAAGAAAAAGGCCGGCGCTGTCGCGCCGGCCCTTTCTTTCCCACGATTTCGAGCGTTCCTCAGCCCTGGATCTGCTGCTGCTCGCCGCTCGCCGACGTGCCGCGGATCGTGATCTTGCGCGGCTGGGCGGCCTGGGCCTTCGGCACGGTCACAGTCAGCAACCCGTTCGTGAAGTTCGCGTCGATCTTGTCCGCATCGACGAACTCGGGAAGACGAACCGAGCGCTCGAAGCTGCCGTGAACGCGCTCGGCCGCGAAGACCCGGACCTCACCATCCGACGCGACGTCGAAGCTGGCGGGCTTCGAGCCGCGAATGGTCAGGATGTTCTGCTCGAAGCTCACGTCGACCTGATCGGGGCTGACCCCCGGAAGCTCGGCGTGAATGACGTAGGCATCGCCGCGCTCGGCGACGTCCAGCGCCGGCACCCAGACACGCGAGCCGGTCACGCCGTTGAACGCCTGATCGAGGGCACGATTGAGAGTGAGCATGCGGTCGAGCGACGAGCCGAGAGAGCGAGTGTTCAACATGATCCTGGTCTCCATGGGGATTTGAAGTGATATCGGTCCGCCATGGCGGCGGTGCTCCCTGAGAAAGCAGCGCGCGGACCAGTCGATTTCTGCCAGCTTGACCGAGAATACGCGGTCTGACGGCGCGAGCCTGACAGACGCTCTGCCATGGTTGCAAACCGCGGTCGCGCGCCGAGGGTGCCTCGATTAGCCTTGCCTGGTGACGACGCGCCCGAAGCCGACCGGCCGGCCGAAGCCGGTCCCTACCCCTGTACCGCCGAAGCGGCTCGAGTGCTTCGCCGCGGTGGCGCCTGGCCTCGAGCCGTTCGCCCTCGCGGAGGCGCAGATGCTCGGCCTGCCGGCGCGGATCGACGAAGGCGGTGTCGCATGGAGTGGCGACATTCGCAGCGTGATCGCGGCCAATGTCGGCTTCCGAATCGCGTCGCGCGTGCTGGTTCGCGTCGCCGAGTTCGAGGCGCGGAGCTTCATCGAGCTCGAGCGCTGGGCCAGGCGCATACCGTGGGCGTCGACAGTGGCGCCAGGCGCGAGCGTGCGCTTCCGCGTCACCTGCCGGAAATCGCGGCTGTACCATTCGGATGCGGTTGCGCAGCGCCTGGCTGATGCCGTGTCGCGCGCCGTGGCCGGCGTGCGGGCCGAGGCCGACAGCGCTGCCGTCGATGAACTGCTCGATCGCGACGACTCGTCGCTGTTCATCGTTCGGTTCTACCGGGATCGATGCACGGTGAGCGCCGACGCATCGGGTGCGCTGCTGCACCGGCGCGGCTATCGCCAGGCGACGGCCAAGGCCCCGTTGCGTGAGACGCTCGCTGCGGCGCTGGTCGCCGCATCGGGGTGGGACGGCCTGGCACCGCTCGTGGATCCGATGTGCGGATCGGGTACGATCCTGATCGAGGCCGCGCTCGCAGCGCGGCGGATCCCGCCCGGAGCGCACAGGCGATTCGCCGTGGAACGATGGCCCGGCGTGTCGTCGGAGCTGGCGCGAGCGGTCAGGGCCGAGCTCGGCGCGCCGACGCTAGGGGCCGCTCCAGGCGCGATCATCGGGAGCGATCGGGATGCGGGCGCCATCGAGAGCGCGCGCGGCAACGCCGCGCGCGCCGAGGTGACGTCGGACATCGAGCTTGGCGTGCACGCGATCTCGGCGATGCAACTTCCCGATGCGGAGCGCGGCTGGATCGTGAGCAATCCGCCGTACGGCGTCCGCGTCGGCGACAGCTCCCGAGTACGGGACCTCTGGGCGCAGCTCGGCAACGTCCTCCGACGCCGTGCCCCCGGGTGGCGCGTAACCCTGCTCTCGCCGGACGTCGCGCTCGAGCGGCAACTGCGGATCCCACTGCACGTCGTGGCGCGAACGACGAACGGTGGAATTCCCGTACGAATCGTGAGCGGGGAAGTGCCAGAGCGGAGTACCGGCTCGTAGAGATTGCGAGCCGGACGAATCGCGCGCCGATCGAACGAACGACGGAACGCGGATCTGGAACGGCGATCTGACGGAGACGGCCGGATGAACTCCTTGCTGGGTCGAGCTGCTCGGACCGGCGCACCGCTCCTCGCCATCCACAATCACAAAAGTCTTTTAGGGTCCGGGGCCGCGATCCCTCCGCCACGAGCTGTTCTCTGCGCCTCTGCGGACCACGGCGCCGGTGGCCGATCCCGGCGCACGGCTCTGCGCCTCTGCGCGAACCTCCGGCGGGACGGACCGTCGCGCCACGGGTTTTCACGCAGAGGCGCAGAGGTGCGCAGAGGCGCAGAGCACTGCACTCGGCATCGAGACTCCTGCTCGACGCAGCGCTCCTCTCCACCCACGCCTGCAAAGTCTTTGACGGTCCGGGGCCGAGATCTCTCCGCCAGCGATCCGGCCCTTTCCATGCCGATCCGTGGCCATCCGTGGCCGTTCCCGGTTCGATCGCCACGAGTGGTCTGCATGGCGGCTCGAAGTGATCCGGCAGCTTCCGTCAGATCGCTTTTGAAGATCCACGGTCGTCGTT
>JBJMNN010000280.1:0-8458 GCA_045804245.1 Gemmatimonadaceae bacterium | reverse complement strand
GCATCCGATGTCCCAGTCCGGCGAAGAGACGCGCCACGCGCTCGGCGCCGGTGATCGGGGTCGGCCACTGTGGCGCCTTGCCCCCGCCGTCGCCGTACGTGACGACGTCATCGGCGAGCAGCTGCACCAGGCCGTCGACGTCGCCCTCCGTGACGGCGGCGAAGAACCGTTGCGCGAGACGATCGCGCTCCTCCGGCGAGCTCTCGAATCGGGGACGCTCCGCCTGCACCCGCCGCCGCGCCCGCGTCGCGATCTGCCGGCTGTTCGCCGCGCTGACCTCGACGATCGTCGCGATCTCATCGTGGGCGTAACCGAACACGTCGTGCAGCAGGAACACGGCGCGCTCGACGGGATTGAGCCGATCGAGCACGAGCAGGAACGCCATCGAGACCGACTCCGCCAGCTCGGCGCGCGCCGCGGGATCGTCGTCGTCGCCGTCGGTGAGCAGCGGCGTGGGAAGCCAAACGCCGACGTACTCCTCGCGGCGCTGCTGCGCCGACTTGGCGTGATCGAGCGCCAGCCGCGTCACGATGGTCGAGAGGTACGCCTTGAGCGACGCGATCGAGACGCCATCGTCGATGGCGCGGCGGTATCGCAGATATGTCTCCTGGAGCACGTCCTCGGCATCGCTGACGCTCGAGAGCATGCGATACGCGATCGAGAACAGCAGCGGCCGCAGGCTCTCGAACGTCTCTGGCCCGTTGCTCACGCGGCTGCCTCGCGCCGATCGCCCGCGGGCTCTGTTCGCGCGTGACGGAACCCGTCGCGCCAGGTCGTCCAGCGCGGGCGCCAGTCGAGCACCCACTTCGCCTTCTCGTTCGAGACGCCACGCACGTCGGTCATCATGCGCACGACGACTTCTCCCGCGACGAGTCGGCCGAGCCACGCAGGGAGGTGGAGCGGTGGCTTCGCGCCAATGGCCTGCGCGAGGTACGGCAGCCACTCGGCGACGGGGGCAGGCTCGTCGTCGGCGACGTGATAGATGCCGGGCTCTCCACGCTCGAGCGCGGCGACCGTCGCCGCGGCTGCGTCGTCGACGTGGATCCAGGACCAGATGCCGGAGCCACTCCCGATGACCGGCATCATCCGCTTGCGCACCATGTCCACCAACGTATCCGAGGCGCCCGGTCCGTAGAAGCTGCCGTAGCGAAGGACGATCCCCGTGAGCGGCGCCTCAGTCACGGCACGCTCGAGGAAGCGGATTGCCGCGAGCGTCTCGCGCTGCGCCGGCGCGGGATCGGTGTCGAGGGGCTCGTCTTCGGTCGCGGGTCCGCGCCCCCCACGGTCGATGTTCCAGCCGGCGTAGCTCTGCGCAATCAGTCGGCGCACGCCGGCCGCCTGCGCCGCCGCGAGCAGATTGCGCGTGCCCGCGGTCCGCAGCGCGTTCGTCGCCGCGAACCAGCGGTCGAAGTGGCGCATGTCCGGCTTGCCGGAGAGCGCCGTCATCTGATGGATGATCGCGTCCGGCTCGGCGCGCGCGACCGCCTCGCCGACGGACGCGGCGTCGAGGCCGTCCATCGTCGCCACCGTCGCGCCAAGGCGGCGCAACCGCTCGGCTCGGTCGAGCCGCCGCGTCGTCGCGACCACCTGGTGCCCGCGCGCGACGAGCTGTCGCACGAGCGGAATGCCGATCGCTCCCGTGCTGCCTGCCACGAGGACTCGCATGTGTCGTCTCCAGTCTTGGGTCGAACCGGAGACGAGATGGCGACGCGGAATGTGACAGTGGGCGCGCGAGCACGCTCGCGAGCCGATAGCGAGCTCGCTGATGGAGAAGGACGATACGCTGCTCGTGGATGACGACCCGGAGAGCCGTGCCGGCGAGCTACCGCACCAGACTCAACCCCCAGTCCTCCTCGCTCGGCAACTCCGGCAACACGATCTCCCCGATGTTGTTCGCCGTGAGCCGGCCAGACCCCACGTCGCGCCAGCTGCCGGTGCGCGGATCGAACCAGCGCGCTCGATAGACGGTTTCGGGCTTCGCCCCGCGGATCTTCGCGCGCTGCGCCCCCTTCTCGAAGTACGCGAGGAAGAAGCCCATGTCCGGCGTGCGCGCCGCGTACGCCCACCCCTCATACGCCTTCGTGTTCGGCGTGCGCGAGGGGACCACCCAGTCGTCGGGCACGAGCTCCTGATAGCGCTTCCCCTCCGACAGCACGAACGTCGGCAGGTGGCTCATGTTCGCGCCGGATACCCAACGGAACGCGTCCCACATGTGCGTCGGCGCTGCGGCTTCGATGTCGGCACCCCAGATCCCCTCGGCGCCGTACACGTGGCCGGCGAGCCCGCCGGAGAGCACGCTGCCGTACATCGACGAGCGCACGAACTGCGCGTCGCGCTCCGAGCCGCCGGCCGCGCCGTAGCGGTAGCCGCCGTTCAGGCCGCGCGCGTCGACGTAGCCGGAGTAGTACGGCTCGCCGTTGAGAGCGGGGTGCGTGCGCGGCGCGCGGAAGATCTCGGTGAGATACCAGTAGTACTCGTGCTCGCGCTTGTTGCCCGTCGTGTGCAGCGTGACCCACGAGTCGGGACCCCAGTTCGTGTACGTCGACGGGTTCGCATTGGCCGACATCAGCGTGCCGAACGGCGGCTGCCCATAGCGCTCGAGCATTCGCGCGACCGCGGCGTTGAACTGCGGCACCGTGATGCTCTCGTCGATGATGTCGAGGTGCACTGGGCTGAACACGATGTTGTTCGCGCCGTAGCGTGCGCGGATGTAGCCCATGTACCGCGCCGGCGACTCGGGCCACGCGTGGTGCTTCATCCACAGCTCGCTCGCGTCGCGGCGGAACGACTCGACGAACGCCACGAACCCCTGCGCGTTCAGGTAGTCGATCTTGCGGTCGACGTACTTGAAGTACTCGGGGTTGATGCGGTCCATATCGGGGAAGACGGTCTCGTATCCCTTCGCCTTGCCGGGAAAGAGGAAGGGCCGCCCGCCCTCGTTCTTCATGTTCTTCGCCGTGCCGGTGCGCGCGTCGGGCCCCGTGCCGAACTCCAGCCACGCCGAGCGCACCGTCACCTTGTTCGCCGTATCGACGATGTGCCAGGAGAGGCCGTCGTTGTCCCAGTTGGGGAATGCCGCGATGATGCTCACCCAGTTGTAGCCCTGCACCTTGCGGAAGCGGACGTAGTCCTTGAAGCCGGCCTCTGGCCCCATCGGCCGCGCTCGGTCGTCGTCGTACCAGCGGAAACGGTTCGTGCCGGCGGCGTACCAGGTGTCGCCGAGGGCGAAGAACGGCGTGCCGTCGGCGAATTGGAGTGCGTGATTGTTGGATGTCGCGCGGAGGAAGCCATGGCGCAGCGGATTGAGCTGCTTCTCCTGCTCCGTCCATGCGACGGCGGTGAAGGTGGCGCGCTTGCTGGCGATTCCCGGATCAGCTGGCGCGGACCCGGCACTCCAGCGCCAGGTGCCTGGTGCGGTGGCGACGAGGCGGACGCGGAAGGTGCTGTCGCCGTCCCAGAAGCCGTAGACGCGCTGGTGGAAGTTCGGGCCGTCGAGGTCGACCCACACCGTGACGTCGGTGTACGGGTTGGCGTAGCGGCGCGCGGTGTGGAAGGTGAGCTCCTGCTTCTCCCACGGATGGACGGGGGCGGCGATGGCGTGCGCTGGCGCGGAGAACGGCGCGATGAGCGCGACGATGGCGACGAGTGAGCGCATGGGCACAAGCTACCGCAGCCGGACGGAGGTTCGCATCCGCGTGGAGGCTGGTGTCGTTCAGCTCGTCACCGACGGTTGACGGCGAGGCCGAGCGCGAGCTGCCCCTCATCCTACTTCGGCCCGAATCGATAATCGCGCAGGTCATGCAGCAACGCTGCGCCGCATGACACGCGAGGGCGTCCGGACGGAAGCTGAGAAGGGTTTGATCGAGCGGGAGTTACGCCGGTCGTGTCGCGCGACGGCGAAGCATCGGCAGCGAAGACGTGCTGGTTTGTCGGGGGAACGCTGCATCATCTGCGTCGGATATTACAGTCTTTGCTGTATAATCAGCGTTAGCTGGCCACACCTTAACAGGCACGATGGAGCTCTCGCCGCCGCCGATTGCATCGCCTGCCGCTGCACTCTACGCCGCATTCGACACCGACCCGACGCCCATTGTTGATTTCCTGGCGTGGCTGGTGACTTCGCAGCTCGACAGAGTGGCTGCACCACGCGTCCTTGACGTCGGGTGCGGTCTCGGACGCCTCCTTCCGCCGCTGGCTGCGCGTGGATGGCAAGTGCTCGGGTTGGAGCCGGACGTGGAGTACGCCGCGCATGCAGCGGCACGCCTTCGGGAGGTCGTGGGCGCCGAAGTTCGCGTCGGTGGCTTCACCGACATCCAGGCGCGAACCGGTGACGTCACGCCCGCCGATCTCGTGGTGGGTATCAACGGGAGCTTCGCCTATCTGACTACACCTGCCGCTCGTGCCGACGCACTCGGCCAATGCCGCCAGGCCCTGCGCGCCGGTGGTCTACTTGTGCTGGACCTCCCGAATCTGCTACGGATCCTCTACGAGTACAGGGGCCCGGCCATGGACGCGCGAGAGCTAGACGGCCGCATGATCCGCCTCGAGCGGCGTCACCGCCTTGACTACGACAACGCGCTGTTCATCACCGACGAACGCTACGAGGTACGCGAAGCCAGTGGGATCATGTGGGAGTTGAGACGCGAGCATCCATATGCGGTCATCACGTGGCCGGAGTTGTCCGCAGCGCTCCGAGCGGCCGACTTTAGCCACTTACGCACGTTCACGTCCTTTGTAGCGCGTGTCCCGGAGCGGCTGGGACCCGGGCGCATGCTGGTTGTCGCGCAGGCCAGCTAACGAAACGCTGCAACTGACAAGCGCGAGATTTGAGGAAGCCATTACGGTTGATCGCCTATCGAGATGCTAGTGCATTCACGCTGGTGAGTCGCATATTGAGCAGATCGCTTGCAGCTGAGCTCAGGCGTTAGATAGCCACAGGCATCGCGAATCAACAGGCACTTCGTCGTGCGTCGCGTTTCCGAATCGGCAATCACAGCCATAGCAGTCGCCGCCGCCGCGGTTCTGATGCTCGCAGCCATGGGTCGCGCCGTGGTCGGCCTCGTGGCGGCCTTGCTGATTTCCTACCTGATTGGCTTAAGACCGATCAGCGACGACCAGCTGCGCAGCGCCTGGCCGGCCTGCATCGCAGCCGTCGGTGCGCAGACTGCCCATCTGCTCGAGGAGTATCACACCGGTTTCTATCGTGAGTTTCCTCCAGTGCTGGGTGCGCAACCATGGAGCAGCACCGCGTTTCTGCTGTTCAACCTCGCGTGGCTAGTTGCGTTTGGCGCCGGAGCCGTTGGGCTTCGCTGCGCTTGGCGGCCATCCGTGGTGGTCGCGCTGTTCCTCGCGCTCGGTGGGGGTGTGCTGAATGGATTGGCGCACCTGATTTTCGCGGTCCGAGTCGGCGGGTATTTCCCAGGCCTCTACACTGCGCCCCTCGTATTCTGCGCGGGCAGCTATTTGGCGTTTCGCCTGTTGCGTCGAGCAAGCGTCGCGGTGCCGGCGATCTAGCGAACGCTGACGCTGACAAGCGATCTATTGAACTGTGCGGGCTGCGGCCGCACTCTCATTTGTCTCGCTTGCAGCTTGGCTGAGGCGTTGGCGGCCCACGAGAGCTCGAGGAACAGGACACAGGCTCGCTTTATATGCTCGTTCCGTAGATAGGCCGGTCGCTCAATCCGACAAGCGATCGAGAGGCGAGGTTGTATGCTCCCGCACTATCGTCCTTCTTTGGAGACGCTGCGGTCGCAGCGCCGAGCAGGATGAAGGAGGTCTTGTGCTCCGAGAGGTGCTCGGTAAGGTGATACCGCACGCGGTCCGGTCCCGCATCAAGGACTTCCTGCATATGCCGCAGGTCGAGCGATCGGTCGCATTGAAGGGTGAAGTCCAGTTCTGGCAGAACTGGTTGAGCACGAAAGGCATGTACTGGCCGGACGACTTTCGCGCGCGCTGCGATCCGGGTCGTCCGCTCGACGGTCATCTGGCCCCCTACATCGACCGTGTCGACGCCGACTGCGTCCGCATTCTCGACGTGGGATCCGGACCGCTGACGAAGCTGGGAAAGACGCACCCGTCCAAGCGCCTCGAGATTACCGCGACCGACCTGCTGGCGACCGACTATGATCGCCTGCTCGCGGAACTCGGCATCGTGCCGCCAGTGCGAACCGTCTACGCCGATGCCGAACAGCTGGTCGCGCAGTTCGGACGCGACGCGTTCGACATCGTGCATGCGCAGAACTGCATCGACCACACTGCCGATCCGCAACGGGCGATCGAGCAGATGGTGGCCGTCGCCAGGCCTGGTGGCTACGTCGTCCTGTATCACGCCGAGAACGAGGGGCAGCGCGAGCGATACAATCAGCTGCACCAGTGGAATTTCACCTGCGAGGACGGCGCATTCATCATCCGCGATCGAGCAGGGCGGACCGTGAACATGACGCACCGGCTGGCTGCGCTCTGCGACGTCGAGTGCCGGCGAGTCGGCGAATCGCCATCCGCGGCGCGCGAGGGGGTCGATGAAGCGGACGTTCCTCGGGAGGCCAGACCTGATGCGGCGATTCTCACCGGTATTCACAAGCGCGTGCCGCGCGACGGATGAAGCTGTAGCGTCTCGACGCGTGGCATCGGTCCATCCCGCGCTCAGGTGATGCAGCGGCGTTGCGCGGCCAGGCGAGCTTGCACGGTCCTCGGCCCGCGTCGCGTGTCTCCGCTTCCTCTCATCCCTTCGGCACATCTCACCGGCCCGGGCGAGCCGGAGCGACGCCTCCGATTCATGGAGATCGTGCGGCGCCGGCTGCGCGAGCGTCGCTACGCCGCGAGAACGGTCGAGACGTACCTGTACTGGATTCGACGGTTCATCGTCGAGAATGGACGCCGGCATCCAATCGATCTCGCCGAGCCAGAGGTCGCGCGCTTCCTCTCGATGCTGGCGCTGAGAGAACAGGTGGCGGCATCGACCCAGAATCAGGCGTTGTCGGCCCTCGTGTTCCTGTACGCGCACGTGCTCCGCCGTCCGCTGGCACGCATCGATGGCGTCGCGCCGGCGCACCGGCCCCGGCACGTCCCGGTCGTGCTCTCGCGGAGCGAGCTCCGACAGATTCTCCGATGCTTGAATGCGCCACACGACCTGTGTGTCGGCCTGATGTACGGGAGTGGGCTTCGCCTGACCGAGTGTCTCCGGTTGCGGGTGAAGGACGTCGACCTGGAACGTCGCGAGATCGTCGTTCGAGATGGCAAGGGCGGCAAGGACCGTCGCACCCCGTTGGCGCAGCGGTGCGTCCGTCCGCTGCACGACTGGATCGATCGCCAGCACCCGAGATTCGCGAAGGACCGGCGCGAAGGCATCGTGACGACCGGCGTGAGCGACGCGCTCCGGCGCAAGCTCCCGGGCCTCGACGACGACTGGCGGTGGCAGTACGTCTTCGCCGCGCGGCGCACGGCCGTGAGCCCGGAGGGGCGCCGAGTGCGGCATCATCTCGACGAATCCGTGCTACAACGAGCATTCGCCGCGGCGGTTCGGGCGAGCGGGATCTCGAAGCGTGCAACCTGTCACACATTGCGCCACTCCTTTGCGACGCACCTGCTCGAAGCCGGTGCCGACATCCGCACAGTGCAGGAGCTCCTTGGTCATTCCGACGTCCGCACGACAATGATCTACACCCACGTGCTTAACCGCGGCGGCCTCGGCGTGCGGAGCCCAGCGGAGGATCTGTGAGCGCAGCGTGAGGTCGGTGAATTGAGAGCGCCGGGTCTCCTGGAGGCGCCGTCCGACCGAAACGGCGACCTCGCACGTTAGGCTGTGGCGGAATGCAGCCCATCCTTCGGAGACAGGGGTGGAACGCATCAGCTAACGCGTTAATGCCCTTGGCATTGCAGCACATCGTCTCGCCACGATCCGCAGAAAAGGCTGCATTCGCATGCTGCGTTTTGCGATCCTGCGCAGTATAGTCTGACGGTGATATAAGGGCCTATGCAGTCCAAGTAGCGTTAGGCAGCGGAGACCCCGCCAAGGAGTTGCGGCTGCGGGGCGCACTCTTGGTGCGAGCCATTGAGCTCCTCGCAGGGCCGGCATCCATACGCGCCGGCTCGCGCTGCTGGGACGGAATGTCCCGCCGCGACCGACGCGCCGGTCACTCGAGTTCGCGACCGCGCATCAGGGGGAGCGCCACAGGCGAGTGGCGGCCCATGCGTGAGGGCTCTGTGTTCTCAGCTTCGCGCCACCGGTTCTACATCCGCGTGCCTAACGAAACGCTGCAACTGACGGGCGCGCGGTGGGAGTCGTTGGGTTGTGCGCTTGGCTGGCGACTCACACGTTTGAGGGGTGAGCCGCATGGTGGGCAGATCGCCCGCAGCTGAGCTTGGGCGTTAGGGAGCGGAGACCAAGCCAAAGTGTTGGTGATGCGGAGCGGACTCTTGGCCCACCGCGAGAGATCACTCCGGAGCGGAGATCGTCGAG
>JBJMNN010000279.1:0-5668 GCA_045804245.1 Gemmatimonadaceae bacterium | reverse complement strand
CGAGAAGGCCGAAGCGCTGATCGAGCTGTCGGTCGACGCCCTGCTGAGCAAGGATCAGGGCAAGGCCGACGCCGTCATCGCCGGCGACCGGGAGGTCGACGCGATGGAGCTCGAGATCGAGGCGATGGCGCTCGAACTGCTGGCCCTGCAGCAGCCGATGGCGCGCGACCTCCGCTTCATCGTCGGGGCGATCAAGGTGACGAGCGATCTGGAGCGAATCGGGGACCACGCCGTGAACATCGCCCAGACGGCGCAGCGCCTCGTCGCGCTCCGCTCGGCCATCACGCCCGATCCGGAGATCGAGGACATGGCCCGCCGCGCCCGGGCGATGCTCAGCGACGCGATCGACGCCTTCCTCCGCGCGGACGGCGCGCTGGGGCGCAACGTGTGCTCGCGCGACGACCAGGTGGATGCGCTGCACGAGTCGGTGTTCCGCATCCTCCTCACCCACATGATGGCCGACCCGCGGACGATCAACCCGTCACTCGAGTACCTGCTCGTGAGCCGCAACCTCGAGCGCGTCGCCGACCTGGCGACGAACATCGGCGAGGACGCCGTGTTCCTCGCCGAGGGGAAGAACATCAAGCACGGCGGCGGCGTGGTTGCGGCTGGCGGGTGATGCTGGTGAATTAGTGAGCTGGTGAACTGGTGAGCGCGTGAATGGGAGCAGCGCCTCATTCACCACCTCACCAGTTCACCAGAACACCAGCCAACCCTCCCCGTGCCTCCACCACCTCGCCGCATCGCCGCAATAGACGTCGGCTCCAACTCGGTCCGGCAGATCGTCGCCGACGTCACCACTGACGGCGTGATCACCGTCGTCGACGAGATGAAGGAGGCGCCCCGGCTCGGCGCTGATCTCGACGGTACGGGGCTCCTGGGCACGCAGGCGATGCAGCGCGCCGCCGAGGCGATCGGACGCATGGCCACCCTGGCCCGCCAGCTCGGCGCGACGCGCGTCGAAGCCGTGGCCACGAGCGCCGTGCGCGATGCCACGAACGCCGAGCAGTTCGTGGTGCGCGTGCGCCAGGAAGCGGGGCTGCAGATCCGCGTCATCGGCGGCGAGGACGAGGCGCGGCTCTCCTATCTCAGCGCGCTCGCCCACTTCGACCTCGGCGCCGGTAGAACAGCGGTGATGGACATCGGCGGCGGGTCGCTGGAGCTCGCCCTCGCCGCCGACGGCGTCCTGGACGATCTGATCTCGCTGCCGTTCGGCGCGCTCCGGCTGACGGAGCGCCACCTGCGCGATGGGTCGACGCCGAAGGCGCTCAAGCGGCTGCGGCGAGAGGTGCGCGACGGACTTCGTGAGGTCATCGCGCGGCGCGACTGGCGAGGCGCACAGGTCATCGGCTCGGGCGGCACCTTCACCAATCTCGCGTCGATGCATCTCGCGAGACACGGCATGCTCGCCGCCCGCAACGTGCACGAGACGACCGTCCCGCGCGTCGACGTCGAGCACATCCTCGACACGCTCGCCTCGATGACCACGGCGGAGCGGCGCGACGTTCCGGGCCTCAACCCCGAGCGCGCCGACATCATCGTGGCCGGACTCGCAGTGGCGGCCGAAGTACTCGCTCGGCTCGAGTCGCGCGAGCTGACGGTGTCGCGCTACGGCATTCGCGAAGGTCTGCTGCTCGAGCTCGCGCGCGTCAGGCCGATGGTCGCTGACCCCGGCGCGGCGCGTGAGCGTTCGGTGCGCGAGTTCGCCGAGCGCTGTCACTACGAGGAGGGCCATGCGACGCAGGTGCGCCGACTCGCGCTCCGGCTGTTCGACGCGATCGGCGCGCGGCTCGGCTGCCGGCCCGAGGAGCGCGCGACGCTCGCCGACGCGGCGCTGCTCCACGACGTCGGCTATCACATCAGCTACGATCGCCATCACAAGCACTCGTACCACCTGATCGTTCACGCCGAGCTGCTCGGGATCTCGCCGAGCGAGCAGGTGGTGATCGGCAACGTGGCGCGCTACCACCGCGGCACGCCGCCGAAGCGCAAGCATCGCAACTTCGGGGAGCTGGGCCGGAGCCTGCGCGATCAGGTGGTGCGGCTGTCGGCGATCCTTCGCGTCGCGGACGGACTGGATCGCGGCCACGTCGGCAACGTGGGCGACCTGCGCGTACGCTGGTTGCAGCGCGCCCTCCGGATCACGCCTACCGCAGTGAAGGGTGCCGGCGCGCCGCGCCTCGAGCTGTGGGGCGCGCATCGCAAGTCGCAGCTCCTCGCCAAGGTGGCCGGCGTGCCGGTCGAGATCGTCGGCGCCGACGGTACGGTGTTCTCCTCCAACGACGTGGGCGCCGACGACGAGTGACTCGCTGGCGACGAGGCGCTCAATCGCCGGTCGCCTGCCGGAGCGAAGTGTCGGGGAGCGAAGGGCTCTCGGCGCGAATCACCTCCGGCGTACGGCCCCACGAATCGGCGAGCAGGCGGACGTGCGTCGAGCGCACCTCGCCACGCGGCTTGCGCTGCACCCACTCGCCGTCCGCGCCAAGATCCCACGCCTGGCGGTTGTCTTCGAGACAGGTCTCGAGCAGGCTGCGAAGCCGCTCCTGAAGCTGCGGCGCCTCGACCGGCACCGCGGCTTCCACCCGTCGCAGGAAGTTGCGCGGCATCCAGTCGGCCGACCCGATGTAGAGCTCGTCGTTCCCGCCGTTGTGGAAGTGCCAGACGCGCGAGTGCTCGAGGAAGCGGCCGACGATGCTCATCACGCGAATGCGGTCGCTCACGTTCGGCACCCCCGGACGGAGGCAGCAGATGCCGCGCACGATGAGGTCGATCTCGACCCCAGCCTGCGACGCGCGATACAGCCCGTCGATCACCTCCGGATCGACGAGTGCGTTCATCTTGCCGACGATGCGAGCGCGGCGCCCCGCGCCCGCGTGTCGGCTCTCGCGGTCGATGAGCTCGAGGAATCGCTCCTTCATGTTCGCCGGCGCGACGAGGAGCTTGCGGTAGAGCCGCTGGCGCGAGATGCCGGTGAGCGAGTTGAACAGGTCGCTCACGTCGGCGCCGATCGACGGACTACAGGTGAACAGCGCGACGTCCGTGTACAGCCGCGCCGTGCGCGAGTTGTAGTTGCCCGTCCCGATGTGCACGTAGCGCCGGATTCCGTCCGGCTCGCGACGCACCACCATCGCCGTCTTCGTGTGGGTCTTGAGCACGGCGGAGCCGAATGCCACGTGGACGCCGTAATCCTCGAGCGTGCGCGCCCACGTGATGTTGTTCGCCTCGTCGCCGCGTGCCTTGAGCTCGATCAGCACCGCGACCTGCTTCCCGCGCTCCGCCGCCTCGGTCAGCGCGCGCACGATCGCCGTATCGCCCGACGTGCGATAGAGCGTGAGCTTGATCGCCAGCACGTGCTCGTCGGTCGCCGCGCTCTGCAGGAACCGCTCGACGGTCGCCGAGAAGGAATCGAACGGATGATGAACGAGCAGGTCCCGCTCGCGGATGACGTCGAAGATCGAGCGCTGCGGGTCGCGCAGCTCCACGGGCACGGCGCTCGTGAACGGCGGATCTCGCAACTCCGGCATGTCCAGCTCGGCGAGCTCCATCAGGTCGCTCAGGTCGAGCAGGTGGCCGCTCTCCTCGATGTCCGCCTCGCTCAGCGACGTCGTCGCCGGCAGGTCCGCGTCACGCAGCTCCTCGAGGAGCAGCGTCCGCAGATTCGGCGGCATGTCGTCCTGGATCTCGAGCCGGATGACCTCACCGAACCGCCGCTCGAACACCTGCTCCTCGATCGTCGCCAGCATGTCCTCGGGTTCTTCCAGGTTCGTGAACTCGAGGTCCGAGTAGCGCGTCACCCGGAACGCGTACCAGCCGAGGATCTCCATTCCGGGGAAGAGCGCCTCGAGGTTCTCGCCGATGACGTGTTCGAGCGGGACGAACTCGTGCGCGCGTCCAGGCACGGGCATCCACCGAGTGAGCCGCTTCGGCACCTTCACGCGAGCGAAATGCACGGTGCCCAACACCGGGTCGCGCACCTCGACCGCCAGCGACAGCGAGAGGTTCGACACGTACGGGAACGGATGCCCCGGGTCGACGGCGAGCGGCGTGAGCACGGGAAAGATCTGCGCCTCGAACTGCTCGTCGATCGCGCGGCGTTCGCCCGCCGTGAGCTCGCTCATCCCGACGATGCGCACGCCGTGCGGCGCGAGTTCGTCGAGCAGGACGCGGAGGCAGCGGCGCCGGTCGTCGAGTAGCTGGGCCACGCGGTTACGGATGATGACGAGCTGTTCGGCCGGCGTGAGACCGTCCGGCGAGCCGTGAACGACTCCCGACACCGCTTGTCGCCGCAGTCCACCGACGCGCACCTGGAAGTACTCATCCAGGTTGCTGCTGAAGATCGAGAGGAACTTGACCCGCTCGAGCAACGGGACGCGGGGGTCGGTCGCCTCGTGCAGCACACGCGCATTGAACGCGAGCCAGCTGAGCTCGCGGTTCAGGTAGGGCGAAGCGGTGGAAGCCGGTTCGGGCATCGGAGCGACGCAGAGGCGAACGTCCGCCGGGAAGGCCCCGGCGGACGTGGGTATCGATCTACTCTCCGGACGTGGCGGGCGCGAGGGCCGTCACGTCCGGGAACCGAAGTCAGCCGAACGCTACTGAATGGAGTCGACCTTGGCCGCCAGCGCCGTCCGCATCGTTTCGGGCAGCGGGGCGTAGTCCAGCGCGGCCTCGAGCCCCTGGCCATCGGTCAGCGCCCAGTGCAGGAAGTCGGTGAGCTTCTTCCCCTTCGCCGCGTCGCCCTGCTTCGCGTAGGCGATGATCCAGGTGAACGAGGAGATCGGGTATACGCCCTTCCCCTGTGCGTTCACGATCGACACACGGTAATCCGTGGTCGGCGGCAGCTTGGCGACGGCGCCGGCTGCGGCCGCCGTCACCGACTCGATGCTCGGAGCCACGAACTCGCCGCTCGCGTTCCGAATCGAGGCGGTGGTGAGCTTGTTCTGGGTCGCATAGGCGAGTTCGGTATAGCCGATGGCGCCCGGCGTCTGCTTCACCTGACCGCTCACGCCGTCGTTCCCCTTCGCGCCCAGCCCGACCGGCCACTGCAGTTCCTTTCCCTTCCCCGGCTTGGTCGACCATGCCGGGCTCACGTTCGCCAGGTAGTCGCTGAACACGTACGTCGTGCCAGAGCCATCCGAACGGTGGACGACGAGGATGTCCGTCGCCGGCAGCGAGACTCCCGCGTTCAACGACGCGATGCGCGGGTCGTTCCACTTCGTGATCTGCCCCTGATAGATCGCGGCGACCACGTCACCGGTGAGCTTGAGCCCCGCCGGCACGTTCGGGAGGTTGTAGATCACGACCACGGCACCGAGCGCGGTGGGGATGTGCAGGATCGAACCGCCCTTTGCCTTCCCGAGCTCGGCGTCGGACATCGGCGCATCGGTGGCGCCGAAGTCGACCGTCTGCTCCGACAGCTGGCGAATGCCGCCGCCCGAGCCGATCGGTTGATAGTTGATCTTCACGCCGGTCTTCGTGGCGTACGCGTCGAACCACTTCGAGTACAGCGGCGCGGGGAACGTCGCGCCCGCTCCGGTGAGATCGGCGCCCGACGACGTCGATCGCGAGGCCGCGGCGGCGCCGGCCGTATCGGTATGCGTCTGCTTCGATGAATCACCGCACGCGGCGACGAGCGACAGCGCGGCGAGCACGAACAGCGGTCGATGCATGG
>JBJMNN010000278.1:0-3460 GCA_045804245.1 Gemmatimonadaceae bacterium | reverse complement strand
GGCGATCGGCGCGAGTTCCTCGGCCGGAACGGCACGACGAGCGCGCCGGTCGCGCTGCGGCCGCGTGAGCCGCTATCGGGGCGCATGGGCGCCGGGCTGGATCCGTGCGCCGCGCTGCAGTGCGTGATCGAGCTCGCGCCCGGCGAGACGCGCGACCTCGCCGTGGCGCTCGGCGCCGGTGCGAACGACGACGACGCACGCCGGCTCGCCGAGCTGTACGGCGACGCGGGGCGCGCGCGGGCGTCGGTGGAGCAGACGGCGGATGCGTGGCGGAAGCGACTGTCGGTCATTCGCGTGCGCACGCCGGAGCCGTCGTTCGACGCGATGGTCAATCAGTGGTCCCTGTATCAGGCGCTCGCCTGCCGGATGTGGGCGCGCTCGGCGCTCTACCAGTCGAGCGGCGCGTACGGCTTCCGCGATCAGCTGCAGGACGTCATGGCGTTCGTGTACGCGGAGCCCGCGGTGGCGCGCGAGCACATTCTGCGCGCCACGTCGCGCCAGTTCGTCGAGGGCGACGTCCAGCACTGGTGGCATCCGCACAGCGGTCGCGGCGTGCGCACGAAGTTCTCCGACGATCTGGCGTGGCTGCCGTTCGTCGTCGATCACTACGTGCGCGTGACGGGCGACGCCACGGTGCTCGACGAAGTCGTGCCCTTCCTCACGATGCGCGCGCTGGGTCCGGACGAGCACGAGCTCTACGATCTGCCGCAAGTGTCGGAGGAGCGCGCGAGCGTATACGAGCATTGTGTGCGCGCCATTCGCCACGCCTCCACCACGGGCACCCACGGTCTGCCGTTGATCGGCATCGGCGACTGGAACGACGGGATGAACCGCGTCGGCGTGAACGGCCGCGGCGAGAGCGTGTGGCTGGCGTGGTTCCTCATCCTCACCATCCGCCGCTTCCTCGACCACGTGGAGCAGCGTGGCGACGCCGCCATGGCGACCGGCCTGCGCGCGTGCGCCGACGCGTATGCTGCCGCCGTGGACCGCGAAGGGTGGGACGGCGCGTGGTACCGGCGCGCGTATTTCGACGACGGCACGCCGCTCGGCTCGGCGCAGAACGACGAGTGCAAGATCGACGCGATCGCGCAGAGCTGGAGTGTCATCTCCGCCGCGGGCGATCCGGAGCGGCGGCGCCAGGCGATGCGCTCGTTCGAGGAGCATCTGGTACGCGAGGACGCGCGCCTGCTCATGCTGCTCACCCCGCCGTTCGACCACACGAAGAACGACCCGGGGTACATCAAGGGGTATCTGCCGGGCGTGCGCGAGAACGGCGCGCAGTACACGCACGCCGCGCTCTGGTCCGTGCTGGCCACGGCACTGCTCGGCGACGGCGACCGCGCGTTCGAGCTGTTCCAGATGATCAATCCGCTCACGCACGGGCGCACCGGTGAGGAGACCGGCGTGTACCGCGTGGAGCCCTACGTCGTGGCGGCCGACGTGTACACGGCGGAGGGCAAGCTCGGCCGCGGCGGGTGGACATGGTACACGGGGTCCGCGAGCTGGTTCTACCGCATCGCCGTCGAGACGATCCTCGGCTTCACCAAGCGTGGGAACGTGTTGACCATCGAGCCGCGTGTGCCGCGCGGCTGGCCGGGGTTCACGATCGAGTACCGGTTCGGCGGGAGCGACTATCGAATCGCCGTCGAGCAGGTGGACGCGACGTCAGGTGACGATGTCGAGGTCACGCTCGACGGGCGGCGTCTCGAATCCGGCGAGATTCCGCTCACGGACGACGGCGCGCCGCACGAGGTGTGTGTGCGTATGCGCCGCGCCGGTTGACGCGGCGGAGAGAGCTCGGCCGGCAGGTGACATCTCGCAATTGACAGATTCGACGCTGGACCCGAGTGTGTGACCGTCAGTCCGAGCCCTGGTGCGTTCACGCCGGCGTGGGAATGCGGCGAGACTCGTGCGAGGCACATCGAGGAACTCTCGAGCCACCATCAGTCTCACCGGAGAGATGTCATGCGCCGAATCTTCGTCACGGTTTGCACCCTCGCGATCGCTCTGCTCACCGGTTGCGGCACGGACTACGGCACGGCACCGACGCAAGCGTCGCTCGCCGGTACCTGGAATCTCACGACGGTGAATGGGGCGCCACTTCCCTTCATCATACAGGCGGCGAATCCGAAGCTCGAGGTTCTGAGTGACCAGTATATCCTTCTCGCGAATGGGACATTCACCGAGACGTATCAACTTCGCGGGACGGTTGGTACCGACGTCTCGACCCAGACATTCACCGATGCCGGCACGTACTCCGTGACCGGTACTGCCGTGAACGTGCGCTACAGTGATGGCACCGGCCTGACCGGGACGGTTTCCGGCAATACCGTGACGATTGCCCAATCGGGCGCCTCACTGGTGTTCACCAAGCAGTAGCGGCCAGGCAGCGAATGCTCGGACGATGCAAGATCCCAAGCGCGCATCATCGGTCGCACGCATCGCCGAGCAATGGTCCGTTGACTACACGGTAAAGGAGGCGGATGGGCGAACGCGGTCTTGGGGCGGCGACCACGATCATCGCGAGCCCCCGGACGAATCGGAAAGAAACAACCGAAGCGCTTCGAGATCGTCCGCGCCAATGAGATCCACGCCGCTCTGCACGAGGAGCCGCCACACGACCGGCACATCCGGAGTGTTCCAGAACCGCAGCCGCCGCCCCCGCGCATGGGCCCGCGCCACGGCCGACGCCAGGCGGCGCCGCGCAGACCTCGGCGGAGGGCCGCGCCCGCGCCAGTTCGTGATTTGCTTCCAATCGTCGCTCACGAGCGGCATGGCGACGGCCGGCAGGCCGTGCACGGAATCGAGGTCCGCCAGACGGCCGTCGAGCCCTGCCCACCGATCGCGCTGAGCGGGAAGCGTGACGAGCGGCCGTTCCCCCGAGATCACGGCGACGACCGGCCGCGTCGTCATGGAGTCGCCGTGCCACGAGGTGATCACGTCGTCGTACCGCCGCAGGAGCGGCTCCAACGCGACCCACGCCGACTCGGCGTGCGATTTCACGTCGATGAGGAGCGTGAGCGGCGGACGACCCGCGTACACGTAGCCCCCGCGCGCCCCGATCCACGCGCGAAGGGGCGCGAGATACAACGACTCGAGCGTGCGGTCGGCGCGCACGCTGTCGCGCGCGTGTGCGACGAGCAGCGCGCCGTCGACGAGATAGATGTCCGCCTCCACGCTGCCGTAGCCGCGGTCCAGCGCGTCGAGCAGCGGGCGTGCATGTTCGTAGTCGTTGTGCGCGTGCGCATGGTCGAGCGGCGACTGCGCATGCGACCGCATCGAAACGAGGGGCATGCACGCAATCGCGATGACGAGCGTCTTGCCGAGCTTCACGGGCTTACCGTTGAGGTGGATTGTTCGTAGCGTGTCGACCATGATATGACGCTCCGCGCTCGCCGGCGCAGACACCCGCGTCACGATTGTGCTACCGTGCGCGACGCACACCTGGCTGACAGCGCCG
>JBJMNN010000277.1:0-18515 GCA_045804245.1 Gemmatimonadaceae bacterium | reverse complement strand
GATGGTCTGGACGTCGGCGCCGGAGTCCGACTCGCGCCCGATGCGCGACTCGCGTACGTGACACCGTCGCACCAGTTCCCGCTCGGCGTCGTGATGAGCGCGTCGCGGCGGCTGCAGCTGCTCGGGTGGGCGCGCGCGAACCGCGCGTGGATCATCGAAGATGATTACGACTCCGAGTTTCGCTACACAGGCCGGCCGCTGCCGTGCATGCAGGGGCTGGAGGCGGAGCGGAGCGACGGCTCGCCGTCCCGCGTACTGTACGTCGGCACGTTCAGCAAGACGCTCGTCTCGGGGCTGCGGATCGGCTACATGGTCGTGCCCGACGAGCTGATCGACGCGTTCCGCGCCGCGCGGTCGGCGGTCGATCGCCACACGCCGACGATCTACCAGCAGGTGCTGGCGGACTTCATCGGCGAAGGGCACTACTTCCGACACATCCGCCACGTGCGGAATCTCTGCGCCGAGCGCCAGGCGGTGCTGGTGGAGGCGGCGTCGGCGCGGCTCGAGGGGTTGCTCAGCCTGGGCGCCGATCCGGCGGGGCTGCATCTCGTCGGGCGGCTCGCACTGGGGATCAGCGACAAGGAGGCGCAACGCGCGCTCATGGCGCGCGGAATTCGCTCGTGGCCGCTGTCGGGGTTCTATCTGGGCGACGCGCCGGCGGAGGGGGCGCTGGTGCTGGGGTATGGGGGGTTCGAGGCGCGGGCGATTCGGGAGGGGGTGGAGGGGGTGGGGAAGGTGCTTGGTGGCTTGAAAAGCCCCTGAAGTCCCCAAGCACCGTAGTGGCACTCTTCCCCGAGCTAGCTCCCAGGCTTCTCCAGCTCCCTCGCCAGGCGCAACAGCTCGCGCTCCGGCTCGTGCGCGAGCATCGCCAGCTCGCCTGCGTCCAGCCAGAGGCCGTGGCACTTGGTGCAGCTGTCGATGGACACGCCGCGCCAAACCCGATGCGCGAGCGTTCCGCCGCAGCGCGGGCAGGTCATCTGTGATCCCTTCGCCTGGCGCTCGGCGTCCAGCTTGGCGCGCTGCTCCTTCAGCCACTCGGCATCGCGACGCGCGAACCACTCGTTCTCGTTGTCACTCGGCTTGCCTGGCTCCCACGACATGCGCTGCCTCCGGCTTCGGTTTGCGTGATGAACGAGAAGGTAGCAATGGGCAATAGCGATCTGAAGTCGAGAGCATTGGAGAACACCGGGCCCGATTGCGATCGCGGGCCGGTGATGCATACTTGGCGGGCCGAGCAGGTGAACGTCTCCCTCGCCGCGCGCGACGATGCCGACCGCGCTCTCACCGCAGTGTGCTCATGTCTGGCCGTCGATCGTGCTGCTGCTCGCCCTTGCGTGCGGCGGAGCCGACGCGCCCACGACACCACCCACGTAGAAGCAAAGCGTGCCGATCGCGACGACCGGCACGCTGGCGGTGGTGGTCGTGACCACGGCCAGCGGCCGCCAGGCGGAGGGAATCGCGGCGACGGTGGAGGGCAGGACGCTCACCATCCAGGGCGACGACGCCGTGCGCTTCGATTCACTCTCGCCGGGCAATCACACGGTGCGCATCGGGCCGACGGCAGCGCACTGCTTCGCGGCGGCGGAGACCGTCGGCGCCCTCGTCCACGTCGGCGCGACGGATACCGCCGTCGTCAAGCTGTACTGCATCGGCGGCATGGCGTTCCACGAGCAGGTGGGCAACCAGGACTATCAAGTCTCGTATCTCGACGAGACCGGCCGGAAGGTCCGTCTCACGCGCGACCCGGGCATCAACTTCGTCGAGGAGTGGTCCCCCGATGGATCACGACTTCTTCTCGGCAGATGGCTGGGTGATTCGAAGCAGCTCTACTCCGTGCGCGCCGACGGCACCGACTTCAAACAGCTGACCTCGGGGCCGTACTTCCACACGCGGCCTCGTTGGTCGCCCGATGGGCGTCGGATCGCCTTCTACCGATGGGCCGGACAGAGCACCGGCTTCACCAAGTCGATGTCCGTCATCGTCATGGACGCGGATGGCGCGAACAAGCGTGTTCTCCTCGACGCGACGCACGTGGACTTCGATCCGGTGTGGTCGACGGACGGATCTGAGTTGTACTTCACCTGCAACCGCTTCGATCCGAACTGGAATCTCTGCGCGATCACACCGGAGGGAACCGGCCTCCGGCGCATCCGCTACGCGGCCGTCGAAGCACTCGACGTCGCGCCTCCATGCACCGCCGACATCTGCGTGCGCATCGGGTCGGGCGCGCAGCACTGGGAGATGTCGCCCGACGGCAGCTCGATCAGCTTCATGACGATCTTCTCGCCGTCGGATGGTCCGCAAGCGATGTGGGTTGGTGCTCTGGACGGATCGAGCGCGACGGTGCTGACGCCGGGAACTCCATCGTTCGACCTGGACTGGGCGCCCGATGGACGTCGGGCGCTGATCTCCATCGCTGACGAGAAGGGAGGTTTTGCCCTCCTCACGGCGAAGCGCGACGGCAGCGAGCCGAAGCAGTTCAGCGACTACGCGAACCGCGACGAATCGGGGCGATGGTCACCCGACGGGGCGCTCATCGCATTCGACGCGTTCCGGAGCGGTCGCCAGGAAGTGTGGGTCGCGAACCCGGACGGTACTGGCGCGCGGCCGTTCCTCTCGGGCCTCGCGCCGACGTTCAGGCCGTTCTGGAATCCCAGGCTAAGATCCAACGTCGCGCTTCCACTCTCGTTGGGCGCGAGCGCCGCGCGGTTCGCGCCAGAGCGGTCGCTGGCCCGTGAAGCCGCGAGCGCTGGCGCCGCGCCGCTTCAGCGCGGCGAGTGCCTCGTGACGCCGCAGGGGATCGCGGCTCGCGTCGACTGCATGCCGTGAGGCGTACCGCGACTCACCCGAACGCCCTCACGGTGAGCGAGCCTACTTAGCCGCCGTCTGCTGCGGCAACTGGTGCAGGTACGTGTACAACGCGTGCAGCTCGTCGTCGTGCAGCGCGCCCACCGCCGGCCACGGCATGAACTCCGGGCGCAGCTTGCGTCCTTCGGGAGTGGTGCCTGTGTGCATCGTCTGCACGAACTGCGCTTCCGTCCACCGCGACACGACGCTGTTCGGTCCGATCGGAGGCGAGGGGGGCGCACTCGCCTCTCCACCGACGGGCCGTCCGCCGAGGTTCTCGCCGTGGCAGAACTTGCAGGCGCCGGCGATGTACTCGCCGTACGCGAGCGTCGGGCCCGGCGCCGGCTGCGGGTTTCGCTGCGCGGTGTGATCGATCAGCTCCGCGGGAACGAGTGGCTCACCGACGCCGAAGGTGTGCAGCATCCGCGCGAGCGGATAGATGACGCGCGGCGTCGGCGTCCTGTCCACCGCCGGCACCGACTTCACGTACGCGAGGAGGCGGCCGAACTCGTCGTCGCTCATCCGGTTGAACGCGTTCGACGGCATGAGGAACAGCGGCGTACCGTCCCGCTTGACGCCATGCCGGACCGCGCGGTCCCAGTCGGCGTCGCTGTACGTGCCGGCCACCCCGCCCTCACCGCGCGTCAGGTTCGACGTCGCCAGCTTGGCGAAGGGGAAGGCATCGATCAGCTGCTGGCCGGCGAGGTTGGGTGTGTGGCAGCCGGTGCATCCGTACAGCGTCGCGAGCGCCTTGCCGCGCGCGACCGATGCCGAGTCGGTCGGTTGCGGGACGACCTTGCCCGTCACGGCGTAGTGTTTCCGCAGCCGCATATGGCTGACGACGGACGCTCCGAGCACGACGAGCAGCACCAGTCCGATCAGGCCACCGACGATCCGCAACGCGATCCGCACCGGCTTCCGCATGTACCACTCTCCTGGGGAATGAGGGTTCGCCCAGAGTGCAGCCGGTTCAGGACCTCGTCAAGCAACGGCCGAATGACAAGTCGTTCAGCTCCCGTGCTCTCTGCCCAGCAGCTCGTCGGCCACGCGGTGGTCGAGGGCGAGCCGCTTCATGATCGGGAGTGCGCGATCGAGCAGCGCACGCGCCGACAGTACGTAGCTTCGCGCATCGCCGACGAGCCCTCCGCCGTTCTCCGTCCGCCGCAGATGCAGGTCGACGATGCGCGCGAAGAGCCGGTCGGGCCAGTTGGGGTGCGCCATGTTGGTGTCGATCTCCTCCATCGCGCGCCAGACGCGGGTGCCGCGCTCGAGCACGGGCACGAGAAAGCGCGTCACGGTGCGGCCCGGGAGATCGCCGACGTGCTCGGCGTAGTGCAGGAACGTCACGGCATCGTGATCGCAGCCAAGGAGCAGGATCTTCCCATCGAGCTCGACGAGGCGCTCGAGCGCCGAGTCGTGGCCGAGCGCGTAGTTCCACGGCTGCGTCGCGAACAGCTGGTCGACGTGTTTGCCCCACGCGACGAAGCGCGCCACGTGATCGTTCACGCGCGACCCGGGATAGGTGCGCAGCAGCTCGACGAGCGCGCCGTTGTCACGCGCCGAGCGCGCCGTCTCCGCCTCGAACGGCGGGAGCTTCTCGAGCACCTCCGCCTCTTCCTCCGGCGACAGGTTCCCGCGTCCCACCTCGTCGTAGTGGCGCGGGCAGCTCGCGTACATCATCAGCGTGCCGTCGGCGCCGATCGCGTCCTTGATCGCGAGGTGGATCTCGTCCGGTCCGCCGGCGATCTCACCGACGGCCCGCACCGAGGCGTGCACCATCACCGTGTCGCCGGGCGCGAGACCGAGGGCGTGGAGGTCGTCAGCCAGTGAGGCGCGGGAGTGCATTGGGGAGACCGGGTCATGGGTGATGGTTGTGGGTCATGGGCGACTGCGTTCGTCGTCACGCATCACCCCACCACTCACCACTCATCACTCATCACTCATCACTCAAGTCGGATCGAATCCCGCGTACTCGCCGGTCTGGTAGACGTTCCCCTTGTAGTGCTGGTCCTGATGGATGCCGATCTTCGACGTGTAGTAGGCGCGCGTCGTCGCGCCCTTGAGCTGGCGATAGAACCCGCCGATGGTCGTGTTCGGATTGGCGCGGCGACGCCGGCGCGATCCCGGCGTCTCGTCCTCGCTCGACGCCATGCGCGTCACTACGGCGACTCGCTGCTCCGGCGTCGCCTTGAGAAAGGTCGTGCCGGTCATCTCGCGGGAGAGGTCCTCCACCAACCGCAGCCCGTCATGCCACTGCTTCTGCTGCGCGGCGTCGAGCGAATCGGCGAGTCGGCGGTCGATCTCGCCGGCGACTCGCGCGGCGCGTGCGCCGGGTGATACCTCATCAGTGGGGATGATGATGTCGCTCAGCTCGTCCACCAGCGCGAATTCCGCCGGCGTGAAGACCCGCGCCGCGAAGTTGAAGCGCGTCAGTGCGGCGAGCGGCCGTGCTTCGAGCAGTGGCAGCATCAACGCCGCCGCGCTCGCGCCGAGCATCTCACGGCGCGTCATGATCCAACGATCGGTCGTGTCGCTCATAGGTTCCCCTTCTTCAGCTCATCCGCGAGGTGGTCGCACGAGCGCCACGCGAGTGCCATGATCGTCCACGTCGGATTCTGGCACGACGCGTTCACGTGCGAGCTGCCGTCGACGACGAACAGGTTCTTCACGTCGTGCGATTGCTGGAACTGGTTGAGCACCGACGTCTTGGGATCGGAGCCCATGCGCGACGTGCCGAGCTCGTGGATCGACCAGCCTTCGGTGAGGAGCTCGCGATCGACCCCGACGACCTCGATCCCCGCGGCGTCGAACATCTCCTTGGCGGTGATCGCCATGTCCTCGGCCATCTTCTTCTCGTTGTCGCCGAACTTGTAGTCGAAGCGGAGGACGGGAATCCCCCACGCGTCCTTCACCTCGGGATCGATGCTCACCGAGTTCTCATAGCGGGGCAGCACCTCGCCGAAGCCGCCCATGCTGATGAACGCGCCCGAGTAGTCGCGCACCTCCTTCTTGTACTGCTTGCCGAAGCCCGGGCGATCGGTGTTGGGGAAGATGTCCTTTCCGCTGTTCCCTTCGAAGCCGTAGCCACGGATGAAGCTCCCCTGCTTCTCGGCCAGATTGCGGAAGCGAGGGACGTAGAAGCCGCCGGGTCGGCCGTCCTCGATGCCGTGCTCCTTGCCGACGAGCTCCTTCACGAGGCCCGTCACGCCGGGGCCCATCAGGTGCTCGCAGAAGTTGTGGCCGACGTGGCCGCTCGAGTTGCCGATCCCGTTGGGGTGCTGCGGCGACTTCGAGAGCAGGAGCAACCGCGCCGACTCGAGCGTGCTCGCGCCGACGATGACGACCTTCCCCTTGGCCTCGAGCGACTTGTGCGTCACGCTGTCGACGAAGGCGACGCCGCGCGCGCGGCCGGTCTTCGGGTCCACGAGGATCTCGTGCGCGGTGGAGTTGGTGCGCAGCGTGAGGTTGCCGGTATCCATCGCCGGATAGATCAGCCCCGTCGGCGAGTCGAACGCGGCGTGGATGTCGCAGCCGCCGGGGCGGCGCTGGCACGCGCCGCGGCCGAAGCACTTGCTGCGATACTTGTTGTGCTTGAGACCATCGGTCGTGACGCCGGCGCGGTACGGCGTCGCCACGCGTCCCATCGGCTTCAGCGCGTTGCGCAGCTTCACCTCGCCGGCGTTCAGCTTGTTGGAGCGCTGAAAGAGACTGTCCGGCAGGTGCGGCAGCCCTTCCTTGTGGCCCGAGATGCCGAGGTAGCGGTCGACGCGGTCGTAGTACGGCTCGATGTCGGCGTAGGAGATCGGCCAGTCCTCGCCGTAGCCGTCGTGGGTCTTGGCCTTGAAGTCGTAATCGGAGAGCCGCAGCGCGAGCCGGCCCCAGATGTTGGTCTTCCCGCCGAGCACTCGCGCGCGGACCCACGCGTAGTTCGTCCCCGTGTACGGATTCTGCTTCTCGTCGACGAGGATGTTCTTGACGTAGTCGGATCCGCCCCAGCCGCCGACGTACGAGTAGACGTGCTTGTACGCGGTGTCCTTGGGTGTCGCGTAGGGCGGCTTGCGGATGTTGTACTCGTTGAGCGAGAGCGCATGCCAGCCGGGCGGCGCGTCACCTCGCCGCGGGTGTTCGTACGGCCACTGCATCGAGCGCAGCTCGGCTTCGACGTTGATCTTCTTGCCGGCCTCGAGGAGGAGCACCTTCAGCCCCTTCGAGGTGAGGACATTGGCCGCCATCCCGCCGGCGGCACCGGACCCGACGACGATCGCGTCGTAGGTCGTGGCCAGATCGACTTCGGCGGGCTCTGGGGGCGGGGTGAGTACGAGCGTCATGGCACCTGATTAGACGAGGGCGGGACGAATTGAACGCCAGTGCCGGACGCTCGCAATGGCCGACGAGGCGTGCTCGAGCGGCCTGTCTTCTCCTCGACTCAGGCCTGACAGATCGACGCGGGTGTGGCGGATCGGCGCGGAGCGCGACAGGCAACAGATCAGCGCGGAGGACGCGGAGAGTTGGCGGAGCGCGCGGAGGCTTCTGCGTCGCGAGCATCAGCTCATCGCTGCCGTTTCATGTCGGACCGCAGCCAGTATCGGCCGTCCCGCGAATGCAGCTCGACGCCGACGCCGAACAGCGCCGAGAGTCGTGCCGAGGTCATGAGCTCCGCCTTCGCACCGTCGCCGAACACGCGTCCGTCGCGGAGCATGATGACCCGCTCGATCTCCGGGATGATCTCCTCGACGTGATGCGTCACCAGCACCACGCCGATCCCGGCGCGCGCGAGCTGTGACATCGTGTCGAGGAGCGCGGCGTGGGCTGCGACGTCGAGCGCGTTGCCGGGCTCGTCGAGCAGCAGCGACGACGGGTCGTGCACGAGCGCGCGGGCGATGAGCACGCGCTTCGCCTCCCCGGACGACATGCGCGCCACGGCGACGTCGGCGAGATGCGTCACGCCGAACCGGGCCAGCAGCGCGTCGGCGCGTGCCGCCTGCGCGGCGTCCGGCGCATGATGGCGAAAGATGCGCGTGCTGCTGAAGAAGCCGGACAGCACGACGTCGCGACCCGTCGCGTCGGTCGAGCAGGCGGCGAGCAGGTCGGGGGTGACGATACCGAGCATGGCGCGCAGCTCGAACACGTTCCAGCGCTCGCGGTCGAGGATGCGCACCGACGAGTCGGGCCTCGCGAGCGGGTAGCACTCGCGGGTGATCGTCTTGATCAGCGTCGACTTCCCGCAGCCATTCGGGCCGAGGATGCAGACGTGCTCGCCGGCATCGATCGAGAGGGTGACGTCGTCCAGCGCGGGGCGCGCACGAGAGCGATCGAGGTCGCGAACGACGGTGACGCGGCGCAGCTCGATCAGCGGCAAGCCGGTCACGGCGCCGAGTGCGGCACCGCGAGGACGGCGTGATACGCCGGCTTCGGCTGCCGGTCGCGATCGAAGAGCAGGGGATAGTTCGTGCGGCCTGGCACCGGGTAGCCGTTCTTCCACGACAGCCCGTCGTGCGCGCCCCAGAAGGTGACGCGGTCGATCTTGTCGCGCTTCCGCCAGAAGATGCGGAACAGCTCCTCGTAGCGTGCGGTCAGTTGGCGTTGGACCTCGTCGGGCAGTCCGGAGGCGTACGGGTCCAGGAACTTGCTGAACTCCTCGTTCTGCCACTGCGGCTCGGTGAACGACTGTCCGATGATCTGCCCTTCCTTCGTGAGTGGGAGCACGTCCACGTCGAGCTCGGTGATCATCACCTTCACACCGGCGGCGGCGAAGGAGTCGATCGCCGCTTCGATGTACCGCGTCTCCGGGTAGTTCAGCCCCCAGTGTCCCTGCATCCCGACGCCATCGATGCGGATGCCCTGCTTCTGGAGCATGCGCACCAGTCGCACGATGCCGTCACGCTTCGCGGGGCGCCACGCGTTGAAGTCGTTGTAGTAGAGCTCCGTGTTCGGCGCGTACTGCGCGGCGTACTTGAAGGCAAGCGACACGAGGGTGTCGCCGTTGCCGATGCCACGCACCCACGTGGTGGGGCGATAGCCGCCGTCGTCGCCGATCACTTCGTTCACGACGTCCCAGGCGTGGATGCGCCCCCTGTAGCGGCCCGCAACCACTTCGATGTGGCTGCGCAACCGCTCGGCCTGCGCGGCGGGCGTGTTCGGCTTGCCGTCGGCGTCGGTGAAAAACCAGGGCGGCGTCTGATTGTGCCACACGAGCGTGTGTCCGACGATGAACATCCCCTGCCGCTCGCCGAGCGCGACGAACGCGTCGCCGGCGCGGAAGTCGTACACACCCGGCTGTGGATTGACGAGCGCCGCCTTGAGGAAGTTGTCCGCGGTGATCGAGTTGAACTCGCGCACGACGAGCCGTTGGGTCGCGGAGTCGGCGCCGGTCGCGGTGGCGGCGTTGATCGCGACACCGACGCGGAATGCGTCGCGGTAGGCGTCCTTCAGGTTCGTCGATACCGGAATCGCCTGCGCATGTGCGCGGCCGGCGAGCACGAGCAGGGTGCACGCGAGGAAGGTCTTCATCTCGCGAATCGACGAAGATGCGCAAAGCGCGTCAAGTGCGACGCGCGGCTTCGGCGCGGAGACGCAGAGCGGAACTGCAACTCACACGAAGGCACGGAGGAACCGGTGGGGGAGTGGGGAAATTCGCGCTGGCGCACCGCTACTCTCCAAGCACAACCTCCAATGTCCTTTCGTTGGCCGCGGTGCCGGGATCTCTCCGCCCCAAGCCGTTCTCCGCGCCTCCGCCTGGAACTCCAAGGGGGTAGTCCTTCGCGCCACGGGTTTTCACGTGGAGAGACGCGGAGGACTGCGGGATTCCTCGACTGCGCTCGGAATGACAAGCAGGTGCAGATTCCTCGACTGCGCGCTGCGCGCTCCGCTCGGAATGACAGGGAGGTGTTGTCATTCCGAGCGAGCGCAGCGAGTCGAGGAATCTGCTTTTGCTTTCCGGGTCGAGTTCGATGCTCGGTGCAGCGTTCCTCTCTATCCACAATCACAAAGCTTTGACGGCCCGGGGCCGAGATCTCTCCGCCACGGGCCGTTCTCTGCGCCTCCGCGGACCGCGGCGGGAGTGGCCGATCCCGGCGCACCGCTCCGCGTCCTCCGCGTGAAACCTCCCGCGGGACGGACTCTCGCGCCATGGGTTTTCACGCAGAGGCGCAGAGGTGCGCAGAGGCGCAGAGCATTGCCCTCGGGGTCCACGTGCTCAGGCCGGCGCAGCGCTGCTCTCCATCCACGCATCTCTCCGCCGAGGACAGTTCTCCGGCAAGCGCAGAGCGCTTGCCATTCACCGCGTCGCATGACATGATCATCATCATGCAATCGTCTACTGCGCGTCCCGACACCGAGCGTGTGGTCGTCACGGGGCTCGGCGCCCTGACGCCGATCGGGAATACCGCGGCGGCGTTCTGGGAGGCGCTCGTCGCTGGCCGGAGTGGTGCGGCACCGATCCGTGGCTTCGATGCGTCCGAGTGGGAGACGACCTTCGCGTGCGAGGTGAAGGGGTTCGACCCGGCCGCGCATCTGGAGCGCAAGCTCGCCAACCGGCTCGATCTCTACGCGCAGTACGCGGTCGTCGCGGCCGACGAAGCGATCGCCGACGCCGGCATCGCGCCGGCCGACCTGCCGCGCGGCGCGCGCGAACGGATCGGCGTCATCGTCGGCAGCGGGATCGGCGGCATCCGGACGCTGGAGAAGCAGTCGGCGATACTGCACTCCCAGGGACGGCGGCGCGTCTCGCCCTTCCTCATCCCGATGATGATCCCGGACATGGCCGCCGGCGTCATCTCGATGCGCCATGGCCTGCATGGGCCCAACCACGCCGTGGTGAGTGCGTGCGCCACGGGCAACCACAACCTCGAGGACGCACTGCACGCGATCCGTCGCGGCGAGGCGGACGTGATCGTCTGCGGTGGCAGCGAGGCGCCCATCTGCGCGCTCGGCGTCGCCGGCTTCGCGGCGTCGCGCGCGCTGTCGACGCGGAACGCGTCGCCCGAGACGGCGAGCCGTCCGTTCGACGCCGATCGCGACGGGTTCGTGATGGGAGAGGGTGCGGCGGTGCTCGTCGTCGAGTCGCTCGCGCACGCGCGCCGCCGCGGCGCGCGCATCTACGCCGAAGTGCTGGGCACGGGCAGCTCCGCCGACGCGCATCACATGACCGCACCACACCCCGAGGGTCTGGGTGCGAGCCTCGCCATGCACCGCGCCCTCCAGGCGTCCGGCGTCACCGCCGAGGACGTGGACACGATCAACATGCACGGGACCTCCACGGAGCTCGGCGATGTCGCGGAGAGCCGCGCCATCCGCGGCGTGTTCGGGGCGCACGCCGACCGGCTCACCGCCACCTCCACCAAGAGCATGACCGGGCACATGCTCGGCGCGGCGGGATCAGCCGAAGCGATCGCGTCGATCCTGGCGATCGTGCACGGCATCGTGCCGCCGACGATCAATCACGAGCGCGACGATCCGGCGTGCGATCTCGCCTACGCGTTCAACGCGCCGGTGCGGCGCCCGGTGCGCGTCGCGATGAGCAACGCATTCGGCTTCGGAGGGCACAACAGCTCCGTCGTGTTCGCCGCCTGCGACGAGGTTGCGGCATGACCCGGTATGCCGAGGGCCACAAGGAGCGCACGCGCCGCGCGATCGTCGACGTCGCCACGTCGGCGCTGCGCACCGAGGGGATCGAGGGCGCGCGCGTGGCCGACGTGATGCGCGACGCCGGCCTCACCCACGGCGGCTTCTACACGCACTTCGGCTCCAAGGACGATCTCGTCGCCGAGGCATGCGCGGCGGGGGTCGTCGCGGCGCGCGAGAGCGTCGTGACCGTGGCCAGCCGCGCGACGCCGGAGGCGCGCGTGAGAGCCGTGCTCGATGCGTATCTCACCGGTGCGCGGCGCGACGCGGCTGGCTGCACGCTCGCCACGCTCGGCGGCGAGATGGCGCGCCAGCCACGAAAGGTGCGCGCTCGGTTCACGCGCGAGCTCGCGAACAGTCTCGAGGCGATCGCGCCGCTGATGGACGGCCTGGACGAGGAGCGCCGTGTCGATCAGGTGCTGGCGATGGTGGCGTCGATGGTCGGGGCGATGATGCTGTCGCGCGCCGTGTCCGACCGCGCGCTCAGCGATCGGATCCTCGACGTCGGACGCCGCGCGATCGGTGGCGCGGTCGCACGGGCAGGGCGAAGGGTCAGTCCGGGATGACTTCGTGCTCTCCCGTGACCAGCCACGCGGCGGCGGCCTCGCGCGTCTCGAACAGCGCGAACTGTCCGGATCTGCGCTCCACGGCCGCCATCTCGTTGAATCGAGGGCTGGTCACCACCCGCTCCTTCGGGGCGACGACCGCCAGGCGGACGCGGTAGGTGCGGAGCTTCTGGAGGATCATCCCCGCCTGGCCGGAGCTCAGGTCGAAGAACTTGCGCGGCAGGTTGTCGGCGTAGAGCAGTGCCCGCCGTGCGCCCGAAGAGAAACAATCCTCGAGGAGGCGGCCGACGTCGTCCGCGTCTGCGAGGTACCGCATGCCCGGCTCGCGCTCCAGCATTTTCATGTCGTTCTCTCGCCTCGAGGTGGTTCCGGCGAACGGCTGCGTCGGTAGGTGGGTGTTCGGCGAATAGCGTGCCGAACTTTGCCGTTCGCAGCGGCGAACGTGTGGGAGATGGCTAAATAGCGCTAGATGTTCAGTTCGGCAAGCTCGAAACGCGTCGCGCTACTTCGAATACACTCGCACCCAGTCGACCAGCATCGTCGCGGGGAAGATCGCGTCCGATCGCGGGTCGCCGTCGAACTGGCCGCCGACGGCGAGGTCGAGGATCACGAAGTACGAGTTGCCGAGGACCGGATTGCCGTACTGCAGGAGGTCCGTCTGCGACACGGTATAGTGAAGCACCGAGTCGACCGAGAACTGGACCGTCTCGGCGTCCCACTCTACCGCGTAGGTATGGAAGTCTGAGGTGACGCCGCCGCCCGGGAGCTGGCTGACGCGGGCGAAGGGCGTGTTGCCGGAGTAGCCCGGCCCGTGGATCGCGGAGCTCGTCGCCGACGGTGCGCTTCCCTTGTTCTCCATGATGTCCAGCTCACCGCAGGCCGGCCACGCCACGGAGGGGAAGCCGCTGCCGAGCATCCAGAACGCCGGCCAGAGTCCCTGGCCGGCGGGCAGCTTGAGCCGCGCCTCCACGCGGCCGGGCGTCGCGGTCATCTTGCCGCGGGTCGTGATCTTCCCCGATGTGTACCGGCACGCGCCGTAGTAGCACGTGAGCCCCGAGGGCGCCTGGCGCGCGACGATCTGAAGGTGTCCCTGCCCGTCGAGCGAGACGTTCTCCGGCGCGTTGGTGTAGAACTCCTTCTCGTTGTTTCCCCAGCCGCAGATTCCGCTGCTGCAGCCGTCGCCGAGGTCGTGACCCCACTTGGCCGCATCGACGGGAGCTCCGGACGCCCCGTCGAACTCGTCGCTCCAGGCGAGCTTCCATGTCGTCGGGGCCGGCGGCGTAGCGGGGGTCGTGCCGATCGGCGCGACCGTGGATGGCGCACCACCGCTCGAGCAGGCGAGCAGCGTCGCGAGCGCGAGCAGCGTCGTGCGCGCGTGCGGGTTCGACCTCATGGCGTGGCTCCGACGCGATAGTCCAGCGGCGGCTTTCGGCCGGCCAGCACCGTCTCGTACCGGAATCCGGTCCCGCGCTTCGCCGTGAGCTCCGCCTTTGCCGCGGCGACGATCGACGGCGACACGAACAGCTCGGCGGCCGCCAGCGCCATCGACTTGGCGGCGACGATCATTCCCTTCACGCCGATGCTCGTGCCCCCCGCCGCCGTGGCCTGCCAGGTGTGCGCGGCGGTGCCGGGCACCCACGTCGCCGCATAGAGCTGCACGGTCGGCACGACCCAGCTCACGTCGCCCACGTCGGTCGACGTCGGGCTGGCGTCGCCCGACACGAGCGGGCGCACGCGCGACGTCCCCTCCAGCGGGACGATGGAGAACCCCTCGCTCTGCTGAATCTGTCGCGCGAAGTCGCGCTCCGTGGCTGAGAGCGTGAACCCGCCCACCGTCTCGAGCGCGCGCTGCTGAACGCGCGCGAGCGTCTCGTTGGGCAGGAACGCGTAGACCGAGCCGACGAGCGAGACGTCGTAGGTGGTCCCCGTGCCGATCGCCGCGCCACGCGCCGCATCCTCGACGCGCTTCCAGACCTGCTTCACCACCGCCATGTCCAGATGACGGACGTAGTAGTACACCTCGGCGTCGTCGGGGACGACGTTGGGCGCCGCGCCTCCGCGCGTGATCACGTAATGGATGCGCGTGTCGGAGGGCACGTGCTCGCGCAGGAAGTTCGTCATCACGTCCATGATCTCGACGGCGTCGAGCGCCGAGCGGCCCCGCTCGGGCGAGCCGGAAGCGTGCGACGCTACGCCGTGGAAGCGGAACTTCCCCGAGATGTTCGCCAATGACGACGCGTTCTCCACCGAGTTGCCGCTCCCCGGATGCCAGGCGATGACGGCGTCGACGTCGTCGAACACGCCGTCGCGTACCATGAACACCTTGCCCGAGCCGCCCTCTTCGGCCGGCGTGCCGATCATGCGCAGCGTGCCTTTCACGCCATTCGCCTGCATCCATTGCCTGAGCGCGATCGCCGACGCCACGCTCGCCGTGCCGAAGAGGTGATGCCCGCATCCGTGTCCCGCGCCATTGGCACGCACCGGGCGGCGAATCGGCACAGTGTCCTGCGACAGTCCGGGCAGCGCGTCGAACTCGCCGAGGAGCGCGATCACCGGCTTGCCGCTCCCGAACTCGGCGACGAACGCCGTCGGCTCGCCGGCGACGCCGCTCTTCACCGTGAATCCCGCCGCCTTCAATTCGGACTGCAGGAGCGCGGAGCTCTGCACTTCCTGGTAGCCGACTTCGGCGAACGTCCAGATCTGGCGCGCGACGTCGGCGTAGTGTGCCGACGCGGCGTCGATGCGGGCGAGCATCGGTGCGGTGTTCGCGGTGGCGAGCCGCGTGCTCTGCGCGGCGAGCGCGAGCGTGTCTGTCGCGAGCAGAGCGAGGGAGAGTGCAGCGAGGCGCATGAGGCGGCGGAGGGGACGACGGTCGGACCAATATGCGGCGCGGCGCGGGCTACGGCATCGGCGTGCGGATCGGTCCGCGTCGCGGTGGCGCCTCGAGCCGTGCGCCCATAATATCCGCCGCCCTCGCCGGACTCCAACCGTCGACCCGCGCTCCCTCACGATGTCCTCACTCCCGCTCGACGCACGTCCCTCGCGCGCCAGCGGCGCGATCGCCATCCCGCGCGCCGATGCATTGTCGCGGTTCGGTCGCTTCGCGGTTGGTCTCGCGCTGGTCGCGTTCGGCGTCGCGAACTTCATCGTCGGCGACTTCGTGGCCGGCCGCGCGCCAGTGTGGCCAGCCGGCCTGCCGGGACAGCTCGGCTGGGCGTACCTCACAGGCCTCGTGCTCATCGCTGCAGGAGTCTGCATCGTGACGGGACGTCAGGCAGTGCGCGCGGCACTTGTTGCGGCGGCGCTGATCGCGGCGTGGGCGTTCGTCCGGCAGTTGCCCTTTGCCTTGAGCGAGCCGCAGTTCGGCGGCGAGTGGACGAAGCTCGGCAAGGCGCTGACGTTCTCCGGTGGCCTGGTGGGCGTCGCGGGTTCGTTCACGCTCGCCTCGCTCGACTCGACCGACGCCGACGTCTACCGGGCGTGGATGATGCGCGCCGTCGGCCGCCTGTCGCTCGGCGCGTTCCTCGTCGCCTCGGGTGTGCAGCACTTCCTCTTCACGCCGTTCGTCGCGACGCTGGTGCCGGCGTGGATTCCGGGCGCGATCTTCTGGACGTACTTCGCCGCGGTCGCGCTCATCGCCGGCGGCATCGGTCTCGTGATCGCGGCGACGTCGCGCCTCGCGGCAACGCTCGTGGGACTGATGGTGCTCAGCTGGTTCTTCGTGCTGCACATTCCGCGCGCCATCACGATCAACAACCCGAACGAGTGGACGGCGGCGATCGAGGCGCTGGGGGTGAGCGGGATCGCGTTGTCGCTGGTGCAGCGGGCGAGGCGATGAATCGGTGAGTTGGTTGGTTGGATCGTGGGCTCGTGTGTTGAACGGCCTCGGGAAGCTCCCGCCTCCCGAGGCCGTTTCTCACCAACTCACGATCCAACCAACCAACTCACGGCGCCATCGCCAAGGGCAGCGTCAGCGTAAAGATCGATCCCACCCCCGGCTGGCTCGTGGCGATGAGATCGCCGCCCATCGCGCGCGCCATCTCGCGGCTGATCGGCATGCCGAGGCCGGTGCCCGTGTGCTCGCGCGAGAGCGCGTTGTCGAACTGCACGTAGGGCTCGAACACGAGCGCGAGCTCCGCCGGCGACATACCGAGGCCCGTGTCACTGACGGATATCGCGGCGAGGTCGCCGGCGATGCGCGCCGTGCTCACCGTGATGCGTCCGTCGGCCGGCGTGAACTTCACGGCGTTCGACAGCATGTTGAGCAGGATCTGCAGGAGCTTCTGCTTGTCGGCGCGGAAGACGAGCTTCTGCTCGCAGTCGCTGCTGTCGTAGGCGAGCCGCTTCGCCGCGCGCTGCGGCGCGGTGAGCGACTCGAGCACGCCGAGCACCTCGTGCGCGAAGACGTCGGTGATCTGATAGCTGAGCTTCCCCGCCTCGATCTTCGCGTGCGTGAGCACGGCTTCGATGAGCGTCAGCAGATGCTGCTGGCTGCGGTGGATGCGACGCAGGTAGTTGAGCTGCGCCTCCGTCGCCGGCGCGGGGATGCCGTCGAGCATGAGCTGGACGTAGCCGCCAATGGCGTTGAGCGGTGTGCGCAGCTCGTGGCTCATCATGGCGAGGAACTCCGCCTTCGAGCGGTTCGCCTGCCGCGCGGTGTCGGCGGCGACGTCGAGCGCCGCCTCGAGCCGCTTGTGCTCCTCGATGTCGGCGGTGCAGCCGAACCATTCGGCGATGCTGCCGTCCTCGGTGAACATCGCCTCGGCGCGCACGAGGTGCCAGCGATACTCGCCTTCGGCGGAGAGCAGCCGGAACTCCGTCTCGTAACGCTCGCCCGACTCGAGCGATCGCTTCCAGCATTCCGTCGTCCGCTCGATGTCGTCGGGATGGACGCGGCTGGCCCAGCGGTCGCCGAGCAGCTCGTGCTGTGACACGCCGAAGAACTCGGCCGTGCGCTGGGTGACGAAGTCGAGCAGACCGTCCGGCCGCGCGGTCCACACCTGCACGGGAATCGTCTCGGCCATCATGCGGAAGCGCGCCTCGCTCTCCTGCAGCGCGACGGCGAGCCGCTCGGCGGCGTCGGTGCGCGCGTGGAGCTTGGAGGTGGCGCGGGCGCGCTTGATGGCGTTTTTCGCGAGGAGGGTCGCCGTCTCGGTGAGCTGCAGATCGGCGGTCGTGGGCGTCTTCGGCTCGCGATAGTACATCGCGAAGGTGCCGAGCACGCGGCCCCCCGTGTCGAGGATCGGCGTCGACCAGCAAGCCGCGAGACCGTGCGAGATCGCGAGCATGCGGTAGGGCGCCCAGAGCGGATCGGTCGCGATGTCGCGTACGATGACGCGCTCGCGCCGGTAGACGGCGGTGCCGCACGATCCCGCCTGCGGGCCCGCCTTCTGTCCGTCGACCGCGCGGCAGTACTCGGCGGGGAGATGCGGCGCGGAGCCGTGGCGCAGCGTGACGCCGTCGTCGTCGACGAGCAGGACGGAGCCGTGCATGCCCGGTGCGACGCGCTCGATGAGGAGGATGAGTGCGTCAAGCGCCTCGCGCAGCATGGCGCGCGACACCGCCTCGGAGTCGTCCGCCGCCGGATCGTCGCCCAGCTCGGCGAAGAAGCTTCCACTCGGACGGCGCGGGACGATGCGGTCGGCGAACGGAACCTGATGCTGCGCCGTAGCGGTGAGCACGCTCATCCCGGCGATGCTACCGAGCGGCGGCGCATCGATGCCTGCCAGGACGTGGGACTCGATCAAGTGATCGCTGGCCATCGATGGCACCTACGAGTCCGGCCAGGAAGTCGTGCGGCGACGCCGGACGGATCGCCGCACGCCGGGCACCGTCGGCGACGCAGACGACGCGTCGCCAGGCGGTGGAAGTTGTTCGACCCGATCGATGATATGCCCCGCGAGCGCGGGGGCAAGAGCATCGGCGGGCTACTGGCGGCCCATGCCGAGAATGTCGTTGAGCGGGTTCCCGCCATCCGTCTTCGCGCCGCCCGTATTCGCGCCGCCCGTGTTGGCACCGCCGCCCAGGCCACCGAGCACTCCACCGAACGCGCCTCCCAGCCCGCCGCCGGCGAGCATCCCTCCCAGAATGCTCCCCAGCCCACCGCCCAGACCGCCCCCCGCACCGGCGCGCTGTCCTGCCTGCCGAGCCATGTAGCCGGCGAGCAGCATCGTCAGCATCGGGAGCATCTTCTTGAGGACCGAGGGCTGCAGCCCCGTCTGCGCCGCAGCGTTCTGCGCGACGGCGCGGCTCGTGTCCTTCGAGCCGAAGATGTGGCCGAGGAGCTGGTTGCCCGGCGTGACGTCGGTGGGCTGTTCCTCGACGACATTGTCCATCAGTCCGCCGCCGCCCAGCTGGCCGAGCAGGCCACCGAGCCCTTCGACTCCCCCAGGCTGATTCTGCGCCTGGTTCTGGAATCCACCGAGGATCGCCGGCGCGAGCGCCGCAGCTCCGGAAGCCGCCTCGGATTCACTGATGCCG
>JBJMNN010000276.1:0-4154 GCA_045804245.1 Gemmatimonadaceae bacterium | reverse complement strand
GAAGACCACGACGACGAAGATGGCGAACGTCACGGCCATCGGCATCGGCGCGAGCGCGAAGAAGACACCCGCGGCGGTGGCCACCCCCTTTCCCCCCTTCTGAAGCTTGAGGAAGATCGGCCGCACATGGCCGGCGATCGCCGCGACGCCGCAGGCAATCGCCCAGACGATCGGATCGCGCGCGCTCACGATGCGCGGCGGGAGATAGAAGACGGGTAGCGCGCCCTTCAGCGCATCGGCGAGAAAGACGAGCACGCCGATCTTCCAGCCGAGCACGCGGAACACGTTCGTCGCACCGAGGTTGCCCGAGCCGTGCTTCCGGAGGTCGACGCCGCGCAGCTTGCCCGCGATCGCGGCGAAGGGAATCGAGCCGCTGAGATACGAGAGCGCGATGGCGACGATCGGCTCCATGCTACTCCGCCGATGCTCCGCCGCCCTTGCGGCGCATCAGGATGCGCAACGGGTTTCCGGTGAACTGCCAGGACTCGCGGAAGCCGTTGTGCAGGAAGCGCACGTAGTGCTCCTCCACCAGATCGGGATGATTCCCGAACACGGCGATCGTCGGCGGCTGCACGCTCACCTGGGTGGCGTAGTTTAGCTTCACCTCGCGCCCGGCAGCCTGCGAAGGCTGGCGCCGCGCCAGCAGCTCGGCGAGCCGGTCGTTCACCTGCGACGTCGAGATGCGCTTCCGGCCTTCCTCGTCGACGAGCTGGATGAGGTCGAGCACCTTGGTCACGCGCTGACCGGTGAGCGCGGAGGTGAAGAGAAAGGGAACCCAGTTGAGAAACGGCGCCTTCTCGCGCGCCTTCTTCTCGAACTTGTGCGACGCCTTGTCGTCCTTCTCGGCGATGTCCCACTTGTTGACGACGATGATGAGGCCGCGGCCGGCCTCCCACGCCATGTTGGCGATCTTGAGGTCCTGGTGGTGGAGCTCCCCTTCGGTCGCGTCGATCATCAGCACGCACAGGTTCGCCCGCTCGATCGCGCGACGCGTGCGAAGCGACGAATAGAACTCGATGCCGTCGTCGATCTTCGTCTGGCGGCGCAGCCCCGCCGTGTCGACGAAGATGAGCCGGCGGCCGTGGTAGGTCATCGGCGTGTCGATCGCATCGCGTGTCGTGCCGGCGATCTCGCTCACGACGAGACGCTCCTCGCCGAGCAGCCGGTTGACGAACGACGACTTCCCGACGTTGGGACGTCCGACGACGGCGACGCGCAGCGCCTCCTCGTCCTCGGGCTGCGCCTCGGGAAGGCGCTCGACGAGCACGTCGAGCATGTCACCGGAGTTCTTGCCGTTCTGCGCCGAGACCGGCAGCGGATCGCCGGCGCCGAGCTGGTAGAAATCGTAGAAGTCGACGCTGCTCGGGTCGTCGACCTTGTTGGCGACGAGCAACCATGGCTTGCCGGTCGCGCGCAGCATGTCGGCGACCTTGGAGTCGCTCGGATGCACACCGACCTTCGCGTCGACGACAAACAGCGTCATGTCGGCCTCTTCGACGGCCGTCGCGACCTGACGCCGGATCTCCCGGTCCATTGGTGCCTGCGGATCATCGGACAATCCGCCGGTGTCGACGAGCCAGAACGCGCGGCCATTCCACTCGGCGCGCGAGAAGTGCCGGTCGCGCGTCGTACCCGCTTCCTCGGAAACGATGGCGCTGTCGTCTCCCACGATGCGGTTGAAGAGTGCCGACTTTCCTACGTTGGGGCGTCCAACGAGTGCGACGACCGGTACGCTCATGCGGCGTGCCGCCCGCTGAGCACCGGCTCACCTTCGTTCGCCAATACGTCGATGAAGTCGTACGAGGGGAACACCGGCATGGGCAGCTGCTCGCGCACGGCGATGAAGCGCTCGTCGTCGAGGAACAGGCCGTCGTCGTTGATCGTTTCGGCGGGAATCAGCGCGAGGTCGAGGTCATGACGTTTCGCGAGCGCACGCCGGATGTCGGCTCCGACGAGCAGCCCAGCCGTCGTCGTCGTCGGGCCGAACAGCGAGTTCTCGACGGGCAGCAACTCGAACGTCGCGCCCGTGCGCTCGCGCAGCTCGTCGAGGAGCTCGGGCATCAGCGGCGCCATCGAGACGCCGGTGACGACGCCGATGCGCTTGCCGTCGAGCCGGGGCAGCGCGTCGAGCCCCTCGCGGACGCGCACGCGCAGCGCCGCGACGGCGCCCACTCCGTTCTCGATCTGCGCGAAGTCGCCGTAGTGCTCGGCGCCGGGCAACGGACGCTCGGAGAGCAGATAGAGCTCGTCGGATCCGTACACCCAACGGTCGCCGCGCTCGGCGAGGGCGCGCTCCTCCCACCGCTCGACGGCGTCGAGGATGCGACCCGCATTTTCCGCGTCCATCGGACGTCCGTTGTAGAGGTGCGAGAACTGGGTCACGCCCACGGGCACGAGCGCGACACTCAGCACCGCATCGTCGAGCGCCCAGAGATCGCGCATCGACTGCTCGAGGACGTCGGCGTCGTTGAGGCCGGGCACGACGACCATCTGACAGTGGAACTGGATCCCGCCCGCCGCGAGTCGCGTGAGCTGGTCGATGATGTTCGGGACGCGCGGATTGTTGAGCAGGATCTTCCGCGCTTCCCACGGCGTGGCGTGCACCGAGACGTACAGCGGCGAGAGCCGATACTCGAGAATCCGCGCGATGTCGCGCTCCTTCACGTTGGAGAGCGTGGCGAAGTTGCCGTAGGCGAAGGAGAGCCGGTAGTCGTCGTCGCGGACGTACAGTGGCTTGCGCAGTCCCTGCGGCAGCCCCTCGATGAAGCAGAACTCGCACTTGTTGGCGCAGCGCCGCACCGTCGGCGGCTCGAGCTCGACGCCGAGGACTTCACCCTCCGGGCGCTCGACCTCGTAGACGATCTCCTCGCCTTCGGGCGAGCGCGCCTCGATGACGAGCTCGTCGTCGGCCGTGAGGAACTCCCAATCGAGGAAGTCGGCGAGGGCGCGGCCGTTGACCGTCAGGAGCTCCGTCCCGGCGACGACGCCCATCTCGTCGCAGATGCTTCCCGGTAGAACTCGACTGACACGAACCATGAATCCTCGGGCCTACAGGCCTCCGTCTGAGCGACGGGGGAAGACCGCACGAGCGTGAGGTTCTTCCCCCTTGAGCAACTCGAAACGCAGCGCGCCCCGATCTCATGCAAGCTAGGAGCTTCGAGCGCCGAAATCAAGCAGAATCCATCACTTCGCTCGTGTGTGCTGCCCCAATTTCTGAGCCGCGGCGAGCACCAAAAATCGAAGGGCCCCGGCGACGCCGGGGCCCTTCGAATCGTGCGAGTGGATCGCTCGATCAGTCGGCGAGCGTGTAGCGGTACGCGACCGCGTTCGCCGCGTCGATCTTCACGCGGAAGGGCGCAGTCTTGCCAGGCTGCAGCGGCTCGGTCGTCACCGACTGGCTGCCGAGCACCGCGCCGCTCTTGTCGAGCGCTTCGAACTTGAGCGTCACGGCCTTGGGAGGAATGGAGGCCTTGGCCGCTGCCTTCGCCGCCGCGGCCTTCTTCGCCGCCGCGGCGCGTGCCGCCGCCGTTCCGCCCGACGTGGTGCCGCCCTGCTCCGCCTCGGCCGCCTTGTCACGCCGATCGAGCACGGTACCGGCGATCTCGAGTTGCTTCTCGCCCGGATTGAACTCCGAGAAGGTGACTTCGACCGGAAGCTTCTGGCTGCGGTTGAACCAGGTCAGCGTCGTGTCGTTCACCGCCGCCTGAGCGGCGCCCTTCTTCGTCTTGGCGATCTCGACGTACGCGCGCGCGGCAAGGAGGTGATTCTCCGGGTTCGCCGGATCGACGGCGACGAGCCGCGTCACGAGCGCCGGGACTTTGTCGTACTGCCCCATGTTCAGATCGGTCACCGCGAGGTTGAACAGCGCATCGCGGTTGTACGGGTTCTCCACCAGCACGTTCTCGAACAGCTTGGCGGCGTCCGCGTTCTTGTTGGCGCGCACTGCGGCGACGGCCGACGTGAGAAGCGCCTGATAGTCGTACGCGGTCGGATTGGTGAGCATGTCCGCGTAGCTCTTCGTCACGGACGACGTGTCGCCCGTGATCAACAGCGCCTGCTGAAGGTTCTGGCGTGCACCCGTGGCGACCGAGCCGCTGGTGCCCGGCACGGCGAGGAGCTGGTTGTACGCGTCGGCCGCCTTCTTCGCCGCGGCG
>JBJMNN010000275.1:0-24059 GCA_045804245.1 Gemmatimonadaceae bacterium | reverse complement strand
GGCCCGAGTGGCGCTCTCCTCATGGCCGGAGCGATCCTCATCTCGACCTTCGGCTGCAACAACGGGCTGATTCTGTCGGGGGCGCGAGTGTACTACGCCATGGCCCGTGATGGCCTCTTCTTTCGCAGGGCGGGGACGTTGAATCGGCACAACGTCCCCGCCTTCGCGTTGGTGGTGCAGTGGATCTGGACGGCGATCCTCTGCCTCACCGGCACGTATGGGCAGCTCCTCAACTACGTGATCTTCGCGGCGCTGCTCTTCTACGCCTTCACCACTGCGGGGCTGTTCATCCTGCGCGCGAAGCGGCCGGACGCTGCCCGGCCGTATCGCGCCGTCGGATATCCCGTGCTGCCGGCGCTGTACATCGTGCTCTGTTGCGCGGTGATGCTGCTGCTGCTCCTTTCGCCCACGACGCGGACCGAGTCGATCTCCGGTCTCGTGCTCGTGCTCATCGGGATCCCGGTGTTCTACCTCTGGCGCCGCGTCGAAGGCCCGACCGCAACCGGCGCCTGAGCGCCGGCGCTCTCCGTCCGTAACCCGTTACCAAGCAACATGACGCAGACGCAGTCCTCCCTGTTGACGCTGGTCATCGGCGCCAGCGCCATCGCGCTCATCTTTGCCGTCTTCCTCGCGCGGTGGGTGCTCGCGCGCCCTCGCGGCACGCCGGAGATGCAGAAGATCTCCAACGCGATCCAGCAGGGAGCGGAGGCATTTCTCGCGCGCCAGTACAAGACGATCGCCGCACTGTCGTTCGTCGTGGCCGTGCTGCTCGGTGTGGGTTACGGTTTCTTCCGTCCGACGACGACACACGATCCGGTGCAGGATCCGAAGACGTTCGCGCTCTACGTCACCGCGTCGTTCCTCCTCGGTGCCCTGAGCTCTGGGATCGCCGGCTACGTCGGGATGTGGGTGTCGATCCGCTCGAACATTCGTGTCGCGGCGGCGGCGATGACGTCGCTCAACGACGCGCTGCAGACGGCGCTGCGTGGCGGTGCGGTGTCTGGGCTGTTCACCGTGGCCATGAGTCTCCTCGGCGTCGGCGGACTCTTCGCCGCGCTTTCGAGCTTCGCGCCCGCGGGCATGGACGCCGGTGAGTGGGCGCAGCACATCCCATTCCTGATCGTCGGCTACGGGTTCGGCGCATCGTTCGTCGCGCTCTTTGCGCAGCTCGGCGGCGGCATCTACACCAAGGCCGCCGACGTCGGGGCGGATCTCGTCGGCAAGGTCGAGGCGGGAATCCCCGAGGACGATCCGCGCAACCCGGCGGTGATCGCCGATCTCGTCGGCGACAACGTCGGCGACTGCGCGGGACGTGGCGCCGACCTCTTCGAGTCCACCGCCGCCGAGAACATCGGCGCGATGATCCTTGGCGTGCTGCTCTACCGGTCGTTCGGCATCAACGGCATCCTCTTTCCGCTGGTGATCATGGCGCTCGGGCTGATCTGCTCGATCGTCGGCGTCATGGTGGTGCGCACGAAGGAGGACGCCGATCCGATGAAGGCGCTGAACTTCGGCTACTACGTGACGGCGGCACTCGTCACGGTGGCGTTCTTCTTCGCGACGCGCACGCTGCTCAATCCTGCCGGCGCGCCGGACGTGTGGTGGCACTTCTTCCTGTGCGGCCTCATCGGCATCATCACGTCGATCGCCTTTGTGTTCATCACGCAGTACTACACGGAGTACCGCTATCGCCCGGTGCTGGGCATCGCCGAGGCGAGCCAGACCGGACCCGCTACGAACATCATCGCCGGCCTCGCCGTCGGGATGGAGTCCACGGTGATGCCGGTCATCGCGATCGGCATCGCGATCATCGCGAGCTACACGCTGGGCCAGACGAGTGGGCTCGTGAACGCCGCCGGCCTGCCGATCGGTGGCTTGTTCGGCACCGCCGTCGCGACGATGGGGATGCTCGGCACGGCGGGCTACATCCTCGCGATGGACGTGTTCGGCCCCATCACCGACAACGCCGGCGGCATCGTGGAGATGTCGCGGCAGCCGGAGTCGGTGCGCGACAAGACGGATCGCCTCGACTCGGTGGGCAACACCACCAAGGCGCTGACGAAGGGGTACGCGATCGGCTCCGCCGCGCTGGCCGCGTTCCTTCTCTTCTCCGCCTACCTGGACGAGGTGCGCAACTACACGGGGCAGACGCTCCACGTCGATCTCTCGAAGCCGGTAGTGTTCGTCGCGGGCCTGCTCGGCGCGATGCTCGTCTTCTGGTTCTCGTCGCTGGCCATGACGGCCGTCCGCAAGGCCGCGTCGTCGGTGATCACCGAGGTGCGCCGGCAGTTCAAGGAACGTCCGGGGATCATGAAGGGGACGGAGGATCCGGACTACGCCGCCTGCGTCGACATCGTGACCGTCGGCGCGCTCAAGGCGATGGTGCTCCCCGGTGCGCTCGTCGTGCTCTTCCCGATCGTCGTCGGGCTGGTGTTCAAGCACTTCGGCGGCGCCGGCGAGTACATGGGCGCGGAGTCCGTGGCAGCGCTCCTCATGGTGGGCACGATCGCCGGCATCCTGATGGCCGGGTTCCTCAACAACGGCGGCGGGGCCTGGGACAACGCGAAGAAGTACATCGAGACCGGAGCGTATGGCGGCAAGCGCTCGGAGGCGCACAAGGCCGCCGTCGTCGGCGACACCGTGGGTGATCCGTTCAAGGATACGGCCGGCCCGTCGCTGCACGTGCTGGTGAAGCTGCTCAGCACGATCACGTTGGTGCTGGCGCCGCTGTTCCTCTGATCTTCCTCGCGCGCGAGGCTCGACGATGACATCGCTGTTCGCCCGCAAGCCCATCGCCGAGCTGATCGCAGAGGGAGATCATCCCAATGCGCTGAAGCGCGAGCTCGGCGCCGGCGACCTGATCATGCTCGCGATCGGCGCCGTGATCGGTGCGGGGATCTTCGGGGCGATCGGCACCGCCGCCGCGGGTCAGACGGATGCCGCAGGTCACGTCGTCCGCAGCGGCGCGGGCCCGGCGCTCGTCTTCTCCTTTCTGCTGCTCGGCGGGGCGTGTGCGCTGGCCGCGCTGTGCTACGCCGAGCTCGCGTCGATGATCCCGCAGGCCGGCAGTGCGTACGCGTACGCCTACGCCACGCTCGGCGAGATCGTCGCGTGGATCATCGGCTGGGACCTGATCCTCGAGTACGCCGTCGGCAACGTCGCCGTCGCGATCTCGTGGGGCGACTACTTCAAGACGCTCACCGGTGGACTGCTGCATCTGCCCGTGTGGTTGACGACCGGGTACCGCACCGCGCTGCTCAGCTCCGACCCGACCGTGCACGGCCTCCTCACGACCGCACCGCGCGTGGCGGGGATCCCGATCCTCGTCAACCTGCCTGCCTTCGGCATCGTCGCGTTCATCACCTGGCTGCTGCTGCGCGGCGTGCGCGAGAGCGCACGGGCGAACAACATCATGGTGGTGGTGAAGCTGCTGGCGCTCGCGCTGTTCATCGGTGCGGGCCTCACAAAGATCGATACGGCGAACTACACGCCGTTCGCGCCGAACGGCTTCGCGGGGATTCACCACGGCGCGGCGATCGTGTTCTTCGCCTATATCGGCTTCGACGCGATCTCGACCGCCGCCGAAGAGACGAAGAATCCGCAGCGCAACCTGCCGATCGGCATTCTCGGCGGCCTCGCGATCTGCACCGTCATCTACGTGATCGTCGGCGCGGTGCTCACCGGAATGGTGAACTACAAGGAGCTCGACCCCAGCCTCCACGCCGATCCGCTCGCCTACGCCCTGCAGCGCACGGGGATGCAGAGCGCTGGTTGGCTCGTCGCGCTGGGCGCCGTGTTCTCGATGACGGCCGTGCTGCTCGTCTTTCAGTACGGCCAGCCGCGGATCTTCTACGCGATGGGGCGCGACGGACTGCTTCCGCGATGGGCGTCGCGCGTCCACGCGCGCACGCGCGTACCGTACACCACGACGCTTCTGACCGGCGTGTTTGTCGCCCTGTGGTCGCTCATCGGCGATGCGGGGGAGACGTACGATCTGACGAACATCGGAACGCTGTTCGCCTTCGCCATCGTGTGCATCGGCGTGCTCGTGCTGCGCTACGCGCAGCCGGAACGTCCGCGTCCCTTCCGCGTCCCCTTCGTCTGGCCGGTCTGCATCGGCGGCGCGGCCGCCTGCCTGTTCGTGATGCGCGGACTGCCTAGGCAGGCGTGGGAGCGGTTCGCCATCTGGCTCGCGATCGGCCTCGTGCTGTACTTCGCGTACGGCTATCGGAATTCGACGCTACGACGGGGGTCCGCGGTTCCGGAGCTCCGCTAGTCCACGAACGGCCTCGGGAAAGCAATCGCTTCCCGAGGCCGTGCGCGCATCGCGCTGCGCGCGCTACTCAGCCCACCCCCACCGCCTCCGCCACGAGCGCATCGGTGCCCGCCGAAGTCGCCGGCACCCCTGGCGTGAACTCTCCTTCCCAGCGGGCCATCACGCACGTCGCCAGGCAGTTCCCGATCAGGTTCACCATCGTCCGGCCCATGTCCATCAGCTCGTCCACGGCGAGGATCACTGTGATGCCGGCGAGCGGGAGCCCGAACGCCGTGAGCGTTCCCGAGAGGATCACGAGCGACGCGCGCGGCACCGCCGCGACGCCCTTGCTCGTGAGCATCAACGTCAGCATCATCGCCGCCTGGGTGCCGATCGATAGATGCACGCCTGCCGCCTGGGCGACGAACACCGACGCAAGTGCGAGATAGAGCGTCGAGCCGTCGAGGTTGAACGAGTAGCCCGTCGGCATCACGAACGACACGATCCGCCGCGGCACGCCGAACGCTTCCATGCGCTGCATCGCTAGCGGCAACGCCGCGTCCGACGACGTGGTGGAGAAGGCGATGATCGCCGGCTCGCGCACCTGGCGGATGAAGCCGCGGATCGGAATCCGCGCCAGCAGTGCCACCGGCAGCAGCGCCACGAGCAAAAAGGCGATCAGCGCGCCCCACAACGTTCCGACGAGCTTGAGCAGCGGCAGCAGCACCGTGAGCCCGCTGTGTGAGACCGTCACGGCGAGCGCCGCGCCAACGGCGATCGGCACGAACTTCATGATGATGCCGACGACCTTGAACATCGCTTCGGCCAGTCCTTCGGCGAACGACAGGATCGCCTGCCGAGGTGCCCCACGCACTTGCGTCAGCCCGATGGCAAACAGAATCGAGAAGAACACGATCTGCAGCACGTTGTTCGTCGCCATCGCGTCGAAGAAGCTCGTCGGAACGACCTCGCGCACGTGATCGCCGAAGCTCTTCGGTGCGGCGAGCTTGGGGCCGGCATGCGCCGCCTCGGCGGCGAGGAGTGCCGCCGTCAGCTGCGGGCTCACCCCCGGCTTCACGAGGTTCACCGCGGTGAGACCGACCACGAGCGCCACCGTGGTCACGATCTCGAAATAGAGGATCGAGCGGAACGCCAATCGTCCGACCTTCTTCAGATCGTCGCCGTGTCCGGCGATCCCCATCACCAGCGTCGAGAAGAGGATCGGGCCGATGATCATCTTGATGCCGCGGACGAACAGGTCGGACAGGATCTTGAGATCGCTCGCCGCCCATCCGCGGTGCGCGGCCCGCTCCGAGTCCGGGAAGAGGAACCCGATCAGCACTCCCACGACCATGCCGACGAAGATGTAGTGGGTGAGCGTGAGTCGGCGTGCGATCAGGTTCATCAGGCGTTCTCTCCCACGTACCGAAGCGCGCTGCGCACCGCACCCCGCGCCGGTTCCACCTCACCGACGTGAAGCTGCGCACCCGGCACCGCACTCTTCAACCGGTGCTCGAACCGCTTTCGCAGCGTCGTACCCTTCGTGAGCATGCCGCCCGCGAGCGCCACCGGCGTGGCGGCGCGCTCATCACCGAACAGCTGTCGCGCGAGCGTGCGCACGTGCAGGACGAGCTCCTCGACGGCGAGGCTGAGGATTGCGTTCGCGCGCAGGTCGCCCGCCTCGGCCACGCTCGACACCACTGGCGCGAGCGATGCGAGCTGCGCGGGGGTCGCCTGCGCCGCCCACGCGACGAGCTCCTGAGGGTCGTTGACCTGCGCTGCGGTGAGCACCGCGCCCACGAGCGCCGTCTCCGGCTCCCGTCCATCGACCGCTGCGGTGACCACGCTCAACGCACGGCGCCCGACCCACTGCCCGCTTCCCTCGTCGCCGCAGACCGGACCCCAGCCGCCGCATCGCGCGCTCTGACCCGACGGCCCGCGCCCGAATGCGACCGAGCCCGTGCCGCTCACCAGCAGCACGCCCGGCCCCTCGCCGAACGCATCGTCGAGCGCGATCGAGAAGTCGGCATGGATCACCACCTCGTCCGCCAGCTCGCGGCTGACGAGCGCCTGCCAGAGCGCCTGCCGCTCGGGCTCGCGGCCCGCGCCCGCCACGCCGACGCAGAGCACCTTCGGCATCACGTGCGTCATCTCGCACGACGCGAGCGCGTCGCGCACCGCGGCGGATATCACGTCGGCCGAGCGCTCCGCCTCACCGGGACGTACGGCGCTCCCCGGCGCGACGACCTCGCCGAGCTGCGCGCCCAGCTCGTCGGCCACCAGGACGCGCGTCTTGGAGCCGCCGCCGTCCACTCCGACGACGATGAAGGTCATGCGCGCGCCGGCAGTGGCGCCGGTTCCGGATGGGTCAGCGACGAGAGAATGCCCACGACGAGAGTGATGGTGGTGCCGATGAGGACGTACCAGGGCCACGCGATGCTCGCGAACGGGCCAAGCGTGGCGGCGAGTGGGGGATAGGCGGCGGCGATCGGTTTGGCGAACACGATGAACGCCATAGTCGCGATCGCGACCGACATGCCGATGATCGCGTCGCGCTGCACGGCGCGCCGCCAGAAGATACCCAGTGCGAACCCGCCGAGCAGGCCCCCGTACGTGAACGAGGCGATGCCGAGCGCGACGACGACGACCGGCGTCTTCGTGTCCTGCGGGAAGAGCAGGGCGCCGACCGTCAGCACGACTCCCCAGCCGAGGGCGAACAGCCGCCCGATGCGCAGCGTTTGCGGATCGTCTGCCGAGCGCCCGCTGAGCGGGAGGTAGATGTCGTGCGTCGTCGCGCCGGCGAGCGAGTTGATCGCGCCGGAGTGAGTACTCATCGTCGCGGCGACGATCGCGGCGACGATCAGACCGACCAGCCCCGGCGGCATGTGCTCGAGGATGAACGTCGGGAAGATCTGATCGGTGGCCGTGAAGGCGCGTCCCTGATAGAACGCCCAGAGTCCCAGCCCGATGAGGAGGAAGAGGAAGAACTGACAGAACACGACGAGCCCCGAGCCGATGATCGCGCGTTGCGCGTCCTTGAGTGTGCGGGACGACATCAGTCGCTGCACGATGAGCTGGTCGGTGCCGTGCGAGGCCATCGCGAGGAAGGCACCCCCGATCAATCCCGCCCATACCGTGTGCGGGTTCGAGAGCGTGAACGTGAAATCGATCGCGCGCGTCTTCCCCGCGGCGCTGGCTCCCGACCAGATCGTGGACCAGCCGCCGGGGACCAGCGTGCCGAGGATGACCAGCGCCGCGGCACCGCCGCTCAGGTAGATCCCCGCCTGGACGAGCTCCGTCCACACCACCGCCTTCATCCCACCCTTGTACGTGTAGATCACGGTGAGGAAGCCGAGCAAGAGCACGGCGATCGGCATCACGTACGTCTTGTTCGTCACGGACGGGCTAATGATCAGCGCGACGGGGATCGCCGTGGCGAACACGCGCACCGAGTCCGCCAGCGCGCGGGTGACCATGAACACGATCGATGTAAACCGCCGCGTCGCCATGCCGAACCGCGTCTCGAGCAGCGCGTACGCCGTCACGAGGTTCCCTTGGAAATATCGGGGCAACAGCACCGCCGCCACGGCGATGCGCCCCAGGATGTATCCGGCGACGACCTGCAGGAAGCCGAGATCACCGAATCCGGGGGCGTTGCCGTACGAGAGGCCGGGTGTGCTGATGAACGTCAGCGCACTCGTCTCGCTGGCCACGATCGAGAACATCACCGCCCACCACGGGATCGCGCGATCGGCGACGAAATAGTCCTTGGCGTCGCGCTGCCGCCGGCCGACCCACAAACCCAGGGCGGTCGTGCCGGCGAGATACGCGACCAGCACGATCGCGTCGAGGGCGGTGAATCGCGTCATCTGCCTCCTCTATTCCACGACGTACGCTTCCATCGCGAAGTATTCGGCGAGTCCCAGCTGATCCAGCAGCGCCGCCGTGTCCTTATTCCGGGCGTCCACCCGCTGCCAGAACTCGCGATCGTCCTGGCCCGGGAAGGGCGCGGAGTCCTTCTGCGACTGATGCTTGAAGATCGCCTGGATCTTCGTGCGAAGCTCCTCCTGCGACATCGGCACGAGCCAGGTGGCGTCGGTGACGGGCCATTCCTGCCAGGCGCCGCGATACAACCACACCTCCGGACGTGGTGCCGTGCTCTCGGCCAGCGCCTTGTCGATCGCCTCCTTGCACATCCTGTGCGTGCCGTGCGGATCGGAGAGGTCGCCCGCCACGAAGACGATCTCGGGGCGGTACTCCTCGAGCAGGTCGCGCACGATCTTCACGTCGGCGGGTCCGATCGGATCCTTCTTCACCTTGCCGGTCTGATAGAACGGCAGGTTGAGGAAGCGGGCGTTGGCGCGCGTCAGCCCCATCACCTCGATGCCCGCGACGGCCTCGCTCTCGCGGATGATCCGCTTGATGTCCTGCACCTCGGGGATGTCCACGTCGCCGGGCTTCTTGCTCTCGAGGAACTCGTACACACGGTCGGCGAGCGTCTCCACGTCGGAACCGCCGATCCCACGGTCGTGCTCGAGCCGGCGGAGGAAGTCGACGTAGCGTCGGACGTCGTGGTCGAACACGGCGATGTTGCCGCTCGTCATGTACGCCACGAGCAGCTCGTTCCCGTTCTCGACGAACTTGCGCAGGATGCCGCCCATCGAGATGACGTCGTCGTCCGGGTGCGGCGAGAAGCAGATCGTGCGACGCCCCTTCGGCAGCTTGCTCTTGCCGCGGATCTTCGCGCCCAGCGCATTGAACACCTCGCCGTTCACCGCGCCCGGCGAACCGTAGCGCGAAATGAGCGACGACATGCCGTGCTCCGCGTAATCGCGCTGCGTGAGCTTGAGAATGGCGCGACCACTCTGCTGCGAGAGCCACACCACGGCCCGCAGCATCATGTCGGGCGTCCACTGGACCTCGTCGAGCAGCCACGGCGTCGCGATGCGCGTCAGGTCGGCGCCCGCCGCCCGGTCGACGTAGAACGTCGTGTTCGGGTGGCGCTGCAGGAAGGTCGCCGCCACTTCATGGTGGATCTCGCCTTCGACGGCTCGCCTGACGATCGAAGCCTTGTGCTCGCCGGTCGCAAGGATCGCGATCTCGCGCGCGTCGAGGATCGTCGCGACGCCCATCGTGATCGCTTCCTTCGGCACGAACTCCTCGCCGAAGAAGTCCGCGGCCGCGTCGCGCCGCGTCACCGCGTCGAGGTGGACGAGCCGCGTCCGGCTCTCCGCTCCCGAGCCGGGCTCGTTGAAGCCGATATGCCCCGTCTTGCCGACGCCGAGGATCTGGAAGTCGATCCCGCCCGCGGCGACGATGTCGCGCTCGTACTGCTTGCACGCCGCATCGACCTCCTCACGCGGGATGTCGCCGCGCGGGACGTGCACGTTGGATCGCAGCACGTCCACGTGGTCGAACAGATTCTCCCACATGAAGCGGTGGTAGGAGTGGATGCTGTCCGGCGCCATCGGGTAGTACTCGTCGAGATTGAACGTCACGACGTTGCGGAAGCTCAACCCCTGCTCCCGGTGCATGCGGATCAGCTCGCGGTACACGCCGATCGGCGTCGAGCCGGTGGCGAGGCCGAGCACGATCGGCCGGCCGGCCGCCTCGCGCTCGCCGATGAGCGCCGCGATGCGCGACGCCACGACGTGGGCGATGTCCTCGTGCTCGTCGAGTACGAATGTGGGGATGCGTTCGCGGGAGGCCGCGTGCTCCCGGACACGAGAAGGCCCGCGAATCGCCGAGCGATCGCGGGCCCTCTCGTGTCCGGTGCCGACGTCCGCAGGGGCGCCAGTGACCGGGTGTGTCATGGAAAGTATGCTCTAGGCGGAGAAGGAGCTGCCGCAACCACAGCCGCCGGTTGCGTTCGGGTTCTTGAATGTGAAGCCGGACCCCTGCATCGACGAGGTGTAGTCGATCGTGACGCCGCTGATGTACTGCGCCGAGAACGGATCGACGAAGACCTTGAACTCGCCCTGCTCGACGATGAGGTCGTCGTCCGCCGCCTGATCCTCGATCAGGAGGCCGTACTTGAAGCCGCTGCACCCGCCCGGCTGCACGCTGACGCGCAGACCGCCGACCGCGGGATCGACCCCTTCCTGCTGCATGAATTTCATGACCTCGACCCCGGCGACGGGGGTGACGGTCATGAGAACATCGGGTTGATTGGTCGTGCTCACGGTTCCTCCAGCGTGAATCGCGCCCACGGGCGCGCGGTCCTCCATCCCTTCCTATATACCCCCGGACGGCGCGAGGTTCAAGCGAGTCACCGCCAGCGACGCGCCGCGGACGTCATCATACGAATCCGAGCGGACGCGTGCGGTTCCCCACTCAATCCCCGGTCGCGGCGACGATGTCGCGCTGTGCCCGGACGCCGGCATCCTCCTCCCGGAACGCCTTGGCGATCCACGCGAAGGCCGCGGCCGCCAGGAGGAGGAGGAGCACCCCCCGGCCGACCTCGCCGAACACGATCTTCCCGATCCCGAACAGGCTGGCGTAGACCGCCACGATCCCCGAAAGCCAGTTCGTCCAGGCGAGCGCTCCACCCGGGATCGTTTCGCCGCCGTAACCGAGCTTCGTCGAGATTCGGCGCCAGCCGGGGCCGCCAGGCCGGACGCGCTGGTAGAATGCCTCGAGCGTCGCGTCAGGCTCCGGCGCCGTCAGCATCGTCACCGAGAGCCACACGACGGTGCTGATTGCGACGGTGATGAGCATGGAGTACGACTGGATGAGCGGACTCCCGGCGGGAAGGCGTGCTTTGAGCATCGTCAGCGCCGTGACCGACACGACGAACGACGCGATCATCGCGCTGATCTCGCTCCACGCGTTGATCCGCCACCAGTACCACCGCAGGATCAGCACGAGCCCCGTTCCCGAGCCGAGCGCCAGCAGCAGCTCCCACATGGCGCCCACCGTGTCGATCTGCGAGGTGACGATGATGGAGAGGAGAAACAGCGTGACGGTCGCCCAGCGCGAGACCGTGACGTAGTGCTTGTCCGGCGCGCTCTTGTTGAGGAACCGCCGGTAGAAGTCGTTCACCAGATACGAGGCTCCCCAGTTGAGCTGCGTGCCCACCGTCGACATGTACGCGGCGGCGAAGCCCGCCATCATGAACCCGCGCCACGGCGTCGGCAGCAGATCGACATAGGCCTGCACGTAGGTGGCCTCGTGGTCGTGGTTCGGACCGATGCCGTTCGGGTAGAGGATGATGGCCGCCAACGCGGTCACGATCCACGGCCATGGGCGAATGGCGTAGTGGGCCACCTGGAAGAACAGCGTCGCGAGCACGCCGTCCTTCTCCGTCTTCGACGAGAAGATGCGCTGCGCCACGTAGCCGCCGCCGCCCGGCTCCGCGCCCGGATACCAGGCGGCCCACCATTGCACCGACAGGAAGACCGCAATCGTAATCAGCGGCATCCACGCGTAGCCGGCGATGCCGCTGTCCGTCCATCGCACGGGGAGCACGGACAGGCCGGCGGTGGAGCTGCCGAAGTGCGCCGACACACCGTCCTTGAGCTTGTCCATGCCGCCCACGGCGCGCACCGCGTACACCGCGAGAATGATCACGGCGCTCATCTTGATGACGAACTGCACGAGATCCGTCCACAATACCGCCCACATCCCGGCGCCCGTCGAGTACGCGACCGTGATGAGGAAGCAGATGCCGACGGCGATCACCTCACCCGAAACCGAGACGCCGAGGAGGTTCACCGGGTGCAACCCAAGCGAGATCGTGAGGATCTTGATCATCGCCTTCGTCACCCAGCCGAGGATGATCAGGTTGATCGGCAGCGCGAGGTACAGTGCACGGAACCCGCGCAGCGTCGCGGCGGGGCGTCCGCTGTAGCGCAGCTCGGCGAACTCCACATCGGTCATCACGCCGGCGCGGCGCCAGAGTCGCGCGAAGAAGAACACGGTGAGCATTCCGCTCATCAGCATGTTCCACCAGATCCAGTTGCCGGCGACACCGTGCGCGAACACGAACCCTGTGACGACGAGCGGTGTGTCGGCGGCGAAGGTGGTCGCGACCATGCTCGCGCCGGCGAGCCACCAGCTCACGTTGCGGCCGGAGAGAAAGTATTCCTCGACGCTCTCGCCACCCTTCTTCGTGAAGAGGACGCCGATGCCCATCGATAGCGCGAAGTAGCCGATGACGATGGCCCAATCGATCGCGGAGAGGTTCATTGACACAGTGGGCGAGAGATGGAAGCTCGGCTGGGGACGACCCGGGGCCCGAATGCTGCGGACCTGTGCGCCGCGGCGCAGTGCGCCATGATACTGCTGCGCGGCGCGGCGATGCGCGAGACGTCACCACGGGAGACCACTGGCATGCAACGAGGGCGGGAACGCGCGGAAGCGCGATGCAGGCGTCGCATCGTACACGGCACGCTGTTCATGCTCGGCGCGGCCGCGTGTGCCGCGCGCGGGGCGGGTCAGACGGGGGCCGCAAAAGTGCGGCCCGGGATCAGCGTGCTGATCACCGACAGCATCCACCTCGTCCGCGGGCGCAGGGTCGGTCTGCTCACCAATCAGACGGGAGTCGACGAGCACGGCGAGTCGGACATCGAGCGCCTGCGCGGCGCGGAGGCCCGCGCGGCCGGTGTTCAGCTCGTCCGCCTCTTCTCGCCGGAGCACGGCATCCGCGGCACGGAGGACCGTGAAAACCTCGCCAGCGGCATCGACCAGCGAAGCGGACTTTTCATCCATTCGCTGTATCAGAACGGCACCATCGCGCCGCCCGACAGCACGCTGCGCGACCTCGACGTGCTCGTCGTGGATCTGCAGGACATCGGGACGCGAACGTGGACGTACGTCGGCGCCATGCTGTACTCGATGCGCGCCGCGGCCCGTCGCAACCTGCCAATCGTCGTGCTCGACCGGCCGAATCCGCTGAGCGGGCTGCATCCCGACGGGCCGATCCTCGACAGCGCGATCGCGAACCCGAACGAGCCGACACCCGCGAAGGCGGGCCGCGCCTACGCGCTGTATCCCGTTCCACTGCGCCACGCGCTCACGATGGGAGAGATGGCTCGGTACTTCAACGCGGAGCTGCGCATCGGCGCGCGGCTCCACGTCGTCCCCACTGCGGGCTGGCGACGCGCGATGTGGTTCGACGAGGCCGGACTCCCGTGGGTCCGGCCCTCGCCGAATCTCCCCACCCTGGCCAGCGCCACCGTCTACCCCGCGCTCGTCGCGTTCGAGGCCACGAACGTGAGCGTGGGGCGGGGGACGGCCGACGCGTTCCAGCGCCTCGGCGCTCCGTGGCTTCGCTCCGACAGCGCCGTGGCTCTCCTCAATGCACGTGGCCTGCCGGGCGTGCGATTCGAGCGAAGCGATTTCACACCGCAGGGCGCCACCGACGGCAAGTATTCTGATCGTCAGCTCGAAGGTATTCGCATCGTCGTCACGGATCGTGATCGCTTCTCTCCCGGACACACTGGCGCCGCGCTGCTCTGGGCGATTCACCGCGTCGCGCCGGATTCCCTCGTCATGCGAGCTTCGGCGTTCGACGACCGCTTCGGCCGGCCGGCGATGCGAGAGGCGATCATGGGCGGCGACGATCCTGATGCCGTTGTCGCGCGCGACAGCGCCGCGGTCCAGGCCTGGTGGCGTGCCGTGGCGCAATTCAGGCTCTATCGATAAGCTGAGCCGAGCTGAACCTCGCATGTGATTTGCACGACACCCGACCCGTCCTGCAGCCCATTCCGCCCGCACGAGGATTGACGTCATGATCGTCTCACCGAGAGTCACGCTCGTCGCCGCAGCGCTCGCCGTCGCGATCGCCTGTGGTCCACGGCAGGTCGAAGTGCGCACCGCACCCCCGCCGACCGACACGACCGGGGCGCCCTCCGTCCAGCTGACGAACAATCTCAGCCAGGCGGTGAACGTCTACGTGAACGTCAGCGGCGGCACGGAGCTGTTCCTTCGACAGGTCCCCGCCAACACCGTCGAGAAGGTTCCAGTGAACGGCGTCGCCAGCGGAAGCACCGTCTCGTTCAAAGCCGTCACGGTCGACGGCTCGCGTACGTATCAGAGCCGCAGTGCGCCGCTCGCACCGAGCTTCCTGTGGAGCGTGCCCTGAGCCGATTCCCGGCGCGTTCACGCGTAAGGGTCCACGGGTGACTGGTTGCTGCCCTCCGTGACCACGGATAGCTTTCCGGGCCGGAGGATGACCTCCGGCCCGTTTGTATTTTCGCCCAACGTCACCGCCGCGCGACCCTCCGGCCGCGGGACCTCCGTGCGCCTGGAGTCGCATGAAGCTTCTGCCCGACTGGATCACGAAAGGCTATCTGCGACTCATCGATCCAGTCGCGAATTGGCTCGTGAAGCGTGGCGTCCATCCCAATACCATCACCGTCATCGGCACCTTCTGCACTTTGGTGGGTGGGATCATCTACGGAACCGGACACATCCGGACAGGGGGCTGGTTCCTCGGGCTGACGGCGCTGTTCGACGTCCTCGACGGGACCGTAGCGCGCCGTTCGAACATGAGCAGCACCTTCGGGGCGTTCCTAGACTCGACGCTCGACCGTCTGGCTGACGGGTTCGTGCTCGGCGGGCTGACGGTGTTCTATGCCACGAGCCGGCTGCACGGCAGCGTGCCGATGCTCATCGTCGCGCTGATGGGCCTCGTCGGCGCCTTCCTGACCTCGTACACGCGCGCGCGCGCCGAGGCGCTCGGCCTCGACGCCAAGATCGGCTTCCTTCAGCGCCCCGAGCGAGTCGTTCTCCTGTCGGCCCCGCAGGCCTTCTTCGGCCTCGTGTTCAACGGGTGGGTGCTCGCCATCATCACCATCATTCTGACCCTGACGGCCTGGATCACCGTGGTCCAGCGAGTGGCGTTCGTGTACACGGCCACCACTCGAGCGGAAGAGGCGGAAGCACGTGCGGAGACCGAGGCTCGTCCCCGGTTCTGGGCGCGCAACCGCGCCGCGCGCCCACTGCTCAAAGGAGAATAGGTACGTGCAAGGTTCTGCTGCAGACGCACCCTCGACGCCACGCCCCGCGACCGGCAAGCTCGGGATCATCACGCCGGGGCTCGGCGCCGTCGCCACGACGTTCATGGCGGGCGTCGAGAGCGTGCGCCGCGGTCACAGCCAGCCGATCGGCTCGCTCACCCAGATGGCGACGATCCGGCTGGGGAAGCGCACGGAGAATCGCTCGCCGCTCATCAAGGACTTCGTCCCGCTCGCGGATCTGAACGACATCGTTTTCGGCGCCTGGGATCCGATCGCCGACGATGCCTACACCGCGGCGAAGAAGGCCGGCGTCCTCGAGGACCGTGACCTCGAGCCGATCAAGGACTTTCTGTCGGCGATCAAGCCGATGCCCGCGGTGTTCGAGAACAAGTACGTCACGCGCATCAACGGCACGAACGTCAAGAAGGGGAAGACCAAGCGCGATCTCGCCGAGCAGCTGCGTCAGGACATTCGCGACTTCAAGACGCGCAACAAGTGCGACCGCGTGGTCATCGTGTGGTGCGCCTCGACCGAGATCTTCATCAAGCCGGGCGCGAAGCACGCCACGCTCGAGCAGTTCGAGCGTGCGATGGAGAACAACGACGAGGAGATCGCCCCGTCGATGCTTTACGCGTACGCCGCAATCATGGAGGGAGTCCCGTTCTGCAACGGGGCGCCGAACCTCTCGGTCGATATCCCGGCGCTCGTGCAGCTCGCGAACGAGCGTGGCGTGCCGATCTCGGGCAAGGACTTCAAGACCGGCCAGACCTGGATGAAGACCGTCATCGCGCCGGGGCTGAAGGCCCGCATGCTCGGCCTCGCCGGATGGTATTCGACGAACATCCTCGGCAACCGCGACGGCGAGGTGCTCGACGATCCGGCATCCTTCAAGACGAAGGAGGAGTCGAAGCTCTCCGTGCTGCACACGATCCTGCAGCCCGAGATCTACCCCGAGCTCTACAAGGGCTTCTCGCACGTCGTGCGCATCAACTACTACCCGCCGCGCGGCGACAACAAGGAAGGCTGGGACAACATCGACATCGTGGGGTGGATGGGTTACCCGATGCAGATCAAGGTCAACTTCCTCTGCCGCGACTCTATCCTCGCCGCGCCGATCGTGCTGGACCTGGCACTGTTCAGCGACTTCGCGCACCGCGCGGGTCTCAAGGGCATTCAGGAGTGGCTGTCGTTCTACTACAAGAGCCCGATGACGGCCCCCGGGCTGCAGCCGGAGCACGATCTCTTCATCCAGCAGACGAAGCTCAAGAACACGCTGCGGCATCTGATGGGTGAGGAGCAGATCACTCACCTCGGACTGGAGTACTACCAGTCGTGAGTCTTCGGGCGCGCGGTGTGCTCCTCGCCGGTACGCTGGGCCTCTTCGTCATGGGGGCCGACTGCGGCCCACCGCGCCGTCCCGAGATCCGTCAGGGCAGCAAGTCGTATCTGTTCAATATCACATCCGATCCAATCCCGCCTCACGCCCGCGAGGACGTCATCTACACCGTGACGGTGCGCGACCGCGAGAGCGGCCAGCCCATCGAAACGGGTGAGGGACGGATCTTCGCCAACACGCTCGAGGGCGCGCGCACGTACGACGGCTTCACGAAGGCGCCCGCCATCGGGACGTATACGGCGAAGCTCCGCTTCGTGGCCGCGGGGCAGTGGGCGATCGGCATTCAGTTCCACAGCGATTCGACCAAGCCGCTCGAGAAGACCGAGTGGATGCAGGACGTGCTGCAAGAGCGTCCCGGGACTCCCTGACCATGCGTCACTTCTATCGCAGTCACACCCCGTCGGCGGACGTCCTCGTCGCCGCGGATGCCTTCTTCGCCGATCTCGGTCTCACGCTCGTGACCACCACGGCGCGTACGCGAAGCTTCTCGGGACCGCTCGGCGCATTGAAGCTCAGCGTGCGTGCCGAGGGCGGGCACTACACCTTCGTCGAGGCGACGACGGACCAGATGGGCGAGAGCCGGATGGACCGCAACGTGAAGCGCTTCTTCGTCCACTTGCATCGAGCCGAGGACCCGTCCCACACGCTGCAAGCGTCGTATTGATGGCTCGGACGGGAACGAAGACGAGCGGGGGGCGCGGCGCGCGGCGAAGCGCGGCTGCACCCCCCGCCGCCGTTGAGGACCGGGACGCCGGGCTCTCCGCAGCGCAGCGGCTCGAGCTCTACTACTGGATGCGGCTCACGCGCTCGCTCGAGGAGCGACTGGTCAACCTGTATCGCCAGACGAAGGTCGTCGGCGGGCTCTTTCGCTCGCTCGGTCAGGAGGCCGATGCGGTCGGCAGCGCGTACGCGCTCCGGCGCGAGGACGTCCTCTCGCCGCTCATCCGCAATCTCGGCTCGATGCTCGTGAAGGGCGCGACGCCCCTCGAGATCCTCAAGCAGTACATGGCGAAGGGCGACTCGCCGACGCGTGGCCGCGAGCTGAACATCCACTTCGGTGACACCGAGCGTGGGTTCATTGGCCAGATCTCGCCGCTCGGCGACATGGTGCCGGTGATGGCGGGCGTGACGCTCAGCTTCAAGATGCGCGGCGAGCCTCGCGTCGGACTGGTCTACGTCGGGGACGGGGCGACCTCCACCGGCGCGTTCCACGAGGGAATCAACTTCGCCGCCGTGCAGCGGTGTCCTCTCGTCGTCGTCGTCGAGAACAACGGGTACGCCTATTCGACGCCGACCCGGAAGCAGACGCTCGCCGCGCAGTTCGTCGACAAGGCGGCCGGCTACGGAATCGCCGCCGAACAGGCGGACGGCAACGACGTGATCGCGACGTACGCCGCGACGAAGCGCGCCGTGGACCGCGCGAGACGTGGTGAAGGAGTCACGCTGGTCGAGCTCATCACCTATCGGCGGAAGGGGCACGCCGAGCACGACAACCAGTCGTACGTGCCGGCCGGCGAAATCGAAAAGTGGGAGCGCGAGAACGACCCGATCACGCGCTATCTCGAGCGGGTTCGGGGCGACGGAGTGCGGGACGATGCGCTCGAGGCGATCGACGCGCGTGTCGCCCGCGAGATCGACGAGGCAACGGACCTTGCCGAACGATCGGGTGTCCCCGAGGCGCTCGATGCGCTGGTCGGAGTATACGCCGAGCCGCCGGCCGTGCGTCCGCTCTGGTTCCGCGAAGGGCAGGGCGGCGTGGTCGACATGCACGAGCGTCCGGAGGGGTGGGGTTCCTACGACGCGCCGGCGCGAGGCGCCGACTGATGGCCGAGATCACGTATCTCGAGGCGATCCGCGAGGCCCTGTTCGAGGAGATGGAACGCGACGCCAACGTCTTCTGCCTCGGCGAGGACATCGGCGCGTACGGCGGTGCATTCAAGGTGACCGACGGTCTGATGGCGAAGTACGGCGAGTCGCGCGTGATCGACACGCCGATCTCCGAGATCGGCATCGTCGGCGCCGCGGCGGGCGCCGCGCACATGGGGATGCGTCCCGTCGTCGAGATGCAGTTCATCGACTTCATCGCCAACGCGTACGACGTCCTCACCAACTACGTCGCGACGGCGCGCTATCGCGCGTTCCTGCCGTGTCCCATGGTCGTGCGCGGTCCGAGCGGGGGCTACGTCCGCGGCGGACCCTTTCATTCGCAGAATCCGGAAGCGGGGTTCGTCCACACGCCGGGACTGAAAGTCGTCTCTCCGAGCACCGCCGAGGACGCGAAAGGCTTGCTGAAGGCCGCGATCCGCGACGACGACTGCGTACTGTTCTTCGAGCACAAGTACCTGTACCGGCGGATCAAGGGCGAGATGCCGGCAGGCGACCACGTCGTGCCGATCGGGAAGGCGCGTCTTGCGCGCGAGGGGGAGGATCTCTCGATCATCACGTACGCTGCCACCGTGTACAAGGCACTCGAGGCGGCTGAGCAGTTGGAGCGCGAAGATGGGCTGTCAGTGGAAGTGGTGGACCTCAGGTCGCTCGCACCGCTCGACGACGATGCGATCGATGCCACCGTGAGGAAGACCAACCGCGTGCTGATCGTCCACGAGGATACGCGTACGGGCGGCCTGGCCGGCGAGATCACGGCGCGAATCAACGAGCGGTGCTTCGAGTGGCTGGATGCGCCGGTACTCCGCGTGACGGCGCACGACGTGCCGCTCCCCTACGCACCGTCGCTCGAGGACTTCGTCCTGCCGCAGAGGGCGGACATCGTCCTCGCGGCGCGCCGGCTCGCCGCCTACTAGGATGCGCGACACCGACAATCTGGGCCCCGAAGGCGCGGGGGAGACGAGCGAAGGCGTTTGGCCTTATCTTGGGGTGGGTTGCCTGACCGCCGTGAGCGGGGCGATGGCGTTCGGGGTGATCGCCGTGCTCATCGCGAAGGGGGTGGGTTGGGCCAGCAAGTGCGTGCCGGACGCGGAGACTGGCGCGCCCTGCAACTGGCTCACCTTCTGGCTTCGAGGCGCGATCCTGGGCCTCGTCGTCGTGCCGACCGTCGTCATCTGGCGAATGCGGAAGGCGCGGGCGACCCGCAAATCCGAATGAGAGGACCGCGACGTGTCACGCGTTGACGTCATCATGCCCCAGATGGGCGAGTCGATCGCCGAGGGGACCCTGTCGAAGTGGTTGAAGAAAGTCGGCGACGACGTGAAGCGCGACGAGCCGATCTTCGAGATCTCGACCGACAAGGTCGACGCCGAGATCCCATCTCCGGTGGCCGGCGTGCTCGCCGAGGTGATGGTCACGGAGGGCGAGACCGTCGCCGTGCAGACGGTCGTGGCGCGGATCGAGACGGAGAAGGGTGCGGCGGTCGCCGCTGCGCCCGTGGGGGCTGCGCCCGCGGCGACGTCGGCGACGACAGCGGCGGAGCGGGGGGCCCCCCCAAAAACACAAGCTACCCCCCAACCCCTCGCCGCCTCGCACCCTTCCTCCGCGCCTGCCATCGCCGTAACGGGCGGCAACGGCTTTGAGGATCGTCTCCGCACGAAGTCGTCGCCGCTCGTGCGAAAGATCGCCGCCGAGCACGGCATCGAGCTCGCGCGCATGCAGGGCACCGGGATCGCCGGTCGCGTCACCAAGCGTGACATCGAGTCGTACCTGGCCTCCGGCGCTACGACGACGCCTGGACGGTCGATGCATGCACCACTCGGCGTCGAGCAGCATGGCCCCGCGCCGGAGCCGTGGCCCGGCGACCGCGTCGAGCCCATGACGAAGATCCGCGCGCTGACGAGCGACCACATGGTCGCCGCTCGGCGCACTGCTGCTCACGTCACCTCGTTCTTCGAGATCGACCTGACGCGCGTCAATCGGCTGCGACAGAAGGCGCGCGCACAGTTCGAGGCCGAGACGGGACAGAAGCTCACCTATCTGCCCTACATCATCAGCGCCGTCGTCGACAGCCTCCGGCAGTTTCCGGTGCTGAACGCCGCGGTCTCGGGCACGTCGATCATCTACCGCAAGCAGTTCAACATCGGCATCGCCGTCGCGCTCGACTGGGGCCTCATCGTGCCCGTCATCAAGAACGCGAACGACCTCTCGTTGAGCGGTCTCACCAGGTCCCTCAACGACTTGGCCGAGCGTGCCCGCACGAAGCGGCTCAAGCCCGAGGAAGTGCAGGGCGCCACGTTCACGATCACGAACCCGGGCGTCTTCGGCTCCCTCGCCGGCACCCCGATCATCCCGCTCGGCACGTCGGCGATCCTCGGGCTGGGGGCGATCGAGAAGCGACCCAAGGTCATCGCCGGCTCCGATGGCGAAGACACGATCGCGATCCGCACCTGCGCCTATTTCTCACTCTCGTTCGACCACCGCATCGTCGACGGCGCCGATGCGGACAGGTTCCTCGCATCCCTCAAGAAGGGACTCGAAAGCGTCCCCGACGACGCCCGCTGACCGATGCCACGTGCCCTCACCGTGCAACGCACGCTCGTCACGCCGCCCGAACGAAACAAGTTCGCCGAGAAGTTGAAGCGGAATCGCGACCACTACGCACAGGCGAATTGCCGCTACTGGGTGTTCGAGGAGACGGGACTGCCCGGGGCCTTCCTCGAGTTCTGCGAGGCCCCCGATGCCGAGACGCTCGCGCGCGCACACGCCTCGGCGCCGGAGCGCATGCTCGACCCCACGCGCATCTACCACGAAGTGGAGTTCAAGTAAGCGATGCCGACACGCTCGATCACGCTCGCCGGACGGAGCTGGCAGGTCATGCCCTCCGGCCGCGTCACGCAGTACGACCGCGACGAGTTCGCGCTTCTCTTCATATCGGGCACCGGCCCTGATCGCGAGACCCGTGTCACGCGCTACTCGCCGCACGGCACGCGCTGGCGCGAGCAGTCGCTCGTCGAGATGAGCGACACGGATCTCGCGCGCCTGTTCGAGCTCTCGCAGCCCGGCGACACCTCGCCCGAGGCGGGCTACACCTCGTGAGCGAGCCGGCGGGCACCACCGCGTTCGTCGATCTGCACATGCACTCGACGGCGTCGGACGGGTCCCGCGCGCCCGCCGAAGTCGTGCGCGCCGCCAAGCGTGCCTCGCTCTCCGCCATCGCGCTCACCGATCACGACACGGTGGCCGGTCTCGCCGAGGCAGAGGCCGCCGGTGCCGAGCTCGGGATTCGTATCGTGAACGGCGTCGAGCTTAGTGCCGTCGAAGGACAGACGGAGACGCACCTGCTCGGCCTCCATCTGAACGACACGGCGGTGCTCGAGCACGGGCTTGGCGAACTGCGCGAGATGCGCGGCCGGCGCGCGGCGCGCATCGTGGAGCTGCTGCAGTCGCAGGGCGTGCAGGTCACGCTCGATGACGTGCTGCTGCAGGCTGGCTCGGGCGCCATCGGACGTCCACATGTCGCACGCGCGCTCGTGGCCGACGGGTGGGCGACCGACGTGCGCGATGCGTTCGATCGCTACCTTGGCGCCGGACGTCCGGCGTATGTCGCCAAGGATCAGCTGGGAATGCGCGAGGCGATCGCGATGGTGCACGCCGCGGGCGGTCTCGCGATCCTGGCACATCCCGGTGCGGGCGGCACCCGCGAGCGCATCGAGCCGCTGGTCGCGCTCGGGCTCGACGGCGTCGAGGTGAAGCATCCCTCGCACTCGCCGCAGGATGTCGCACGACTGCGCGCCTGCGTCGATCAGCTCGGGCTGATCCCGAGCGGCGGCTCCGACTGGCACGGTGCAGCCGATGGACCACGTACGATCGGCATGATGCACGTGCCGATCGAATGGCTGCGGCGACAGGACGAGCGGGTCCAGGCACTCGGCCGTGCCCCAGCCGCCTGACGTGGGAGATCGACTCTCCGGGCGGGTCGCGCTCGTCACCGGCGCGGGCCGCCGTGTCGGCCGCGCCATCGCGCTCGCTCTCGGCGCGCGTGGCATGCGCGTCGTCGTGCACTTCAATGGCTCGGAAGCCGGTGCCGACGAGACGGCTCGGCTCATCAACGCGGCCGGCGGACAGGCGATCGTCGAGCGGGCCGATCTCGCGCACGTGGAGTCGGCGCACGACCTCGTCGATCGTGCCGTGGCATGGCGTGGCACGCTCACCGCGCTCGTGAACTCGGCGGCGATCATGCTGCGCACACCGGTGGGCGAGACGACGGCAGCTGACTGGGACACGATGTTCGCCATCAACGTCCGCGCACCGTATTTCCTGTCACAGCGCGCCGCACCGGCGCTCGCGGCCTCGGAGGGAGCGATCGTCAACATCGCCGACCTCGCCGCCTTCGAGAGCTGGCCGGCGTACGTCCCGCACGGGATGACGAAAGCGTCCGTCGTGCAGATGACGCGCGCGATGGCGCGCGCGCTCGCACCCGAGGTGCGCGTCAACGCCGTGGCGCCCGGTGTCGTGCTTCTCCCGGAAGGGTGGAGTGAGGACGAAGCCGAGCATCTCCGATCCACGACGCCGCTGCGCCGGCTCGGCTCTCCCGAAGACGTCGCGCAGTCGGTCGTCTTCCTGCTCGAGGCCCGGTACGTCACGGGCGAGGTGATACGTGTCGACGGTGGGCGCCACATTCGCTGCTGACGCCGCGGGCGACGCACGACGTCCGCAGCAGCGGTACGGCCGGATCGTCATCGTGGGCGGTGGCTGCTACGGCAGCTACTACGTGCGCCAGCTCCTCCGCGCGGAACACGCCGGCGCGGTCACGTGGGACGAGCTCGTGGTCGTCGATCGCGATCCGAGGTGCGCCGTCTCGACGCTCGGGACCGACGACCGGCCGCCTCGCCTGCGACTGGTCGTCGCCGATTGGCACGGGTTCTTCGCGCGGTATCTGTCCGAAGCCGCTGACGACGCGTCGCGCCTCGCCGATGCGATCGTGCCCTCCCCACTCATGCCGCACCTGATGGCGGACTGGCTCGCCGCCCGAGCCGGTGAACGCTGGCCCGAGCGCGCAGTGCGCATCGCTCCGATCGCCGAGCTTCCGTCGATCCCCTGGCAGCGCGCCGGCGAGGACGGCACGCGCTATGTGAGCTTCGCGGAGTGGGTCTGTCCGATCAATTGCATCGAGCCGGCGCGCTGCCCGGAAACGCGTGACACGCGCACGTGGTCGCTCCCCGTGGCTCTCACCTCCGGTTCGGCCGGTGGCGGGGCAGCGGAACCTTCGGCGGTGCCGCTCCTCTTCCACTGCGCCCACCGCGTTTACGGCGTCGGCATGATCGACGTGCGCGACGTCGTCCGGGCCGACGCGACGATCGCCGCGAGTGCCGCCGCGGAAGAGGCTGCGTTCCTCGTCGGCACGGTCTCGCACTGTCATGGCGCGCTGCGCTGCATCGCGATCGGCGCACCCTGACGGGAACGTCCTGGTTCCATCACGGACTTCTCCTGGTGAGATTTGTCGCAATCGCGCGCCGGCCGGCGTGCCCGATCGAACGAGGAGCTCTTGGCAACAACGCTC
>JBJMNN010000274.1:0-7247 GCA_045804245.1 Gemmatimonadaceae bacterium | reverse complement strand
TGCCTCGTCAACGCGAAATCCGATGCGCAGGTCATGTGCGTCGATCCCGCGCTCGAGCACCCGAACGTCACGCTGCTCACCAACGCGCGCGTGCAGCGGCTCGAGACGAGCCCGTCGGGGCGGGAGGTCGCATCGGTCGTCGTGGCGCGCGGTGATGAGATGGAACGCTATTCGGCGGACCTCGTCGTGCTCGCCGCCGGCGCGATCAACTCCGCGGCGCTGCTCCTTCGCTCGGCGAGCGATCGCCATCCCACCGGGCTCGCGAACGCGTCGGACGTCGTCGGACGCCACTACATGGGGCACGTGAACTCGGTGCTGATGTCGCTCTCGCGATGCCCGAATCCGACGGTGTTCCAGAAGACGCTCGCGCTGAACGACTTCTACTTCGGCGCGCCGGACTTTCCGTACCCGATGGGGCACATCTCCTTCGTCGGCAAGCTGGACGCGGCGACGCTCTCGGCCGGTGCACCGAAGGTCGCGCCCGAGTGGACGCTCGACCTCATGGCCACGCACTCGCTCGACTTCTGGCTCACCTCGGAGGATCTCCCCGATCCGAACAACCGCGTGACGATCAATCGCGACGGCGAGATCGTCCTGCAGTATCGCCCGAACAACGAAGAGGGGCACGCGCGGTTGCAGGCGAAGCTGAAGGAGCTCATGAAGGGGCAGCAGAGCTGCCCGATCCACGGCAACGACTGCCACGTCGGCCTGTTCGGCCGCAGCCTGCACATCGGGCAGCGCATCCCGCTCGCCGGTGTGGCGCACCAGAACGGCACGATCCGGTTCGGCACCGATGCGCGGACCTCCGCGCTCGACGCGAACTGCCGAGCGCACGACGTCGACAACCTGTACGTCGTGGACGGCAGCGTCTTCCCGTCGAGCGGCGCGGTGAATCCCGCCCTCACGATCATGGCGAATGCCCTGCGCGTCGGCGACCACCTGCTCGAGCGCATGGGTGCGTCGTCCGCAGGGATGGACGCGATGCGGGCGACATACGACTCGCCGGCAATCGCCGGCGTCGCGGCGCACTGAGGGAGATCCGATGCGCGCCCTCTCACGCGTCGTGTGTCCGCTGTGGTCGCTGGCGGCGATCGGCATCGCGCTGTGCGCGTCGACGGCGACGCGCGCCGAAGCGCAGCAGATCGACGGAGTCTTGGCGATCGGGATGACCGTGTCCAACATGGAGCGCGCCGTCGCGTTCTACACGCGAGTGCTCCCGTTCGCGCTCGTCGGCGACACCGAGGTGGTCGGCGAGCGCTTCGAGCGTCTGGAAGGCGTGTTCGGCGCGCGTGCCCGCATCGTCCGACTACGTCTCGGCGACGAGGAGCTCGAGCTCACGGAGTACCTCGCGCCGCGCGGCCGGCCCATCCCCGACGACGCACGCAGCAACGACCGCGCGTTCCAGCACGTGGCGATCATCGTGCGCGACATGGACAGCGCGTACGCGCTTCTGCGACGGCATGGCGTGGAGCACGCGTCCACCGGGCCGCAGCGGCTGCCCGACTGGAACGTGAAGGCGGGCGGCATTCGCGCCTTCTACTTCAAGGATCCCGATCATCACGTGCTGGAGGTGCTGCAGTTCCCCGCTGGCAAGGGGGACGAGCGCTGGCGCCGCGCGGCGGCCGCTGCCCCGGGCCGACTGTTTCTCGGCATCGACCACACGGCCATCGTCGTGGGCGACACGCCGGCGAGTCTCGGCTTCTACCGCGATGTGCTCGGGCTCCGCGTGGTGGGCGAGAGCGAGAACTACGGAACGGAGCAGGAGCATCTCAACAACGTGTTCGGCGCGCGACTGCGCATCACCACGCTTCACGCGGCGCGGGGGCCGGGCATCGAGCTCCTGGAGTATCTCGCGCCGCGCGACGGACGACCGTATCCCGCCGACGAGCGCTCGAACGACCTGATCCACTGGCAGACGACGCTCACCACCCGGGATGCGGCATACGAGACCGCACGCCTGGTGCGCGATCCGGACGGCCACGTCATGCACATCATCGCGCCGGCGCCGCGTTCGGCCGCCCTGAATCTTCCTCCCAACTCTCGAAGGACATCACCATGAGATCGCTCGCATGCACGCGCCACACGATGTTGCTCGGCGCCATCATCATCGCCGCGGCGGCGAAACCCACAGCCGCGCAACAGGTCGCCACGAAGCAGACCCTTACGCTCGACGGAGCGCGCCGCGTCATCGGCGCGGCACAGGCCGAGGCGCGGAAGTCGCACGCCGCCGGGGTCGTCGCGGTCGTGGACGACGGCGGCAATCTGATCGCCGTGGAACGACTCGACGGCACCTTCGCGGCGGGCGCCAACATCTCGATCGGCAAGGCGCGCACCGCTGTCCTGTTCAAGAAGCCGACGAAGTTCTTCGAGGATGTCATCAGGAACGGCCGCACCGCGATGGTCACGGTCGAAGGGTTCACGCCGCTGCAGGGCGGCATCCCGATCCTCGTCGACGGTCAGGTCGTCGGCGGAGTGGGCGTCAGCGGCGCCGCGAGCGCCCAGCAGGACGAGGAGCTCGCCATCGCCGGCGCGGCCGCCATCGCGTTGGCGAACGTCGCGAGCACCGGCAGCGGCGCCGGCGTCGTGCAGGCGGCGATGTCGTCAGGCCCAGCCCCAACGGCCTATTGGAACGCCCGCGATGTAGCAGCGTCGTTCGCCAAGGGCGCGGTACTGCTCGACGGAGCGGGCAACCGCAACTACATGGTGCACACCAGCCGCCGCGGCAAGCCCGGTATGGCCGAGGTGCACACGCTCGACACCGACATCATCTACGTGCTCCACGGGAGCGCGACACTCGTCACTGGCGGCACGGTAGTCGGCGGCCATGCGACGGAGGCCGACGAGCTGCGCGGGGCGAGCATCGAGCAGGGCACATCGCGGGAGCTCGCTCCTGGCGACGTGATCGTCATCCCGAGCGGCACGCCGCACTGGTTCCAGCGCGTCAGCGCACCGATCGACTACTTCACGGTCAAGGTGCGTTGAGTGTCCGCCATGCTCGGCTCCATCAGATGCGCCGCGGCCGCGCTCGCGCTCGCGATGCCGTTGTCCGCGCAGGTCACGCGCGACGTCGTGTCAGGCAATCCGGTCGCGACGGTTGATCTCGCCACGAGGGATGGCGCGGCGCTGCTCGGCGTGCGTTGGCGGTATCACGACGTGGACATCGTCGACGCGACCAACCACGCGGCGGGTCCCGACCACAAGCCGTCCGGCGCCGAGAACCGGACGCACGACATCTCCCTCCACGCCGGCGCGCGCGACTTCGACGATGCCGCATGGGAGACGATCGAGCCCACGTCACTCGACGCTCGGCGCACGGCCGGTCGTCTCGCGTTCGGATGGTATCGCACGCGGCTCACGATCCCCGAGCGAGTCGGCACGCTCGCGACGTCCGGCACGTCTGCCGTGTTCGAGATCGTCGTCGACGACTACTCGGAAGTCTGGGTCGACGGTGTGCTCGTGCCGGTGGCCGGCCAGAGCGGTGGAGGGCTCGTGCGCGGATGGAACGCGCCCAATCGCCTCGTCATCGGCCGGGACCTGAAGCCTGGCCAGGAGATCCAGCTCGCGATCTTCGCCGCGAACGGGCCGCTTTCCGACCCGCCGCCCAACTTCGTCTGGATCCGCTCGGCGACGATCGACTTCTATCGCGAGGCACAGCTCGGACATCGCTTCGCGACCGGCGGCAGCGTCGAGCGACTCGATCCCGCGCTCGACGCGATCGTGCCGCGTGGCGCGACGATCGAGACTGTCGCCACCGGATTCCAGTTCATCGAGGGCCCCGTCTGGCATCCCGACGGCTACCTCCTGTTCAGCGATCCCAATGCGAACGTGATCTATCGATGGAACGCCGACGGCGCGGTATCGGTGTTCCGCACGAAGAGCGGCTATGCGGACGTGGACATCGGCGCGTATCACCAGCCCGGTTCCAACGGCCTCACGCTCGACGCCGCCGGACGCCTGGTGATCGATGAGCATGGACGCCGTCGCGTCTCGCGTCTCGAGACGAATGGCGTCGTCACGACGCTCGTCGACCGGTTCGACGGAAAGCGGCTGAACAGCCCGAACGATCTCGTCTACAAGTCCGACGGCGCGCTCTACTTCACCGATCCGCCGTTCGGTCTGCCCGACGTCTTCGGCGACGGGCGCAAGGAGCTGCCCTTCTCCGGCGTGTATCGACTCGCCGGCGGCGAGCTCCGTCTTCTCACGCGCGAGCTCACGGGACCGAACGGGCTCGCCTTCAGTCCCGACGAGCGGTTCCTCTACGTCGACGACTGGGACGTCGCGCACAAGGTGATCATGCGCTACCCGCTGCGCACCGACGGGAGCCTCGGCGAGGGCACGGTGTTCGTCGATGCGACGCGCTCGCATCCAGGCGAGCAGGCATGGGATGGCCTCAAGGTAGATCGCGCCGGCAACGTCTACGCTGCGGGCCCCGGTGGCGTGTGGATCATCTCTCCAGCGGGCGTGCACCTCGGCACCATCGTCGCGCCGGAAACACCGGCGAACATGGCGTGGGGCGACGCCGACGCGCGCACGCTCTACCTCGCCGCGCGCACGGGACTCTACCGCATTCGACTCGACATTCCCGGCATTCGCCCCGCACCCGTCGGCGCGGTGACGCAGGCCGGATCGGCCCTTGACAGGAGCGGCACGCGATGACGACCGCACACGCGACACCAATGAGCACACGTTCCTTCGCAGGGATGCGGCAGGACACGATGAAAGCGATCGCCGTCATGCCGGGCGTGCCCGGCAGCATCCACCTTCGCGACGTTCCGACACCATCACTCGCCGACGTCCCGGATGGCCGCGGAGTCCTCGTTCGCGTGCTGCGCGTCGGCGTCGACGGCACCGACAAGGAGATCAACGCCGCCGAATACGGCGGCGCGCCGCCGGGAGACGACTATCTCATCCTCGGCCACGAGAGCTTCGGCGTCGTGGAATCCGTTGGGCCGAACGTGAGCGAGCTGTCGGCCGGCGATTACGTCGTCGCATCGGTCCGACGGCCCGGCATGAGCGCGTACGACGCGATCGGGTTGCAGGACATGACGACCGACGACACGTATTTCGAGCGCGGCATCAACCTGCGTCACGGGTTCCTCGCCGAGTACTACGTCGACCGTCCCGAGTTTCTCGTGCGCCTTCCGGGTGGACTGCGGGACGTCGGCGTGCTGATGGAGCCGACGAGCGTCGCGGAGAAGGCGATCCGGCAGGCGTACGAGATCCAGCGCCGGCTTCGCATCTGGCAGCCGCGCCGCGCCCTCGTACTCGGCTCGGGCACGCTCGGTCTGCTCGCGACGCTCATCCTCCGGCTGCGCGGTCTCGAGGTCGTGACGCTGGGACGCACGATGCGCCCGTACCTCAACGCGACGCTGCTCGACGAGATCGGTGCGACGTATCACTCCACGGAGGACGTGAGTGTCGCCGCCGCGAGCGAGCGCCACGGCCCGTTCGATCTGATCATCGAAGGGACCGGCTACTCGCCGCTCGTGTTCGACGCGATGGCATCGCTCGGCAGAAACGGCGTGCTGGTGATGGTGAGCGTCACCGGCGGCAACCGCATGATCGAAGTGCCGGCGGACCGCATCAACCAGGGATTCGTGCTCGGCAACAAGGTCGCGGTGGGGAGCGTCAACGCCGCGCGCGAAGACTTCGAGCGTGGTGTCGAGGACCTGGCGCACGCGGAGCTCCGTCATCCCGGTTGGCTCGCGCGGCTGCTCACGCATCCGGTGAACGGGCTCGCCAACTATGCGCAGCTCATCGAGACGCTCACGTCGGGGCGCGACGTCATCAAGGCCTACTGCGAGGTCGCTCCGCTCGCCTGAACGCACTCGAAGTCATCCCGAGTCCTTCGACTCGCTGCGCTCGCTCAGGATGAACTCCGTCGAGGGATCTGCACGTCGTTCGTTGGAACTCTTTCGCGGCGCGCGGCATTGCAGCCGCCGACCTGAAACATCACCCGGAGACACTCACCATGCAGAAGAAGAATATCCTCATCGCGCTCGGCGCCATCGTCGTGATCGGCGGTTGGTACGCCTTCCGACCGGAGCGCCTCTTCATCGATCAGAAGGTCGACGAGCCGCTCGCTCCCACCGTGCAGCAGGCGGGCGGTGCGATGGCCGACGCGAACGTCGCGGTCGCCGGCGGCACCTTCCACGGCGTACATCACGAGACCACCGGCACCGCGACGCTCTATCGGCGGGCCGACGGCACGCGCGTGCTGCGCTTCACCAACTTCGCTACCTCCAATGGTCCGGACGTTCGGATCTATCTCGTCGCCGCGCCGGACGCGCAGGACAACGCGACGGTGACGACGGCCGGATTCATCGAGCTCGGCGCCATGAAGGGCAACCAGGGCGACCAGAACTACGAAGTGCCCGAGTCCGTCGATCTCGCGAAGTACCGCGCCGTCACCATCTGGTGCCGCCGCTTCTCCGTCAACTTCGCCACGGCGCCGCTCACTGCGTCGCCGGCGACCTGACCACGCGCCGACACACCGTCGTCGCGACACGCAGCCCCTCCCCCACTTCACCTCGAGGACCACCGTTCATGCGTACGTTCACTCAGCTCGCCCTCGCCGCACTGCTCGCACCCGCGACACTGCTCGCGCAGTACTCCGCCGGTCGTGAAGTGCACTTCACCGTCCGCGTCGAGAATGTCTCCACGCCGCAGACGCTCAAGCTCTCAACCGGCGCAACCGCGCCCGCTCCCACGGCGCCGCTCCTTTGGACGCTCACGGACGAGGGCAATCCGATCTTCACGCCAGGCGAGTACGATGCCGGCCATGGTCTGGAGCGCCTCGCCGAAGACGGTAACCCCGGCGTGCTCTCCGACTACATCACCACGAGCATGAAGAGCGTGCTGCGGAGCGGCATCGTGACGATGCCCGTCGGCGCCGCCGCCGCTGGTCCGATCCTCCCCGGCAAGGCGTACGAGTTCAGCGTGTCTGCCGCACCGGGCCAGCGTCTCTCGCTTGCCTTCATGTTCGGACAGTCGAACGATCTCTTCTACGCGCCGGGCGCCAAGGGCATCGCCCTGTTCGATGCCAAGGGCAAGCCGCTCTCGGCCGACATCACCAGCCAGCTGCAGCTGTGGGACGCGGGCACCGAGGTGAACGAGGAAGCCGGTCTCGGGCCCAACCAGGCCGCGCGCCAGCCGGCGCCCAACACCGGACCGTCGGAGCACAAGCGCATCGCGCTCGTGCACGATGCCTTCCACTACCCGCGCACGGGCGAAGTCGTCCGCGTCAC
>JBJMNN010000273.1:0-21472 GCA_045804245.1 Gemmatimonadaceae bacterium | reverse complement strand
TTCCGGAGAAGCTCAAGGCGCGCGTGAAGCGACTCGAGGAGCTGGCCGACCACGAGCGCGTGTGTCCAACCTGTCTCGCGCGCGAGTCGTACGCACAGGCACATTGTCCTCCGCTACCGGAGCCTCCCGTTCCGCGGTCTTCTGGGAGATGTCGGTACTCCGTGACGGAGCTCCGCTCTTCTTCGCGCTCTGGGGCGTCCCGTTCATCCTGATAGGCTTCTACATCACGATCGGCCGCTTCTGGATCGACGCTCGGCGGCGTGCACGGACGACCTATGCGGTAACGTCCGACCGCGTCATCATCAACTCGGGACTGTTCACGCCAACGTCGAAGTCGCTCAACCTGCGGACGCTGAGCGACGTGACACTTCAGGAACGGCCAGACGGAACGGGGACGATCACCTTCGGACCGGTCGCACCGTTCGCGGCGATGTATGCGGGAATGAGCTGGCCGGGAATGCCCCAGCTTTCCGCCTTCGAGATGATCCCTGACGCGCGACGCGTCTATGCGGTGATTCGAGAAGCCCAGAATGGTAAGCCGGCCGATCCGAGCTGAACTCTCGCGTCGAGCCGCAACAACTGACGCAGGTCATCTCGATGTTCGACGCTGAACACGCGCAGAGGTAATGGCGCTCCTCGTCAGGCTTGGGGGTCGAAGTCCGTGAGCGATGCGCCCGGACGAATCGCTGAAACTGGCGAGCGCGAGAGCTAACGAATCCATTGCGGCCGAGTGGCCGGACTCCAGTCAGCCTCATAGACTGGTGAGTCGCCCGACGCTCGATCGCTCGCTGCTGAGCCCCGGTCCTGCGCCACCGTCACAACGCATCATGACTTCGCCCGCTCTCCTCGAGACCTACCGCCCGGCCCTCACCGGCCACTGCTACCGCATGCTCGGCTCCGTCCTCGACGCCGAGGACGCGGTGCAGGAAGCGATGCTGCGCGCCTGGAAGTCACTCGATCGCTTCAATCAACAGTCGAGCCTCAAGACCTGGCTCTACCGCATCGCGACGAACGTCTGTCTCGATACGCTGAACAGCACGAATCGCACGCGCATCCGTCCGCTCGAGATCTCCGACTCGCCGCGCAGGGTGCACCCCGACATGACGCTGCCGCAGCGCAGCCGCGAGACGTGGGTCGAGCCGATCCCCGACAAGCTCGCGCTGCCGGCCGACGACGCGCACTCGCCCGAGGAGCGCGCGATCCTCAAGGAGAGCATCCGGCTCGCCTTCGTCGCCGCGCTGCAGTACCTGCCGCCGCGCCAGCGCGCCGTGCTGCTGCTGACGCAGGTGCTCAACTGGTCGGCCGCCGAGACGGCGGAAGCGCTCGACATGAGCGTCGCGGCGGTGAACAGCGCGCTGCAGCGCGCGCGCGCCACGCTCGACACGCGCAACCCGTCGGTGGTGCCGCGCGCGCTGAACGAGGAGCAGCAACGCCTCGTGGCGCGCTACGTCGCCGCGTTCGAGGCCTACGACGTCGCCACGCTCACGAAGTTGCTCCACGAAGAGGCGACGCTGTCGATGCCGCCGTACGAGATGTGGCTCCAGGGGCTCGACTCGATCTCGACGTGGCTGCTCAGCTTCGGGCTCGGCTGCCGCGGCTCGGTGCTCGTGCCCGTGGAGGCGTGTGGTGGCACGCCAGCGTTCGCGCAGTATCGGCGCATGGGCGAGTGGCCGTGGGCGCTCATCCTGCTCGATGTTCAGGGCGACCGCGTCACGAGCATGACGTCGTATCTCGACGTCGAGACGCTGTTCCCGCGGTTCGGACTGCCGATGCGCTGGGAGAGCTGACGCTCACCTCGACCAGGCGGGATCGAGCACCGCGTCGGTCGTCAGCGCCCTGAGATTCGTGCCGTCGGCGTCGATCACGTACATCGCATCGGCGCCGTCGCGATCGGAGACGAACACGAGTCGCCGCCCGTCGGGCGACCACGCGTACATCCCTTCGTAGCGCTTCGACGGCGCGATGGTCGAGCGCGTGTGGTCGGCGATGCGAAGCACTTCGATGTCGTAGTCGCTGCCGCCCTTCGCGCTCATGAAGGCGAGACGCGAGCCGTCGGGCGACCATGCGGCGACGTCCCTCATCGCCGATGCGCCGACGGTGAGTCGCTCGAGGTGCGTACCGTCGGGGCGCACGCGATACAGATCGCGCCCTCCGCCGCGCGCCGAGGCGAACGCGATCGTCGATCCGTCGGGGGACCACGCCGGGCTGCCGTCTTCGGCCTGATCGTGCGTGAGACGCGAGACGCCGGTGCCGTCGGCGCGCATGACATAGAGCTCCAGGTTGCCGTCGCGCGTCGAGGCGAAGGCGATGCGCGTTCCGTCGGGCGACCAGGCGGGATCGCGATCCACGCCCGGCGACGTGGTGAGCCGATGCAGCTCGCTGCCGTCGGGACGGATGGTGTACAGCTCGGGATCGTCGCCGCCCGAACCGAACAGGATCCGCGTGCCGTCGGGCGACCACTGGCGATGCGCCTTGGCGGCGATGCCGTGGAAGAGGCGCCGCGCGCCGGTGCCGTCGGCCGCCATCGCCCAGAGCTCCCACCCGCCGTCGGTCTGCACGCCGTAGGCGAGCGTGCCGCCGTCGGGCGACCAGAGGGGGAAGCGCTCCTGGCCGGGGCGCGACGTGAGCCGCGTCGCGGGTCCGCCCTCGGCGGGCATGACGTAGACGTTCCAGTCGCCGTCGCGCTTCGATGCGAAGGCGAGTCGCGATGGCGCCGGCGACGAGTGCGGCGTCACCTCGCGCGGGATGCTCGGCGCAGTCGAGAGTGCGATGGCGCCCCACACGAACAACAGGCGCGACGTGAGACCGGACATGCTCCCTCGGCTCGATGCGGGTGAAGAGCGGGCTGCTACCTATAGGACGCCGCTACGGGGGCGAGTGTGTAGGGTGGTTCGTTGGCTTCGTGGGTTCCCTGACCGTCGATGCGCAGCGCGGCCGCGAAGTTCGCGGCCGCGCGCCGTCGAGCTATGCGGTCTTCAAAGGTCCGACGACCTTGTACGTCGTGAGGATGATGCCGGACGGCATCGCTTTCGTGCTCAGGAGCTCGAACGAGCACGCCGGCGTACCCTCGGCGAAGAAGCGCTTCCCCGTGCCCAACAGCACCGGATAGGCGGCCAGCACAACTTCATCGACAAGCCCACGTTCGAGCACGGTCGATGTCAGCGTGGAGCTGCCCGAGAGGATGAGGTCCGGCCCGTTCCGCGACTTGATGCGGCGAATGCCCTCGACGACGTCCGACCCAAGGCCCTCGAACGGGCCCCACTCGAGACTCTCCGGACGGTGGGTAGCGACATGTTTGGTCGCCGCATTGAGGCGGTCCGCAAACGGACTGCTTGGCGCCTTTGGCCAGTAGCCCGACCACATATCGTAGGTGCGACGACCGAGCAGCAGATCGAAGCGCTCGCCATGCGCGGCGAGCATCTCCTCTCGGCCAGCGGGCGTCCGATAGGGCGCGGTCCAGTCGACGTAGGGGAAGCCGTCTTCGCCGGAAGACTGGACCACGCCGTCCAGCGAGATGTGTTCGATGACCTTGAGCTTTCTCATCTTAGTCTCAGCGGAGAGGGAAGGTGCCAGGGGCGCAACGACGGGAATGCACGCTCATGACAGACCTTCATTCGCTCGCACTCAGCTCCGTCGGCATCGGGAAGCGTTCCTGAATCCACGACTGCCACACCGGCTTCTCGCGGGCGACGGTCGCGGCCGCCTGATCGCCGTAGAGGTAGAAGCTGAACGCCGCCATGACCGACTCGCCGCCGAGGTCCATGGTGAACAGGGCGGCGATGCCGGGGCCCGGCCGGTCGAGCCGCAGCAGGGCGCCGGGCGGACTCTGTTTGACATCCTCCACTACGCCGCCCAGCGCCGGGACGCCTGCCGGAACGGCCCAACTCCGGCCGGCGCCCAAGCTGTCGAACCCCAGCGCCGCGGTCAGCGCCGCCCAAGCGTCCGTCGGCGTTCCCGCGACGGGCGCCATGAATTGCATGAACGCGGAGCGCTGGCCGCGGAAGTACGTGAGATAGAGCTGCAGGATGTGGAAGGCGCCGGGGATGCCCGACTCCGTGCCGATCAACTGGTCGTCCCAGTCGTCCGTGCTGGCGAAGAGGCTCTGCACCATCCGGACGACGCAGACGCCACCCGCCCGTGCTTCGACGCTCCATTCGGTCGCGACCGGCGGCGAGCCAGGAAACCAGCCCTCTCCCTCGGTGGCGAACTTCCGGGGCGCATCCCAGGCCGTCACCACGGAGCTGGTCTCCATGCCCGGGGCGAGGGTCAACCTCAGCGCGACGGGCTTCCCGTCGCGCTCCTCGACCTCGGCCGGCGCGAACCAGGACGAGATACCCGGCCCGGAGGCGATGGCCTGCCAGACTTCCTCCGGCGTGCCGGGGACTTCGACTTCGACCTGGATGGAGCGGCGTCCGGAGTCTTCGATCTGCACGCTCATGATGGGTCCTCGGCCTCGGATGTCCGTGGTTTGGGATGGGCCACGACGACTAGCCGATGCAAGCGGCCGCCGGGGGCGGATTCATCGTGATATTTCGAAACGAGTGTGGCGATGGCTTCGGTGAGCTCCTTGCTGAAAGCCGCCCGGTCCGACGCCGATCGGAAGCGAACCTCGGTATCCACCGACAAAGTCGCGAGGCGTTTGCCCGCCTCCTTCGCACGACCAACGAGGTCGCCCACTTCGCGGATGACCCGCGCGCCCAGGGCGATGAGATAGCTCGCAGACAGCCGATCGACTTCCCGATTCGGGTCGACGGCGACCGCGCCCAATGCGCTCGGCGAAACGACGTAGGACGTGGCCGTCGCGACGAGCAGCCGTTCCGTCAGCCCGCCCCATTTGCGTTCCTCGGCCAGCCGCACCAGCCCGTGCGCCTCGAGCGCGTGCAGATGGTAGTTGACCTTCTGCCGAGCCAGGCCGACCCGCGTGGCCAACGTCGCCGCCGAGGCGGGCGCGGTCAGCTCGGAGAGAAGTCGGCTTCGCATCGGCTCCAGGGCCACTGTCGCCGTCGTCGGATCATCGATGACTTGGATGTCGAGCATGAGGCGATGATAGCATTGACAACTTTTATTGTCAAGGATGACTCAAGGCCTTTCCCGCCGAAACTCGCGAAGTCGGTGGCGTGATCAGAGGGAGCGGTGGGAGCGGGCGTGTCGTCGCCACGCAACGATCGCCGCGCCGATCAGTGCGAGCGCGATGCGATCCGGGCTCCAGAATGGCATGAACGGCCGCGCGAAGTTCACGAGCGGTGCGAAGGGGAACTTGGCGTGGCCGAGGTTCGCCATGACCGCGACGGCGACGCCGGACCCCGGGTAGACAGCGAGCACGGACGTTCCACCCGACGAGGCGCCGAAGTGAAAGTGGACGCGCCGCAGATGGAGATCGCTCGCCGTCATCCAACCGAGTCCGTAACCGAAGAGGGGCGGCGCTCCCGACCGCGGCCGCACGAGCATCGCGATCGTCTCGGGACGCAGATACGTCGCCCCATTGAGGTGTGCACATCCGAAGCGGGTCAGGTCATCCACGGTAGAGAGGAAGCCGCCCGACGCCCATTTCGCACTCAAGTCGTTGTATGGCGAGCGGACGAGACTTCCGTCCAGAGAGAACGGCGTCTCGACGTCGTACGTCGCCGCTCGCCGTGCGATCGGCGCATCCGCGATATCGGGCTCCGTGGACGTCATCGCGAGTGGGCCGAACACGTCGTCGCGCATCTCCGCAAGGAACGGCTGGCCAGAGGCCCGCTCGATCACGGCGCTGAGCAGCACGTAGCCGTAACTGGAGTACACGAACGCGGTCCCCGGCGGCGCGACGAGCGGATCGTTCGCGAACGGTGCGAGGCTCGCGACCACCGTCGGATAGTGAGTTGTGTTGATCGCTTCACGATCGTCACGATAGGCGCGGATCCCGGCGCGGTGGCTCGCGAGGAGCCGTGGGGTGATCGTCGCGCCCTTGTCCGGGAACTCGGGGACCCAGCGCTGCACGGGCGCGTCGAGATCCACCATCCCGCGTTCGACGAGGCGTGCCATCGCCGCGGCGGTGAAGAGCTTCGACACGCTCGCCGCGCGAAAACGCGTCGTGGGACAGGCGGGAACGCGTCGATCGACATCCGCCCAGCCGAATCCCTCGTGGTAGACGGTGCGGCCGTCCACCATCACCGCCACGGCGAGCCCGGGTACTCGGCGCTCCATCATGATCGCCGCCGCCTGAGCGCGCAGCCTGGGCAGCGCATCGCGATAGCGCGGATCGATGAAGGTGCCGCAGGTCGGCATCGCGCCGTGCAATGGTCGAACGGGACGTTCGATCCACCATGCACCCACCTGCCAGAACCCGATCGCGCCGACCGCGGCGACGATGGCGACCTTCGTCAGCATGCATGCGCTCCGTTAGGGTATCGGAGAGTACTTTACAACGCAAAGCCAGCGGACGCCAGTCGTGCGGCGCGGAAGCCCAAACTGTTCTGTGGCAGGGACTTGCGGACCAACTGCGCGGAGCCGATCCGACGACCGATGAGTTTTCGGGGCAGCCCCGGTCTAATGCTGTGAAGACGAACACGACGAACCTTCACAGGAGACGACAATGTCGACCACGCTACTTCGCTCTTCCTCGTACGGCACTGCCCCCGCGACGAGGTCCATCTCGACCGATCGTCCATCGCGCCGCACGGTCATCGCCGGCCGAATCCTGACCGTGATCTGTGCGCTGCTCCTCACCCTCGACGCCGGGATCAAGCTCGTTCGCGCCAAGGCCGCGATCGAGGGCAGCGCGCCGCTGGGGTTCACGCCAGACCAAGTGTTCATCATCGGCGTCATCGCCGCGGTCTGCCTCGTCGTCTACCTCGTCCCGCGCACCGCACCGCTCGGTGCCTTGCTGTGGACCGGGTACTTCGGTGGTGCGGTCGTGACGCACTTCCGCGTCGGCGACCCATTGCTCACCCACGTCCTCTTTCCGATCTACGTCTCGGCACTGATTTGGGGCAGTCTATACCTGCGCGACCCGCGCGTCCGCGCCGTCCTCGGCAAGCGCTGAGCGGAAACGCTCCTCGACACTCCCTGCAACACCACGCAGTAACCAAACACCGCCAACCGTCAACCGACTCACAGGTCTCCATGTCCACCACTCAAGCACCCGGCCCCAAGCTCACGAACGTCGGCACCAAGCCGGCCACGCCACACAAGCTGTTCGTGAACATCCCGGTGAGCGATCTCCAGCGCTCGATCACGTTCTACGAGGCGCTCGGCTTCACCTTCAACGCGCAGTTCACCGACGCGACGGCCACCTCGATGCTCGTCGGTGAAGACGCCTACTTCATGCTCCTGACGAAGGAGAAGTTCGCGGGCTTCACCAAGCGTGCGGTGGGCGACCCGCAGCAGCAGACGAGCGCGCTCTTCGCGGTCAGCGTGAACAGTCGCGCCGAGGTCGACGAGATGGTCGACAAGGCGATCGCCGCGGGCGGCGCGCACGCCGTCGACCCCCAGGACCACGGCTTCATGTACGGCTGGAGCTTCTACGATCCGGACGGACACCATTGGGAGGTGTTCTGGATGGATCCGGCCGTGGTGGTGAGCTGAGCTCGGGGGGTCCGGAGGTCCGGGGTTCGGAAGTCCGGAACGGCTTCGAGATGCTCCGGCGTCCCGAGGCTGTCGACTTCACCCGTCACTCACCACTCACCACTCACCACTCACCACTCACCACTCACAACGCATTCCCATGCTCACCAAACGCCTCACCCCCTGCCTCTGGTTCGACGATCAGGCCGAGCAGGCGGCGAACTACTACGTCGGCATCTTCAGGAACTCGCGCATCGACGCGATCACGCGCTACTCGAGCGCGGGGCAGGAGTTCCACCATCGGCCGCCCGGGTCGGTGATGGTGGTGAGCTTCGAGCTCGACGGATACTCGTTCACGGCGCTCAACGGCGGGCCGCTCTTCACCTTCAATGAAGCGGTGTCGTTTCAGGTGAACTGCAAGTCCCAGGAGGAGATCGACTACTACTGGGAACGGCTCGCTGCCGGCGGCGATCCGAAGGCGCAGCAGTGCGGCTGGCTCAAGGACAAGTTCGGGCTGTCGTGGCAGGTCGTCCCCGAAGGGATGGAGGAGATGCTGAAGGACGCCGAGTCGCCAGGCGCGCAGCGGGCGATGAACGCGATGATGCAGATGAAGAAGATCGACATGGACGCGTTGCAGCGGGCGTTCGACGGGCGCTAACGTTCGGGATGCCTGACATCCTGCTTCGTCCCTGGCCCTGGTACGTCGCGGGTCCGCTGATCGGCCTGTTCGCGCCGCTGCTCCTCTGGCTCGGCAATCGGATGTTCGGCGTGTCGAGCAACCTGCGGCACCTCTGTTCGGCGATCGCGCCGCGCGGGATCCCGTACCTCTCGTATGATTGGCGGCGCGAAGGCGGGTGGAACCTCGCCTTCGTCGCCGGGATCGTCGTCGGCGGAGTGCTCGCTGGACTGGTGTTCCGGAATCCCGAGCCGGTCGCCGTCGCCGCGTCGACGCGCGCGTCGCTCGCGACGTTCGGCATCCACGATCTCGCTGGTCTCGTGCCGCGCGAGCTGTTCGCGTGGTCGAGCTTCGCGACGGTGCGCGGCTGGATCGTGATCGTGGGCGGCGGCTTCCTCGTCGGCTTCGGCACGGCGTACGCCGGCGGCTGCACCTCGGGGCACGGCATCTCCGGTGTCGCCAACCTCGAGATCCCCTCGTTCATCGCGCTCGCCGGATTCTTCGCCGGCGGGCTGCTCGGCACCTTCGTGCTGCTGCCGGTCGCGCTCGGGCTCCGCTGATGACGACGACTGCCGACACGCGCATCGCCGTCGAGCTGGACGACGACGACGTCCACGAGCTCACCGCAGAGCAGGTGCGCGATCCGAGCGCGCCGGGGCTGTGGGTCTATCTGCTCGTCGGCATCGCGTTCGGTGTCGTGCTGACGAAGGGCGAGGCGATCTCCTGGTTCCGCATCCAGGAGATGTTCCGCTTCCAGGGGTTCCACATGTTCGGCATCTTCGCCACGGCACTGCCGACGGCGATCGTCGGCGTGCAGCTCCTCAAGCGCCGCTCGCGGCGCACGCTCGGCGGCGAGGCGATCGTCGTGCCGCCGAAGCATCTCGGGTCGGGGGTGCGCTACGCCGCCGGCGGTACGATCTTCGGGCTCGGCTGGGCGCTCACCGGCGCGTGCCCCGGCCCGCTGTTCGCGCTGCTCGGCAGCGGCGTGACGACGATGGCCGTCGCGATCGCGAGCGCGATGCTCGGCACGTGGACGTATGGGCGACTGCGCCACCGCCTGCCGCACTGATCACTCTCACCGCCACTCATCTCACGCATGCCCGAACAAGTCTGGGCCGACGTCGACGACTTCTTCACGGAGCATCTCCTGCCAGCCGACGACGTGCTGCGCGCCACGCTCGAGACCAACGTCGCCGAAGGGCTGCCGCCGATCGCCGTGACGCCGCCGCAGGGAAAGCTGCTCCACCTGCTCGCGCGTGCGTGCGGCGCGCGACGCATCCTCGAGATCGGCACGCTCGGCGCCTACAGCACGATCTGGCTGGCGCGCGCGCTGCCGCCGGGCGGACATCTCATCACACTGGAGATCGACCTGCACCACGCCGAGGTGGCGCGACGCAATCTCGCGCGGGCGAAGGTGAGCGATCGCGTGGAGGTGCGTATCGGCCGCGCGGCCGACCTGCTCGACGCGATGCAGGGGTTCGTCGACCCGTTCGACTTCGTGTTCATCGACGCGGACAAGGCGAGCAGCGAAGTCTACTTCAAGGCAGTGCTGACGCTGTCGCACCCGGGCACGGTGATCATCGTCGACAACGTCGTGCGCTCGGGGAGAGTCGCCGACGTGTCGAGCGACGACGAGGACATCCGTGGGATACGAGGGATGACGGAGTGGCTGAAGACGCAGCCGAACATCTCGGCGACGGCGATCCAGACGGTGGGGGGAAAGAGCTATGATGGGTTTTTGATGGCGATTGTGTGAGCCGGCCCATTCACCCATTCACTGCCCCCGTCCCCCGCGTCCTCCACACGAACACCAGCAGCACGATCGGGAAGACGACGGCGAGCATCAGTGTGAAGACCGACATCCACGGGTGCACGGCACGGGTGATCACCACGAGGACGAGCCAGGCGACGGCAGCGAGCCTCGCCAGCGATGGTGCTCGCGGCGATCGTCGCACGAGGGCGATACCGGCCGCGAGGAGCAGGAGGGCGACGGCGATCGCCAGCAGCACCGCGAATCGGGGGAAGGTCGCCAATGCTGCACCGCCGGCGACGAGCTCTGTGGTGGCGTTGACGATCTGCGTCAGGCCGATCAACACGGCCAGGATCCCCATCGGTTTCATCCGCCTCTCCTCTGGTCGGACGTTCGAGCGCCACCGCGCGCGGAGTGCGTCGAAGCGCAGTGCCGGCGCGGAACGCGCCACGTCAGCGACGATCATCATCCAGAAGCCAACCCCCGGCGCTCCAGCGTCGCGCACCAGATCGCGGAAGCAGAGCGTCATCTCGCGGCCGAACGCTGCACGAAATGCCCGCGGGTACGCCCGCAGCAGCAGCGCGTAGGTCCGCTCGGCTCGTCGCACGCTCACGCGGTCGCCCTTCCGATGAGCTTCTTCTTGCGCGCCGTACGCACCACCGCTTCCAGTCGGCGTGCCTCGGCGCGAGCAACGGCGAGCCCCTGTCGCGTGATCCGGTAGTAGCGCCGCCGCTCGTCGTCGAGCGATGAGTCGGCGCCTTGATTGCTCTCCTCCACGAGACCCTGCTCGAGCAGGCGCTTGAGCGAGCCGTAGAGCGTTCCGGGCCCGAGCTTCACCGCGCTCTCGCTCCGCTCCGCGACTTCCTGCATGATCGCGTAGCCATGGCGCTCCTCGTCCACGAGGGCGAGGAGGATGTGGAAGGTGGCTGGGGTGAGCGGTAGCTCGGACTCCGGCGCCTGAGCGACCTTCTGGGTTCGCGGCATGGTGACTGGTGTTATGGCGAGGGCGTACGTTCGCGCCGAACATCCGCAACGACCTCGCGGACGGCGTCGATGACCGCTTCCGGTGCTTCGTCGGGGATGTCATGGCCGCTCGTGGCGACGATGATCTGTCGGCCATGCGTCGAGAGGCGCGCGAGCTTCGGCTGGATCTCGTGCATCCATACCTGCAGATACGCGCCGTACGCCCGACCGAACTCGGTGGTGGTGTCGGGCATCTTTCCCTGGGTGAGCACGACGAGCGGGCGGTCGCCGAAGCCTCCGGCGCGCTCGGCCTCGGCGTATCGCAGCGGCGTCGAGGCGTCCGCGAGCGTCGCGATCGTCTTCGGCTGCGCGCGCAGCGCGCGCACGATCTGCTCGCGCGTGCGCTGCGCCGGATCGGCGGCGAGCTGCGGACGAGGCGTCATGAGCCGGATCAGGCCGACAGCGCGGGCGGTCTGCGCGGCGATCCAGATCGGATGCCAGAGCCAGCGCGGCGCCGTGTGGCCGAGCATCTGGGGCGGAGCGCGGCGCGGCTCGTCCTCGTGCGCGGCATCCACGAGCACCGCGCCGGCGACCTCCGCCGGGAACATCCCGTTGTAGACGCGCACGTTGAGGCCGCCCAACGAGTGGCCGACGAGCACGTACGGCGTGTCGACGCCGGCGCGCCGCAGCAGCTCGTGCAGGTCGCGCGACATCCCGGCGCCCGTGTGCGGGAACGGACCGACGTCGCTCCATCCCATACCGGCACGATCGAACCAGCATGCGCGCGTGAACGTCGCGAGCTCCGGCTGGATGTGGGACCACCCATAGCCCGATCCGCTGGCGCCGGCATCCAGGATGACGGCCGGCCTGCCCTCGCCCGAGCAGTAGATGTTGAGCGTGCGACCGTCGATGTCGACGGAGCGGCCCACCTGCGGCAGGCGCTCGCGGTCACGACGCTCGCCGATCCGCTCGTAGATGGAGCCGGCGGCGGCCGCGACGACGAGCGTGACTCCGAGCACCCCGAGCACGATCCCGACTCGCCGTGAGGTCCGCGACCGCGCCGCCATATCCGTCTCCCCTACTATACCGTGCGCCGATGTATCGACCGACGATATAGTACGGTCGTTCGCGCGAGCATGTCAAGAGCCTACCGTCCGGGCTCGAACCGCAGCGCGTCGATCGTCGCGAGGTTGTTGAACTGCCCGATCCCCTGAACGGAAGTCTTCAGCACCACGTACACCGCCTTCTCTCCCGTCGTCGAGATCGGCACCGACTGCGTGTACCACGTCTGCGGTGTTCCCGGTCGCACCTCCGTGCTGCCGAGGAGAGCGCCCGTCGGTGAGCCGTCGCGCAGCTCGAGCGTGAACGGATACCGCGCCGGCGAGCGGAGCTCGGCCGTCACGCGCGACACGCCAGTGAGATCGAGCGTGCCCATGAACAGGTGCGCGGTGTCGGCGTACACGGTGGCCAGCAGGTGCGAAGTGCCGTCCGAGCCCTGGCCAGTGCCCAGTCCGATACCGCGGAGCGAGAGCGCGGTGCTCACCGGCACGCGCGGCGCGCGCAGGATCACCACGGCGGTGTCGGCGATCGAACGCACACCGTTGCGCGGCTGGTCGGCGTAGCTCGCCGTCAGCCGGTACGCGCCGCCGGGCGATGCGGTGTGCTGGTTCAGCGCTGCACGGCCACGCGGCGGCAGCTTCGACGACGCGAGCGACAGGATGTAGTCGACGATCGCTCGGCGGTCGTCCTCCGACAGAGTTGGATGCGGCGGCATGACGCGGTCGCCCCACACACCGGTGCCGCCGGTGGCGATCTTCGTGACGAGCCGCAGCCGTGCGTCGGCCTGGCCCTGGTAGCGCTGCGCGACGCTGACGTACGACGGGCCGACCGATGCGTTGTCGACGGCGTGACAGCCGAGGCAGTCGCTCTTGCGGATGCGCGCCAGACCATCGGGCACCGACGCCGACTGCGCACCGGCATTGCCGGATGGCGCGGATGCTGCGCCACTCGGGCCATACGACATCGATACCTTCACCCTGCTCGCGTCGACGCCGCGATCGAGTGTGCCGTCTTCGGGATCGGTGACTTGCACGCTGTAGTCGATGGCCGCGTCGTTCCAATAGAAAGAGTGATTTCCGGCGATGTCGATCGCGACGTCGGGCGGCGCGTTGCCGACGAGGATTTCCGTCGTGGACTCGGTTTCCGCGCCGGCGCGGTCGCGCACGCGGAGTCTGATGCGCTTCGTGCCGGGCGTCGTGAACGTGTGTGAGATACGAGCGGAGTCACGGTCGGGCGCATCGGGAATCGACCAGATGAAGCGCACGGAGTCGCCGGGGTCGCGGTCGAAGCTGGAGTCGGCGGAGAGCTCGACGGTGAGCGGTGAGGCTCCGACGGTGCGCGAAGCGAGGAGCCGCGCCACCGGCGGCCGGTTCCCCGGATGGTACGTGATGCGACTGAGCCGGGCGTTCTTGTTCTTCGCGTTCCAGTACGTGCCGTACTCCAGCACGTAGAGCGCGCCCTCGGGGCCGAGCTCGACGTCGACCGGATGGTCGAACGCGAGATGCGACAGGAAGTGCTCCATGCGCTGGTAGTTCCCCACCGCATCGAGCGTGACGGCCATCATCCAGCCGCGCATCCAGTCGTAGTGGATGAACTTCCGGTCGTAGTATGCGGGCAGCTTCACAGTCGAGCGCTCGTAATCGCCGAAATGGTAGACGGGACCGGCCATGGCGGTGCGACTGCCCTCGCCGACGAGCGGGAAGCGATCCGTGCGCTCGTACGGATACCAGATCATCGCCGGCTGCGGCGGCGGCAGGATCCGCGCGCCGGTGTTGTTGGGCGACGTGTTCTCCGGGCGCTCCGGGTCGAAGAAATCGAACAGCTGCTTCGTCGTGAAGTTGTAGTTGCGATAGGGCCGGTTGTCGCCGATGAACATCGGCCAGCCGAAGTTGCCGGGGCGCTTGGCCTGGTTCACCTCGTCGAAGCCCTTCGAGCCGAGCGTGGAGTCGTTGCGCGCGTCGGGGCCGACCTCGCCCCAGTAGAGCCATCCCGTGTGCTGGTCGACGCTGATGCGGTACGGGTTGCGGTGGCCCATCGTGTAGATCTCGGGGCGTCCCTGCTTCGGATCGGCGAACAGGTTCCCATCGGGGATGGCGTACGTGCCGTTCTGGATCGGGCGGATGCGGAGAATCTTGCCGCGCAGATCCTGCGTATTCGCCGACGAGCGCAGCGCGTCGGCGAGGAACTTCCCCGGTGTGGGATCGATCGGCGCGTAGTCGCCGGCGGTGAAGGGATTGGTATTGTCGCCGTAGGAGGCGAACAGCTCACCCACGCGGTTGAAGGCGAGCGAGCCGCCGGTGTGGCAGCAGCCGCGGTCGATCTTCACCTCGAGCAGCACGCGCTCGTCGCGCAGCGAGTCGCCATCGAGGGTAAATCGCGCCAGGCGATGGTTCCAGCCGACGGTCCGGTTGAGGTACACCCAGTGGTTACTGAGGAACGCCGGATCGAGCGCGAGCCCGATCAGTCCGTTCTCAGCGTCGTCGTTCACCGCGAGCTTCGCGATCACGCGCTGCTCGTGGGTGCGCGGATCGTAGACGGAGAACGCGCCATGCCGCTCGATGACGAAGACACGACCGTCGTGCGCGACCGCGAGCTCGGTGGGCTCGTCGAACACGCCTTCGAGCAGCACGTCCTGCTGAAAGCGCGACGGCTCGGGCGGGGAGGCGTTCGACGTCGCGGCGGATGGGGCGGGCGATCGTGCGGGCTGGGTCGCGGTGCTGCAGGACGCGAGGGCGAGGATCGCGAGCAGAGCTGTGGCTGGAATCGATGGGCGCATGGAGAGAGTATGCGCGTGCCGGCCGTTGCTCTGTAAGAGCGATTCTGCCCGGTGGAAACCAGGAGCCGGCGTCGCACGTCAATGAATGGGCACACTTCACACGACGAGGCAGCGGTGAACGCACATATGATACTGGTGATCAGCGGTCCACTGCTGTTCGTGCTCGCCATCCCGCTGTGGGTGCGACGCGTGCCGCCGAACGTGCTGTATGGCGTCCGCACGCGCGCCACCCTGGCCGACGCCGGACTATGGTACGACGTCAACGCCGCGTGCGGCCGGGACCTCGCGATCGCCGGCGCGCTCGTCACCGCGGGTACGTGGGTGATCGACGCACGGAGCGCGGCGTGGGTGCCGGAGCTCCGCAACCTCGCGATCGCCGCGCTGCTCGTGGTCTCACTCGTCTGGGTCAGTCTCCGCTGCAGGTCGGCCCTCCGCTCGGCGCGCGAGGCGCGCTAGCGGAACACGCGCTCGGCGAAGTGATGGAGATTGTTGGCCCACTCCGCCGCGTCGTGCGCGTGGTCGTCCACGTTCCACACGTGCGGCACGTCGTGCTCCTTCAGGTAGCGGTGCAGTCCCTGGCTGATGGAGATGAGGTTGTCCTTGCTGCCGCACGACAGCCAGAAGAGCTTCAGTTGCCGCTTCGCCGCGGCGGGATCGGGGACGAGTGCCGCGGGGGACTTGGTGTTGGGCGCCGAGGAGAACGCGCCGAGCCAGGCAAAACGATCGAGGTGCGCGAGGCCGAAGTTGAGCGTCTGGCCGCCACCCATCGAGAGCCCGCCGAGCGCGCGATGCTCGCGGTCGGTGAGCGTCGAGTAGCGTGACTCGATGGTGGGGATCACGTCGTTCAGCAGGTCGCCCTCGAAGGCCTCGAACGCCTTGACGTGGGCGAACATGTTCCCCGTCGGGTGATCGTCCTTCTGCGCGCGGCCGTTGGGGAAGACGAGAATCATCGGCACCGCCTTCCCGTCGGCGATCAGATTGTCGAGGATGTTCTCGGGCTGGGTGAAGCGCTGCCATTCCGTCTCGTCGCCGCCGATGCCGTGCAGCAGATAGAGCACGGGATACTTCGTCGACTTCGTGTAGCCAGGCGGGATGTAGACGACCATCCTGCGTCGAGTCCCCACGGTCTTCGAGTCGTACTCGATCACGTCGATCTTGCCGTGCGGGATGCCGTCGCGCTTGGTGTTGAAACCTTCGGGCGCGTCGGGGACGGCGCGGATGTCGTCGGGGCCCAGCGCAATCGGGGGCATCCGCATGGGCCCGGGTGCCGGCGCCGCGGCGGGCTCCTGCGCGAAGGCACTAGCGGTCCAGAGCGAGGCGAGCGCGAGCGCCCGCAGACAAACCGGTGAGAGTCGCATCGTGGCGCGTGTGATGGGTTCAGGGGAGTGGTAAGTACGCAACCATACCGAATGTCCGACCTCACCGCGCACTGTCAATGCATCGGGTCATCGGAGGATCCTCGACGATCGTAACGCTCGGCGATCGCGACTTGACGCGTGTCCGCGCGGGTCTCATGATCGCATGCTGCGATCGATCTCAACGAAGAGGAGTGTCATGTCGCCCACCCGCCGCGAGTTCATCCAGACCGGCGCCGCCGCCGCGGCGGGACTCTGGCTGCCTGGCAAATGGCGTGGTCAGCCTCGCGCGCCGCGCATCGCCGAGTTCGAGCCGACGTGGGCGTCGCTCGCGCAGTACCAGACGCCCGACTGGTTTCGCGACGCGAAGTTCGGGATGTGGGCGCACTGGGGTCCGCAGTGCGTGCCCGAGTACGGCGATTGGTACGCGCGGCAGATGTACATCCCCGGCCACCGCCAGTACGTCGCGCACCTGGCGCGCTACGGACATCCGTCGAAGTCGGGGTTCAAGGACATCATCCGGCAGTGGCGCGCCGAGGAGTGGCGGCCGGACGATCTCGTGGCGCTCTACAAGGGCGCGGGGGCACAGTACTTCATGGCGCTCGCGAACCACCACGACAACATGGATCTGTGGGACTCGAAGCACCAACCGTGGAACGCCATGCGCGTCGGCCCGAAGAAGGATCTGATCGGCGGCTGGGCGCGCGCGACGCGCCGGGCGGGGATGCGCTTCGGCGTGTCGGTACACGCGTCGCGTGCGTGGAGCTGGTACGAGGTGGCGCAGGGCGCCGACAAGGACGGACCGATGGCCGGCGTGTCGTACGACGGCAAGCTGACGCGTGCGCAGGGGACGGGGCAGTGGTGGGACGGGCTCGATCCGCAGGACCTGTACGAGCAGCGCCACGCGCCGGGCAAGCAGCTCGAGTGGGACTGGGACGCGAGCAAGGGAAGCAGCATCCCCGACCGCGCGTACTGCGAGCGCTACTTCGCGCGTACGATCGACCTGCTCGATCGCTACGAGCCCGACATGGTGTACTTCGACGACCACCGGCTGCCGCTGGATCCGGTGAGCGACGTCGGACTGCGGATCGCCGCGCACTTCTACAATCGCAACATGCAGCGGCATGGCGGCCGGCTCGAAGCGGTGGTCACCGGCAAAGTGCTGAACGAGGCGCAGCGCAAGTGCATGGTGTGGGACATCGAGCGCGGCGTCGCCAACGCTCTGCAGCCGCTGCCGTTCCAGACGGACACCTGCATCGGCGACTGGCACTACTCGCGCCCCCTGCTGGCGCGCCACGGCTACAAGTCGGCGCAGACGGTGGCGCAGATGCTCGTCGACATCGTCAGCAAGAACGGCAATCTCATGCTCAACATCCCGCTCCCGGGCTCGGGCGCGCCCGACGACGACGAACTCGCGTTCCTCGCCGACTTCGGCCGGTGGATGAACGCGAACTCGCGCGCGATCTACGCGAGCCGGCCGTGGGCGGTGTTCGGCGAGGGCCCGTCGACGCAGGTGCAGCCGTCGCTGCGCGCGGAGGGGTTCAACGAAGGGCGCAACAAACCGTACACGAGCGAGGATCTCCGCTTCGTTCAGAAGGGCGGGAAGCTCTACGCGTTCGCGCTCGCGTGGCCGGAGTCGGGGACGCTGACGATCAAGTCGCTCGGCACGGGAGCGCCACACGCGGCGGGGCAGGTCGAGCGTGTCGAGCTGCTCGGCGCTTCTTCACCGCTCGAGTTCACGCGCTCGGCCGACGGCGTGGCGATCAAGCTTCCGGAGCGGCGGCCGGGCGACTTCGTGTACACGTTCGAGATCTCCGGGCGCGGGCTCGTCGCGGCATGAGGTCGTGATGCGCGCCATCGTGATCGAATCGCCGGGCCGCGCCGGACTGGGCACCCTCGCCGAGCCGGTGCTCGGCGAGGGCGAGGTGCTCCTCCGTGTGCGCACAGTGGGATTCTGCGGCTCGGACCTCAACACCTTCCGCGGGCTCAACCCGCTCGTCTCATACCCGCGCGTGCCGGGGCACGAGATCGCCGGCGTGGTCGAGGCGATCGGCGCCGGCGTGCCGCGCGAGATCCGCGAGGGCACGCCGGTGACCGTCGTGCCGTACACGGCGTGCGGTCACTGCGCCGCGTGCCGGCGCGGGCGCGTCAACACCTGCCGCGACAATCGGACGCTCGGCGTGCAGCGCGACGGCGCGCTCACCGAGCGGATCACGCTGCCCTGGCAGACGCTGCTCCCCGGAGAGGGGCTCGATCGGCGCGAGCTGGCGCTCGTCGAGCCGCTCGCGGTCGGCTTTCATGCGGTGGCGCGCGGCCGCGTCGCGGAGGGCGACGTCGTCGCCGTGATCGGTACGGGGGCGGTGGGACTTGGTGCCGTGGCCGGCGCGGTGCGCGCGGGCGGCACCGTGATCGCGGTGGACGTCGACGACGCCAAGCTCATGATGGCGCGCCGCGCGGGCGCGACGCACGTCGTCAACAGCCGAACCGGCTCGCTGCACGACCGGCTGGAGGAGATCACCGAAGGCGATGGACCGGACGTCGTCATCGAGGCGGTGGGGCTGGCGGAGACGTTTCTCGCCTCGGTGGCCGAAGTGGCCGTGGCCGGCCGCGTCGTGTACATCGGCTACGCGAAGTCGCCGGTGAGCTTCGACACGACGCAGTTCGTGCGGAAGGAGCTCGACATCCTCGGCGCGCGGAACGCGACGGCCGACGATTTCCGCGCGGTCCTCGCGTTGCTGCATACGAAGGCGTTCCCCGTCGCTGATGCGGTGACGTGCGTCGTGCCGATGGAGGAGGCCGCGGACGCGCTGCGCGGATGGGACGCCAATCCCGGCATGGTGACGCGGATCCACGTCGACCTGGAGTGATGTCGATCGACGATCCGCGCCGCTAGCCGATGCGCTTTCGAAGCTTGGCGATCGCGGCGCGCCGCGCCGCGGCGTCCGTCGCGTTGAACTCGAGAAAGAGCGGCCGCAGCGACCAGTCGAACTTCGAGTCGGCGATGCCATGGATGAAGGCGAGCATCGCGGCGTAGTGCGCGGCGACGTCGCCCTGGCGCGTCTCGAGCCCGCGCCAGAGCGCATCGATCACCGGCTTCGGGTGGAAGGCTTCGACCTCGTCGAGCGTGGTGGTGAAGCCGTCGAATACGGTCGCGGTGTCGAGAGCTTCGACGAGCGATGCAGTGCGCGCCGCGTCGTCCACGAGCTCCGGCGTGTAGCGGAGCACCGCCAGTCTGATCTCCGACGACCCCGAGCTGGCGAGACGGCGAAGCTCGGCGCGAGCCGACTCGCTGCCCAGCGAGGCGAGCACCGAGAGCGCCTCGACGTCACGCCATCCATCGGGTGGGGTGAGCCGCGCCTCGAAACGGCACCGCTGCTCGGCGGTCAGCTCGCGCAACGCATCGACGTCGTAGCCGGTGCCGTCGTGCCACTGCTCGTAGCCGATCAACAGGCTGCGCTCGAAGCGTTCGGCGGCGGACTCGCCGGCTGCGGCGCGATCGCGCTCGAGATGTGACGACGGTTCGGACACGATGGCTGGCTCGCGGGATCGCTTGGCACCTTGCATCTTCCACCATCAAAGTAGATCCCGTCGACGCGATTGGGGAAGCGTGAAAGTAAGCATGCACGTCTGATGTCGTGGTTCGCCTCGATCGCCGTCGCGCTGCTCACGGCCGCGATCGGACTCGTGCTCGGCGGCTACCTCGCATCGCTCGCGGTCGGCTGGTACCGCGTGTCGTCGTTCGAGGGAGGCGCGGGATATTTCGTCGTCGCCTTCTCGCTGCTCGGGTTCGGCGTGGGGCTCGTCGTCGGACTACTCGTCAGTCGCGTCGGCGCCGCGTCGTTGGACTTCGGATTCTGGAAGGCGCTTCTCACGTCCCAGCTCACGGTCGCCGGGATCGCGGTGGTCGTCGGCGGCATCGCGCGGCTCGCCGCCGACGTGGCACCGACGCTGGGCGGCGAGCCGATGCTGATGCAGGTCGAAATCCGATGGCCCGCGTCGGCCGATGTCTCGCCGGCGATGGATTCGACGCCACGCCGGCTCCGGCTGTACAGCGTGTCGGGAGGCACGGCGCGCAACAGCCGAGCTGGCGCGCTGTGGGCGGAGGATGCACGCTGCGAAGAGGGACGGTGGATCGTGCCGGGCGCGGTGGCGGTGTACACCAGCCGCGGCGACCGGATGCTGGCGATCGAGCCGCTGCCCGACGGCGCGAACGGGTGGCTCGTGCCGCTGCCGAGCCATCCGGGAAAGGCGCAGCTCGCGTGGAGCCCGTGGATCCCGCGCTCGCGCGACGGCTCGCCGCTGCCGGACGGGTTCACGATGCGGTTCAGGGTGCTGCCGGTGAGCCAGCCGGCGCGGACGCAGATCTTCGGGCCGTGGGAGATCGCCACCGTCGCCAACGGGTTCTACGACTGCGAGACGGTGGAGGGGACCTACGCGCTCGCGACGAGCGGACGCTTCCTGATCAAGCATCAGGGTCATCGCGTGACGATCGACGGTACGAGCGAGTACGGCGACAGTCTGCGCGTGCGGTTCGACCGCGCGGTGTCCGTCGCGCTGCTTCCGGGCGCACCGGACGCGCTGCTCGTGCACGCCGCGACCGATCTCGACGCGGGCCCGGTGTATCTCGTGGTGAGCAAGGGCGACCACGTGCGCGTCGAGCTGGTGTCGCAGGGCTTGCCGCTGAGCGAGGTGCCGCCAATCACGAACGACGCGGCGCGCTTTCACCGGGCGCGCGCAGCCCACGTGGCGCCAGGCGCAGTCGACCGCACGACGTTCGCCGAGCCGGGGACGTACTACTTCCACGACGCGCTCGTGTCGACGCAGCCGCCCACGGTGCGTCGCTTCACGACGCCGAGCGAGATGACGGTCGATCCCAACGTTCGCCCGCTGGGTCTCTCACCCGACGGTCGCGCGTTCGTGCGGCTCGGGTTCGGCGAGGACAACAAGAGCCGCGTGCTGCTGACGACGGACGTCGAGAGCGGGCTCACCTCGGCGGTGGCGATCGACGCCGAGCGTCTGCGCGACGACGCGGTGAGCGAGCTCGATCCGGAGTGGCTGAATCAGTATTACGAGTGGCAGCGCGACGGGGATGCGTCGTACCGGCTCGTTGCGCGCGGAGAGGTGGAGTAGGGCGCGGGTTCGCGGATGTGGATTCGTCAACGATACCGAACGCATGATCTACCTCGTCGTCCGTCTCACCTACGTCCCCGGCCACGAAACCGAAGCCTCCGACTACGAGCGCACCGTGCTCGCCTACTTCCGCGAGCACGGCGGCGAGGTGCTCGGCGCGTTCCGGCCTGCGGCATGGGCCGACGGCACGCGCGCCGCGGACGAGGTGCAGCTCCTCCGCA
>JBJMNN010000272.1:0-22777 GCA_045804245.1 Gemmatimonadaceae bacterium | reverse complement strand
TCGCATACGCGGCGGCCAGGCCGAGGACGTAGATGGCGGCGAGGACCATGCGCGCCGACCGGCGCTTCGCCCCCGCGCTGCCGCCGACGATCGACACCGTCACGGGGATCATCGGATACAGGCAGGGCGTGAGACTGGTGAGCACTCCACCGGCATACACGGCGAGCAGCGCAGCCGGCGGATGCGTCGAGAGGCTCGTGGCGAGATCCGTGTGATCGAGCAACATCGGAGAATCGGGTGCGGGGAGATCGGCACGTCGCGACTCGGCACTGCCTTGCAGACAATGTTCGTTGCAAACGATTGCCGCGCCGAGCCAGGCATCAAGAACGGCGGCGTCGGTCCGTCTGGCATCAAGAACGGAGGGCCAGTTTGTATGAAGCAGATTGGTCGGATGCTGGGCGACTACAAGAGCAGCCACAACTTGGCCCCGCGTACTTGATGTCGGACTCGGCGGATGAGGCCATACTCGGCAGCTAAACGCGCTCAGTACGCCGCCAATCCCTGGAGCCCGGATGCAGGCGCGAGCCCGGTCGCGCCCGAGATGGACGCCAAGCTCCCGTCCCGTCCGACGGAGAATCCGCCGACCGTACCGGCCGCCGCGTTGAGCACGTACAGGAACTGCCCGTTGCGCGAGAGTCCGAGGTCAATCGGTGCGGTTCCGGCGCCGGTGACTCCGGTGCGTCCGTCGGCGGACAACAGATCGAGTGAGCCGTCCGCACCGATGCCGAACGCCGCGATGGAGCCGCTCCCGGAGTTCACGGCGAAGGCGAGGCGGCCGTCCTTGCTCACGACCAGCCAGCAGGTGGCCGCCTGCTGCGTCGACATGGAGCGGGACACTACCGACAGCGAGCCGTCGGCGTTCAGATCGTACGATGAGACCGCGCCATTCGGGGCCGCACCCGCCGCTTCCGAGACGATCGCCTGGCCGCGCGGCGTGAACTCGAATCCGAATGGCGTGCCGCCATTGGAGTGCGTCGTCGCCGGCGCAGACAGTGACCCATCGGGTGCCACGGTGAAGACGTCGAGCGTGTTTGCGGCGCGTTCCGTCACGACGACGAAATGGCCATCCGGGCTGACGCTGATCGTCGAGGCACCGCTCGACGGCGAGCTCAGAGTTGCCGTCGCGACCGGCGACTGCACCGGCGTTCCGTCGGCCCGAAGCGCGAGCTCCGCGATGCTGTTGCTTGCCGCATTCAGCACGAACAGTCGACCGCGCGAGATCGTGACGGACACCGGCCGTGTGCCCGCCGACGGTACCGTACCGAGCAGCGTCAGCGCAGCTCCGGAGACCGCGAAGGTCGAGACCGAGTTGCTGGCCGCGTTGACCACATACAGACGGCGGTTGTCGTCGCTGAGCGCCAGCGCCGACTGAGACGCGAGCGGATCGATCGTCCCTCCGATGCCCAGGCCGCCCGTCGCGAAGCTGCCACTGGGTGTCAAGGCACCGTCGCTGCCACGCGCGAACGCGACGACGGCGTTCCCGCTCGCCGCGTTTGTGGTGACGAACACGGCGCCGACGTCGGCGTCCGCGTTGAGCGAGGCGCGCGACGCGCTTTCCGTGGCGCTGAACGGTTTCGTCGTACTGTCTGCGCAGGCAGCGAGCAGGGCGAGCGTCGCGATGCACGCCCGCACGGTGGAACGATGATTGGTGATCGAATCGAACATGACCTACCCTCCAGGAGTGAGTTCGGGCCGCGGGCCGACGCGGCGAAGGGCCCGAGAAGAACTGGAACGGCTCGTGGAAGGAGGTTGTCGGCGCTTTGGTTCCATGCGGCCGACGCTACCGTCGGCTCCGCTCACGACCGCGGCGTCGCAACCACGCGTCGACCGAGAGTGCGCTCGCGTCGGACAGACACAGCGCGAGCAGTGCGCCGATGTAGAGAAGATTCACTTCGTAGCCCTTCGAGCGTCGTCACCATCCACGCCGTCGGCAGCGGGAACGGCGTGCCGATCAGCGCCAGCAGCGTCGCGAACTTCTCGGGCCCGCGGTTCAGCTTGGCCAGACCGTGCACGAGAAATCCGAAACCGATCAGGAGACGTATCGGCACCAGGCTCCAGCGCGCGGCTGCCCTGGTCATCGCCATGCTGCGTACTCCGTGTTCATCGTCGTGCGAGGGGGACTCACGGCGGTGGAAGGGATGGCCGGCGCGCTGCTAGCCTCGCCCGGCAACAGTCGACCAACTGATGAACGCTCTGGGGCCGCGTGCTGCACGTCGAGAATCGGGACGTGACGCCGATAAGCGCGGGCCCAGGGAAATGGTTCCAACGCGATCACCACCCTGGCGAAGTCACGGTTGCCCTCCGCGACGCCGGCAGGCTACTGTCCGGTACCATCGGGTGCCGTTGGAGACGCGCATGATCGAGATCGTCCATCGTGAGACAGCAGCGGTGCTGCTGCGCTTCCCGGGCGAGAGCCTCGCCGGACAGTCGCTGCGCGGTGAGAAGCTCGCCTACGCGCAACTCGACGGCGTCGATCTGACCAACGCCGATCTCCGAGGCACCGATCTGTGCCTGTCGTCGCTGCGCGCCGCGTGCCTGGCCGGCGCCAACTGCGCCGGCGCGGATCTCAGTGGTGGGAACCTCGAGGGTGCCGACCTCTCCGACGCCGACTTCACCGACGCGCGTCTCCTCTACGCGAGCTGTCTCGAGTCGACGCTCACCCGCGCCAGCTTTCTGCGAGCGTCGATGGACCACGCGGTGTTGCGTGGTGTCACCGCCGAGAGCACGCGACTGATTCGTGCGTCGCTCGCCTACGCCGACCTGCGTGGTGCGCGGCTCGCGGGCGCGGACTTCTCCGGCGCGTCGCTGCGCTTCGCCGATCTCACGGAGGCCACCGCTACGAACGCGACGTTCGAGAATGCTTCACTGGCGAGTGCTCGCCTGCTCGGCGCCGACCTTTCCGGCGCCGATCTGACGATGGCGAATCTCGACGGAGCCGTACTGGCCGGCGCCCGCCTGCGCGACGCCAGCTTCTACCGAACACTCTTCACGGGCTGTACGGACCTCGACCAGGCGATTGCCCTGGACGAGGCTCGCCATCTCGGCCCGTCGGTCCTCGACTTCACCACGCTGCGCGCCGCCAGCCTCCTCCCGTTGGCGTTCCTCGACGGTGCGGGGCTGCCCGCCACCTTCGTCGACGCGCTTCGACCGTTGTTGCTGGGCCTCTGAGCGTCAGCTCGCCGGATCTTGTTCCTCCGCCGCCTGCGCCTCGGAGAGCAGCACGGCGACGTGCGCCATGAGGTCCTGGGGAACGGCGATCCGCCGGAGCTTGTCCTTGATCGTCCGCAGTGCCGCCTCGGCGAACGCGAGCTCCTGGGCACATGCGGTACAGGTCTCGATGTGCTCCCTGGCGAGCTGCATCTCGCGCGGCGACAGCTCGCGGTCGACGAAGTCGTCGAGGCGGCGCACCATCTCCTCGCACGTATAGCGGTCGATGCGGATCATGCGTCCTCCCCTGTCAAGGCGCGGTCGGCAGCTTCGAGCACGACGCCCTGATCGACGGCGAGCGTCCACAGCTTCTTCTGCAGCATCGCTCTGCCGCGGTGCAGTCGCGACCGCACCGTGCCGATCGGCACGCCGAGGATATGTGCAATCTCCTCGTACGCAAAGTCCTCCATGAAGTACATCGTACAGACGGCGCGATGCTTTTCCGGAAGCGCCGCCAGCGCGGCGGCGATGTCGTTCGACGCGAGCTGTCCGATCGTCGCCTGTACCGGATCGTCGACCGAGAGCAGCCCGGCCTCGGCGGCGTGTTCGTATAGAAACAGGTCGTGGGCGTCCTCCACATCCGCCAACGATTGCTCGGGCCGCCGTTTCCGATGCGCGCCGTAGAAGCAGTTCAGAAGAACCCTGTAGAACCAGGCCCTGAAGTTCGAACCAGGCTCGAACGTGGCTCGGCCGCGGAACGCGCCGAGCGCAGCTTCCTGTACGAGATCCTCCGCATCCTGCCGATTGCCGGTCAGCCGAAGTGCAGTGCGAAACGCGCCGTCCACGACACCAGCCAATTGTGCCTCGAACGCGGCGTATCCGGGCGCGATCGGTCGCGCCCCGGCCGGTGGCGGCGCCGCGACCTCGCCGTCGTCGAGCGGAGTCGTGCTCATGCTACCATGCCCCGATGCCGTATCCCGTCGAACGGGCCACCAGCCTGATCCGATTGACCATCCGCACCACTCCTTCATCGGGGAATGCTGGCCGGTGTAATGACGTTTCGGGCCTCGAAGTTCCCTCCTGCGCCACGCGGCCTCCAACAGGCGCTGGCGCGGCCAGCATCTCGGCACACGACTCATGACGGCGGTCGAACAAGAGGCGCGTGCGCGCGGGGCGACACAGATCCTGTTGTCGACGCACAGCTTTCAGGCACCCGGATTCTATCGCCGACTCGGCTTCGAGTCCGTCGGGTCCGTCGACGACTATCCACTTGGTCACCAGAGTATCTTCATGCGGAAACGACTCTAGCTCGTGAGCTCGTGGCTTCGCCGGCACCCACGTATCGACGCGAGCCGGCACGCAGCGAGCGTCGGGGACTTCACCAATCGATCGATCGCCCACCACCGTGACAGCTCCGGTCTCGCCCGCGAACCGCTCGTACCCCTGGCTCGTTGTGGCGGTGCTCGTGCCCGTGGCGATGCTCAACTACCTCGATCGGCAGATGCTCGCATCGATGAAGTTCTCGGTGATGCGCGACATTCCCGACATCGGCCTCGAGGCGCATTGGGGAACGATCCTCGCGCTGTTCAAGTGGGTCTATGCGGGGCTCAGCCCGATCGGCGGCTACCTCGCCGATCGCTACGGCCGCCAGCGGGTCATCGCCGGGAGCCTGCTGGTGTGGTCGATCGTCACGTGGGCAACTGGCCGAGCGACCAGCTATGAAGAGCTGCTCGCCGTTCGCGCGTTGATGGGAGTCAGCGAAGCATTCTACATTCCCGCCGCGTTGGCCCTCATCGCCGATGTCCACGCAGGGCCGACGCGATCCCGAGCCGTCGGCCTGCACCAGATGGGGATCTACATCGGCGTGATCGTCGGCGGCTTCGGCGGTTACGCGGCGGACGATCCCGCCTTCGGCTGGCGCTGGGCGTTCGGCGTCGCCGGCATCGTCGGCGCGCTGTACGCCATACCGCTCTACGTGCTGCTCCGGAACGCGACGAGAACGATCGCGCTGCGCGACACGCCGCGTCCCTCCCCGGCCGGCGCACTTCGCGAGCTCGCCGGCAACGGTTCGTTCGTGCTGCTCGTGCTCTACTTCACGCTGCCCGCGCTCGCGGGCTGGATCGTGCGCGACTGGATGCCGGCCATCCTCAAGGCGGAGTTCGGCATCGGCCAGGGGCTGGCCGGCGTCTCGGCCACGCTGTACTGGCAGAGCGCAGCCATCGTCGGCGCGGTCGTCGGCGGCTGGTGGGCGGATCGATGGATGCGAAAGAATTCGCGTGGACGCATCTTCGTCAGCGCAATCGGTGTGTCACTCATCGCGCCAGCGATGTTCGGCGTCGGCTACGCGCCGCAGACCGGCGCGCTGTGGGTCGCCGTCGGATTCCTCATTCTCTTCGGCATCGGCTGGGGATTCTTCGACTCGAACAACATGCCGATCCTCAGCCAGATCGCGCGCCCCGATCTGCGTGCGACCGGCTACGGCATCATGAACCTCGTCAGCATCAGCTGCGGGGGCTTCGCCGATTGGGGCTTCGGTCTGCTTCGCGACCGGCACGTGCCGCTGTTCGGTATCTTCGGAGTGTTCGCGAGCGTCGCCGTGCTCTCGGCCTTCCTCGTACTGCTGATCCGGCCACGCTACGCCGAAGCTGGTGTCGCGCCGATCGCGCACTGAGTCCGTCATGCGCACGAACCACCCACTCCGCCGCGTGCTCGTTTCTTCGCGCGCCTGCGCCACGGCGCTGCTCGTGCTCGGCTGCTCCGGAGCGTTGAGCAGAAAGCCCGCTGCTCCGGCGCGGGCGCCGGAGCTCGTCGACGTGTACGTCGCGGGAGCCGGCGGCTATCACACCTATCGCATTCCGTCAGTGATCGCCACGCCGAAGGGCACATTGCTCGCGTTCGCGGAGGGGCGACGAACGAGCGGGGCCGACGCCGGCGACATCGATCTCGTCGTCAAGCGAAGCAGCGACGGCGGACGAAGCTGGTCACCGATGCAGGTCATCGCGGACGACGGGCCGAACACCGTCGGCAATCCTTGTCCCGTCGTGGACAGGCGAACCGGCACCATCTGGCTGCTCACGACGCACAATCCGGGCACTCTACGCGAGAAGGACATCGTCGCGGGCTCCGCACCGGCAAGCCGCACCGTCTGGGCGATGCGATCAGACGACGACGGTCTCACCTGGTCGCCAGCGGTCGAGATCACGAGCAGCGTGAAGCGACCCGACTGGACGTGGTACGCGACCGGCCCGGGCGTCGGCATTCAGACGTCGACGTTCCGTCTCGTGATTCCGGCCAATCACGTCGAGGCGGGCACCGGCATCAACCGGTCGCATCTCTTCTACAGCGACGACGGCGGGAAGAGCTGGCGACTCGGCGCCAGCGCCGACCCCGGCACGAACGAGAGCCAGGTCGTGGAGCTCGCCGACGGCCGGCTGATGCTGAACATGAGAAATCACCCACCGCTCCGCGAGAACTTCAGGCTGGTGGCGACGAGCGACGATGGCGGTGAATCGCTCTCGAAAACGACGCCGGATCGCACCCTCATCGAGCCGCCGGCCCAAGCCAGTATACTCCGACTCACGACCACGACGACGGGCGATCGGAATCGGCTGCTGTTCGCCAACCCCGCCAGCACTCGGCGCGAGCGTATGACCGTGCGCTTGAGCTATGACGAAGGGATGAGCTGGCCGGTGGCGAAGGTCGTCGAGCCGGGACCATCGGCGTACTCGAGTCTCGTCGCACTGCCCGATCGATCGGTCGGGCTGCTCTACGAGCGCGGAGTCCGGTCACCGTACGAACGCATCACCTTCGCACGATTCACTCTGAAATGGCTCACGACCCAGTGACGAATTCTCTTGGCGGCATCCTTCCGGCGACCGTCACCCCGTTCGACGACCACGGCCGATTCGCGCCGGCCGTCTTCGAGCGGCTGCTCGATCGACTGTACAGCGCGGGAGTCCACGGCACGTACGTCTGTGGAACGACCGGCGAGGGGCTTCTCCAATCGCAAGCCCAGCGAATCGCGATCGTCGATACAGCCGTGGCGTGCACGCCGCGAGATCGGCATGTCGTCGTGCACGTCGGCGCCGCGTCCGTCGACGAAGCGCTCGCGCTCTCGGCGCACGCGGCGCGGGCCGGTGCGCACGCCGTCAGCAGTCTGCCGCCGCTGTCCGGACGCTTCTCGTTCGCGGAAGTGCTCGCCTACTACGACGCGCTCGCCGGCGGCAGCGACCTGCCACTGATCGTCTACTATTTCCCCGAAGTCTCGGCGTCGGTCTCCACGACCGAGCAGCTGGAGACGTTGTGCGCGCTGCCGAACGTCGTCGGCCTCAAGTTCACCGACTTCGATCTCTTCCGGATGGCCCAGATGCGGAGCCCCGGACGGCGCATCTTCAACGGCCGGGACGAAGTGCTCGCCGCCGGCCTGCTGATGGGGGCCGACGGCGGAATCGGCACGTTCTACAACCTCGCGCCCGAGCTGTTCGTCGGCATCCATGCGGCCGCCGCCGCCGGACGATGGGAGGAGGCGCAGACACTCCAGCAACGGGTGAATGCCCTGATCGCCCTCACGCTTCCATTCCCGCTGTTCCCCGCCGTGAAGCAGATGCTCGCCTGGTCCGGGCTGGACTGCGGTGAGTGCCTGCCGCCGCGCGCTCCCCTGAGCGAGGAGCAGCAGCGGACGCTGCGACGCAGCCTGGTCGAAGCGTCGTTCGACACCCTGGCCGGACGATCATAGAAGAGGGGTGAGGTGCCGGCACACCGGCGGTGCGTATCCTCGGACGGGGCGATTCGTCCCACATAAGGCGATTGCCGAGGATGTATTCGGCTCGAGCGCGTGGACGCCCGCGCTTCGGGACGGGGACCACCTGACGGTGTGGCACATGGATGACGCGAGCGAACAGTACGCGAAGCAGATCGAGACCGCGCGACTGGCGGCGGGCCAGGGCGATCGGCCGACTGCCGAACGGCTCCTCATGGAAGCGATTGCCGCCCGGGAGGGGCAGCTCGGCGCCGAGCACCCGTCGCTCGGCGTCGCGCTCAACGAGTTGAGCCGGCTGTACATCCGGCAATCGGAGTTCTCGCGCGCGGAGCCGGTTCTCGAGCGCCTGCTCCAGATCACGAGAGCCAGGGGCGAGAGCCATCCCGACGTTGCCACGGCGCTCGCCGGCCTTGCCGTCGCGAAGCGCGGACTCGGCGATGACGCAGCGGCGGAGCAGCTCTACCGCCGCGCGCTGCGGATACGTGAGGAAGCGCTCGCGCCGAGCCACATGGCCGTCGTGATCACGCTGGAGCAGCTGTCGGCGACCTGTGCGGCTCGCGGCAATTTCGCCGAGGCGCTCGTCCATCTGCAGCGCGCACTCATGAGGCGCGAGAGCGCGTTCGGCGCGGACCATGCGACCGTGCACGATCTGCAGGCACGCATCGCCGATCTCCAACGCCGCCACGCGGAGTCGGTCGCCAGAGCGGTCTACACTCCCGCCGTACCCGCTGCAGTGATCGAGGCGGCACCCGCTCCGCTCGTCACGCAGCCACGCCGTTCGGGCGAGCTGGTATACGTCTACCAGCCCGAACCCGTGGCGCGACCGGTGCTTCTGGCGTCGCGCGCGACTCTCCTGCAGCCGGCGTCTCCCGCGAGTCGCCCGGTGCCGGTGGCGGTCGAAGCGCCCGTGATCGCCGATGCTACGATCGACTTCCCGACACGACGGTCGCGGAGGCGGACGACGCGCTTCGCGTTCGCCGGCGCCGCCGTGGTGGTGCTCGCGAGTGCCGGGTTCGGTTACAGCTCGCACGCCGCGAAGGGAAGCGATCACGCCTCGGTCCGGATCGACGCGGAGACGCCGATCATCGTCGCCACGCCGGTTTCGACCGTGAAGTCGCAGGCGACAGTCGGCGCGTCGTCCGGCGTTGCCGTCGTAGCTCCCGATTCGGCACCCACGTCGACAGCGAGTGGCGCGCTTGCGATCGCGGACGCGAAGGATTCTCAGCCGATGCCAGCGAGCGTCACGCCTTCCACGTCGCCCAGCGCACTTGGCGCCCTGCCGAACCTGCGACGGCTGGTCGTTCCCAAGATCGCGATGCCGAGTCTCGATTCCGTGATACGGAGCTCGGAGAAGTTCGCACTCGACGCCGATGTCGAGCCGATCGGCGCGGGAGGACGTCTTCGCACGTCGGCGTCCAATGAGGATCCGGGTGTGACACCTCCGATGCTCATCGGGCCCGCTCCGACTCCCCACTATCCCGACGAGCTTCGCGCGCAGCGACTCGAGGGCGAAGTCATCGTGCGGTTCCGCGTGAACGAGAAGGGTCGCGTCGATCCGTCGACGATGCAGGTGGTGCAATCGGAGCACGACCTGTTCACGGCCGCGGTGCGAAGCGCGCTGCCGAGGTTCCGCTTCGAACCGGCGCACTCGACCGCACGCGATTCGAAGCCGCAGGCAGCGTGGGTGCAGTTCCGCACGCAGTTCACGGCACGGAACTAGAGCGGGCCACGCGCTCAGCAACCAAGGCGCACTTAGGCGGACGGCTTCACCGCGTGCGGCCGGTGCTTCGAGGTCACCAGCGACGCCGCCACCGTCGCCAACAGCGTGAACGCGCCCGCGATCGTGAAGGTGATCGGAACCCCCAACGCTCGCGCGAGGAATCCGACGGCCGGATAGGTCCCCAGCCAGAACAGGTGCGTCAGCGCGAAGTGCGCCGCATAGGCGCGCCCTCGCTCTTCCGACTCGGTGTGCTCGGCGAGCAGTCCGACGGATGGCACCGCGACCAGCGCCTGCCCAGCGCCATTGATCGCCCAGAGGACGAGAAGCACGGCGAAGCTCGGACGCAGGACGCCCGGCACGAGCGCCGCCGTGAGGAGCGCGCCACCGAGCAACAGCGTCCGCCGCGCCCATCGGTGGTAGTCGAGGTGACCGCGCACGCGCTCGGCGCGCCGGCTGACGAGCAGCGCCGCGACCGACGATCCCACCCCGACGGCGACCATCGCGAATGCGAACGACGTCTCTCCCCTTCCGAGGACGTCGCGCACGTACACGACCGTGGCGACGATCGCCGCGGCGCCGGCTGCGGCCTCGGCCATGTGAAGCAGGAGCGCCTGGCGCAGCGCGGGCTCCTGCACGAGCAATCGCGTTCCATGCGTCACCTGACCAACGAAGTCGCCCCACGGGAAGGGCGCCGTTGGCGGCGCGGCTCGCGGCACTCGCGATCGCCACACGAGAGACGCCGACACCGCGTACGTAACGGCGTCGAACCAGAAGGTCCATCGCACCCCCACGAGCGCGATCAGAAGCCCCGCGATGAGAGGGCCCGCGATGCCCTCGAGGTCCGTCGCAACGCGTGAGAGCGCGATCGCGCGCGTGTACAGTCGCGGCCCAACGACCTCCGGAATGGATGCCTCGAACGTCGGCGTGAAGAACGCCGTCACCGCGTTGATGGCGAAGATGAGCAGGTAGATGTGCCACACCGCGCTGACGAACGGAAACACCCCGAGGAGGGCGACGCGCAGCAGGTCCGACGCGACCAGCATTCGTTTCCGGTTCACGCGATCGGCGAGCACGCCGGCGATCGGCGAGACCGTGATGAACGCGAGGATGCGGAGGGCGAGCGCGGTCCCCACCACCGCGCTTGCGTCGCGTCCCGTGAGCCGATAGGCGAAGGCCGCGAGTGCGACGCTCGTGACGCCGCTGCCGACGAGCGAGGTCGCCTGCGCCACGAACAGGCGGCGAAAGTCGGCGTTGCCGAACAGCCGCTCGATCGGCGGCTCGCTCATACACCGCGCGCACGTCGGCGCGCGAGCGTCAGTCGATCAGTCGCGAAATGCCGCGTACAGATCATCGAACACGTGCATGCCGCTCTCGAATCGATCCTCGTCCCGGACGTGCCGTGCGACGATCCCGCTGATGAGCCGCGCAAGTCCCGGCCCCTCATCGCGGTCGAACTTGCCGTCCTTGCAGTCCACGTCGTGCACGATCTCCGCGATCGCTCGCAGTGCGGCGTCGTCCGGGACGAACGTGTTCAGCAGGGTCTCGAAGGTGCACGCGTCGCCCACGTGCGTGTACTCTGCCTCGAACATGTCGAAGCGCAGCTCACCCGGCCGCTGCGCGTATCCACGCTCCTCGACGAAACGGAACGTCGGCCGCGGGTCGATGAAGCGAACGATCAACCAGGCGCTCGCGATCCGGTCGACGTGCACGTCGCGTCGCGTCACCCACGTTGCACCGTCGACGTGACTCACCGCGCGGGGCGTACCCTGCTCCGCGCCGCCACGCCGCACGGTCCGCTCGAGCTCCGCGAGAATCTCACCGGCCGCGATCGCTCCCGAGGCACCGAAGAAGTCGATCGCCTTGATTGCGTCGAAGCGCCGGCGAAGCGTGGCGACCTCACGCACGCGTCCGGCAGCAACATCGCCGGTCGCGAGCCGGTCACCGTTCGCACGTCGTCTCGTCCTGGGCCGGGTGATCGCCGAACGCAGCGCGAGCGCGTCGCTTCGAAGGCTCTCGTACACCGCGTTCCTCGCCGCGTCGAACCGGGCGCGCACCGCCTCGTCCGTCAGGCCTTCGCTGACGAGCGACGCTTCGGCGATGAACGCGTCACCTCCGCCCTCCTCGATCTCGCGCACGATCCATTGCAGGTCCTCCAGAGCGTCCGCCGTCAGCGGCATCGCGTAGACGCTGTTCTTGAGCGCCAGCGCGCCGGCACGCTGAAGTCGACGGCCGATCTTGACGCGCAGATAGTCGGGCTTGGGGGGAATCTGATGGACCAGCAGATACCAGTGTGCCTGACCAGACGGCGCCGTGGACTCCACTACCAGCCGAGGCCGCTCACTCCGGGAGGCGCGCGGCACTGAACGTCGAGGTGTGGTCATCGTATCACAACTGTAGCACGGTTGATCTGGGGAGGCAAAGCCTCGCTTCCCCTCCAGAGCTGCGGGACGACATCGCTCGATCGAAACCGGAGGGCCTGGACACGATGTAGCAGTTGAATCATGATGAGGCACGCCACGGACGGCGCCTCGATCGGAGGACGGCCGAAGTCGTGAGTTCTCGCGCCTTGGAGGAACCATGAAGTGGGTCACGCGTGAGCGCCCGAAGATCGATCGCGTCGCATGCCCGTGGCTGATCGCCCGATTCATCGACGACCGGCCGGAGTTTCTCTTCGTCCCGCCGGCGGACGTCATGCGCGTGGCGGCGGAGACCGGCGCCACGCCGTACGACGTCGAAGGTGTCGAGCTGTCGCATGACGGGGCCCTGTGCAGCTTCGACGCGTTCATTCGCAAGTATGGTCTCGGCGGCAACGAAGCGCTGGCACGTCTTGCGATCATCGTGCGCGGAGCCGATACCGCCCGGCTCGACCTCGCGCCCGAGTGCGCCGGACTGCTCGCGGTCTCGCTCGGACTCTCGCGACTGTTCCACGACGATCACGAGCAGCTCACGCACGGGTTCACGATGTACGATGCGCTGTACGCGTGGCACACTCAGGCACGCGACGAGCGGCACACGTGGAATCCGCAGCGCGGAGGAGCGACGGTGCATGGCGGCTGACCCGTCGTCGAGCGCCACGACGACTCGTCCCACGGTCGGCGTATTGAGTCGCTACTTCCTCGGGCTCGGGACGTGGGGCTTCGGAGGACCGGTGGTGCTCGTCGAGCGCATGCGCCGCGATCTGCAGGAAGCGCGCGGATGGTTCACGCTCGCGGAGTATCGTGAGGGGGTGGCGCTCGCGCAGCTCGCTCCCGGTCCGCTGGCCGCGCAGCTGGCGATCTATCTGGGCTGGCTGCGCGGCGGCCTCTCCGGCGCGACGCTGGCCGGCATCGCGTTCATCCTGCCGTCGTTTCTCATGGTGCTCGCTCTCTCCGCGGCGTATCTGCGCTTCGGCGGGTTACCATGGATGCGCGGCGCGTTCTATGGCGTCGGAGCGGCGGTCATCGCGTTGATCGCGCACAGCGCCTGGAAGCTGGTGCGGAAGACCGTGGGGGCCGATCGGCTGCTCTGGGGCGTCGTGGCGATCAATGCGCTCGTCACCGCATGGCTCGAAACCGAGAACGTGTGGCTCATCGCGGCCAGCGGCGTGGTCGTGCTGCTGGTCCGCGCCGGATGGGCGCGACAGCCCGCTGCGCTGTCGATCGTCGGACCGGCGTGGTGGCTCACGGGCGTGCATGGCGAGGCGGCTTCGCCGGTCCTCGCGCAACTCGTCGGCTATTTCGCCAAGGCCGGCGCGATCGTGTTCGGGTCAGGCCTGGCGATCATTCCGTTCCTGCATGGCGGTGCCGTGCAGGAGATGCACTGGCTGACCGAGCAGCAGTTTCTCGACGCCGTCGCGGTCTCGATGATCACACCGGGCCCCGTCGTCATCACCGTGGCGTTCATCGGCTACCTCGTGGCGGGGCCGCTCGGCGCCTGCGCTGCGGCGCTGGGCGTCTTTCTGCCGACCTACCTCTTCGTCGTGCTGCTCGCACGATGGTTCCAGCGCGCGGCGCAGAATCAACGCCTTCGCGCCGCGGTCGACGGCGTTACCGCGGCGGCCACGGGTGCGATCATGGGCGCCGCGTTCGTCCTCGGCCGGCGCGCACTGATCGACGTGCCGACATGGCTCCTGTTCGCCGTCGCGCTGGCGATCGTGCTCTGGTCGAAGCGCAAGGTGCCGGAGCCGTTGCTCATCTTCGCCGCGGGCGTCGCCGGCATCACGATCCAGAGGCTGGCGACATGATACGTCACCGTCGGTCATCACCACATCGCGGGTGCCGCGCGCCGCGCCGGCGTGGCCCTGGCGGTGATGATCGTCGCCACGCGTGTGCTCGAGCCGGCGCCGTGAGTCGCAGTCGAAGGCAACCGCGATGTGGCGCGTGGCAGAACGACTTACGGCGGCCATCACGGCCGCCGTAAGTCGTATCAGTGCGCGCCGAGCATCGCCTCAGCGCGAGGGTTCGGCGGGCGCGGGCGCTGCTACGGCCGCGGGCCGCCCCCAGCGCGGTCTCACGATCGCAGGACGTGCACGCTCGGCGAGGAGGTGCGCGTAGTGCGCCACGATGCGCGGGCGCAGGTTCTCCGGCGTGTCGGTCGGTTCAGTCCGGAAAGCGGCGTAGCGCTGCGCCTCCCCACTGATCTCCAGCCACCACCACGAGGTGCCCGGCGTGGCCGGGGACGACGCGCTGCGACAGGTGAGCGTTCGGCCGTTGTCCTCGAATTGCATGAAGTCCATCGTCACTCCTGAGGGGGAATCCGACGCGTCGGTCGCGCCCATCAACGAAAAAGGCCCGGACAGTGCCGGACCCGTCGATCGTTCGCTGGAGTCGCGCTTCCCTGCCGACTCGAAGGCAGTTGTCGTGCTGCGATGCGACTCGCGTCTCGTATCAAGATAGCCGGTGGTCCGCACCTAAACAAGGCACGGTGCTTCGAGTCATCACTCGCGGGCCCTTCGAGCAGCGGTGAGCAGCGGCGCGGCTGACTACGCGTCGCGCGCTACGAGATGAAGCGACGGTCGTGAATCCGGCCGGGTGACGTCCAGAATTGGCCGGCCGCGGCCGGCAGCAGCGCGAGCTGCGCCGGCGTCAGGATCTTCGCGAACTGCTCGCGCACGTCCAGTCGAGTGACTTCCCACGCGTCGTCAATCGCGGCATCGGTCCGTCTCCATGCGGCGCTTTCATCGTAGCGGTCCGGAAGCCGATCGAGATACCTCGCGACGTCGGTCCAGAGCGAGTCCATGCGCGCGCGGTAGTGGGTGTGAGCTAGTTGCAAGCTCGCCGCCTGCTCGGACGTCAGCAGCAGTGAGTCGGCTTGCGCCAATAGCTCCGAGTACGGATCCGGCACGTTTCGCTCCAGTCGTCGCACGAGCTCGGGCACATGAAGACGTGCACCGGGCCGCGTACGTCCAGGCTTGAGCCACCGATCCAGCTGCTGCGGCGTCTTCGCGGGCCCGATGTCGACGTGCATGTCGATAGTCACGCGAAACGGCGTTCGCGTGAGTGCGCTCGACGCAGGTGAGTCGCCGAAGCGGGGGTTGAGCTCATATCGAAACCGGCTCGTGGCGGGATCGAAGCCGCGCACCGCGTACAGCACGGGATCGGACACCGGCGTCGAGCCCCAGCCGCGAACGCCGTTCGCACCGTGCAACAGTCGGTCGATCCCCGCAAGCACGTTCGTGAAGCTCACCGTGATATTGGCGCGCTCAGGCAACGCATGCAGCGCGGCATGACCGATCAACAGGTTCGCATTGAGCGTTCCGGTCCACGGGCCCTCACAGCTGTTCGGCGCCGCCGCGCGCCCGAGCTGCGACGCCAGGCAGTGACGCGTTCGAGGCGACGCGCGTTCGAGGAGCGAGCTGACCGCGCTCGACCCGGTGTCGTGGATGAACGCGCGATCGTTCGCGAGTCCGTCGCCATTGACGTCACCCGCGACGAGCGGAGTGTATGGCATGCCCGATTGCAGTTGTGCGGCGATGAGCAGCCGGAAGCCGTTGTGAGACGGAGCGAAGAGCGTCGAGGCGGCGATCCGATGTCGTACGTCGAGGTCGCCGCGCGCCCACTCGACGCGCGTGGGATCGTCGAAGGCGGAGCTCGAGAAGCCGACCTGCTGCACGCGCCGAGTGGACAGGGAGTAGGAGAGCCCAGTCTCGGCGAGAATCGCACCGCGGGGCAGATTCACGAGAGGCGGCATGATCGACACCGTGGCCTGCCGGCTGATGGCGCGAAGATTCGAGATTTCCGCGCTCACCTGCCCGAATGCGGCGACACGCCGAGCGTCCACCGAGCTGACCGCGCCCGTTGAGCCGACGATGCTCGATGGTGCGACGAACACCGGGCGACCTTCGTCCGCGACGCTGAATCGTGGTACGTCGGCGAAGTTCAGGTCCAACACGCCCGGCTGATGGCGGTCATCCGAGTACACACCGCTGATCGAGTACCCGAATCCGTGCCAGCTCGAGGCCCAACCGAGATTGGAACGCCACGCGAGCTGCGGCTGGAAGCCCGGATCGAGCAGCCGAACGTCGGGTGAGTCGTCGCCGAGGATGCCATCGACGCCGGCAGCGCACTGCGTCGGCACCGACGATGGATCCCGTGAGTACGCCGACCAATCCGGCGAAGGCACGCCGGCGCCCACGCACGCGAGGCGCGATGTCCCGCTCGGGAGCCCGGTCAGCACAGACGGTCCGCCCACGATGCGTGGGTCGAGCAGATTGCGAAACGCGCCCGTCCCTCCACGGATGGAGCCGATCGGCCGGCCGCCTCGATTGCCCACGCTGTAGGTGAAGCCGGCGCGCGGGAGCACAGCCGTGCCGCTGGGCGCTCGATCGGTGTGCGTCCCGAAGTCGCGCGCGATGTCGGGGTTGGCGGGTGGCGTGTTCGCGAACGCGTTCCGCTCGAGTCGAACGCCGTAGAGCCACTGTAGCTTCTCGCTCGCGCGCCACAGGTCGCCCACGGAGAGAAACGCGTTCAGCTCAGTCCCCCGCTGAGTTGGCGCGCCGAAGGCGCGCGAGAACGCCGAGGGACGATTGGCGGCGAGATCACTGAGTGAGTTGAAGGAGAAGGTCCCGAGCGCGTTTGGTGCAACAGCATCGGCGAAACCGTCGACGCGAAGGTCTCCCGCGATCCTGACGCGATGAGCGGAGTAGCCGGCAGGATAGAGCTGCAGGTCGGCCCCGGACTCCCAGGTCCAGCGACGCGAGTCGGACTGCATGCCCGAGTTTCCACCGAAGGCGAGCGTCGTCAAGCCGCCCAGCTCCGCCCCACTCGCAACGGACGCCACCCTCACGCGCCCATCGGGCAGGCCGAGCGCGCGCGCAGTGGTGCCTCGGTCGACGCTCGCTGCAGTGCGCGCGCTGAACAGCGCTCCGCCGCGCAGATAGCTCGACACCTCAGCCTCGAGCAGGCCGATCTGGCGCGTGCTCGTCCCTCCGTGCGATGCCGTTCCGCCGACACTTCTGCCAACCGCTCCCTGTCGTGTGAAGTCGCCGAACGCCGTGAGGCCCCACGTCGTGCGCGCCGGCTGCAGTGTGGACCAATCGTACGGCGCGTGGTCGACGCGGCCGAGCAAGGTGACGTGGTCCGTCACCGCCTGGTCGCCCAGGCCACCGAGCGGCACGCCGGCCGCGCTGAGCACGCGCATGAGGCTCGCGACGGAATCGGGTGCGACACCAGCAGCGCGCAACGCGTCCGGACTGGCGGACGTCAACGTCGCCTGGCGCGCGGCTGTGCGAGTCGCCTGCACGCCGGCATTGTATGTGAACGGACCGAACAGCGGTCCGTCGCCGGCGAGGCTGACGTCGAAGCGACTCGGATTCTGTCCCAGTGAGGTGCCAAGCGGAGTGCCCGACTGAAGCGCGCGTGCATCGACCGTCGCACGCGCGGTGCGAGACGTAAAGAGTCCGCCCGGTGCGAGCTGCACGTTCGTTCGCGCCCCCGTGAACCATCCGACCGAGGGATCGTAGCTCGATGCCGTGATCCGAGCCCGCATTTTGACGTCGCGCGGAATCTGACTGCCGGGAAACGCGAATCCGTTGAGCGTCACGGCGTTCTGTACGGGTCCGGTGCCGAGCACCGAGATACCGCCGCTCGTGGTGACCACGTCCGACATCTGCGTCCCGAACGCGCCGAGGTCGCCGGCCGACGATGGCGGGAGCAGATCAGGGTCGGTGCCGAACGCCTCCCGAGCACCGACGTCATCGTGCGGCGGTGTGCGTTCGATGCGCGGCGCGGGAGCCTGCACCACCATGGGCGCCAGATGCTGGGCCGCACGCGCTCGTTCGAGCACCACGTCCGCGATCAGCACTGAATCCGTCCCCGTGCGTCGAACTCGAATCGTCGCGCTCTCGTAGGCCGGCGCGGTGACTCGAACGAGATAGTCACCGGACCCGTCCTGCCAATCAATCGTCCAAGCGCCGAGGCTGTCGGTCACCGCCGCGCGGTCGCCGCCGTCGGTGGCCCGTCGAGCCAGAATCTGCGCGCCGACCACTGGTCGGCCGCTCGACGCGGTCACACGGCCACGGAGGATCTCCTGCGCCACACGGTGGGTCGGCACCAGCAGGAAGACGAGGAGCGCGGGAAGGCGAAGCATCGAGGCGAGACTCGGCTGGTGGAGGGCGAACTGACCGTGTCACCTCAATGCGACGACGCGCGCCGATGTCATCACGCCGCCGAGGTAATGACAATCACGCTCCCGGCTGCATTATGTGGGTAGCATGCCCACACCCAGTCTCCTTTGACCGAGCCAGCGCTCCACCCCGCACGGGCCGCTGAGCGCGAGCGCCTCCTCGAACGACGCGTGACCGCCGCCGTGCAGCGGATCGGCGACCGCGAGGTCATTTCGAAGGTCGGACATCGACTCGCAGCGGGAACTGCGCAGGATCTGTTCGCCCTCCTCTGCGACGACGACTCACGCGTGATCGCTGCCGCACACGAATGCGCGATGCTCCGCTACGGCAATCTTGCCGCCATCACTGCCGAGGCGCTTCGCTTTGATGAGCACGCGCGCGACGACCTGGTGCAGCGCACCTTCCTCGACCTGCCACGCGCCGTGCGCCGGACGACCAACGACGGGATTCCGATCAGCAATCCGGAGGGCTGGCTCCGTCGTCGGGCATACCTGATCGCGCATCAGATGCTGCGCGAGGAGCACGGTACACCGCTGCGCGCCTCGGCGACGGGCGCGCTGCAGCGTGACGAGCGCGGACGCATGATGCGCACTCGAGGTATCCGCGTGCCGGTCGAGATGATCGACGCGTCGGCGTCCGATCTCGACAGGAGTGATTCGCCGGAGCTCGAACGCGCGGAACTGGTCTATGCCGTCCTTGTGCAGCTCGCTGAGGAGCGGCCTCTCTGGGCGCAGGTGATCCGGCTCCACTACCTCGAAGGCCTGCCACTCCACGAGATCGCTGGACGCCTCGGCCGAACGCACGGCACCATTCGCAACGACATCCATCGCGCGCGAGTCCGGCTCCGCGCGCTGATCGACGACCGCGAAGCGCGCGATGCCGGCGCATCGCCGCGAGAGCCGAGGCACGACGATGGATGAGCCGCGAACCTCCCGCGAGCGATGGGGCGATGGATGGTACGTGCCAGACGAAGGGCTGGTTCGCGCCACGGTAGACGCGACCTGCTGTCTCACGGAGCCTATGCCGCGTGGCGCCGCCGAGCTGCTGCACCTGATCGGATGCGCAACCTGTCAGTCGTTCGTGGACTCGGCGGCAGTCACCGAACGTTGGAGCGCGTCGCAGTTCATTCCGTCGGATACGGTCGTTGCGGCGGTAGTCGCCCGCTCGGCGACTCCGCGCTTTCGATTCCCGTGGGACGATCTACGGGCGACGTCCGCTCGCGAGCGTCGGCCCGCCAAGGCGGCTGCGGCGTTCCTGATCGCGCTCGGACTGTCACCATCCGTGCTCTCGGCCGCGGTTCTGGCGCACGCCGCGGCGCTGATCTCGGCGGGCGTATGGCTCGCGGCGTCGATCCACTCGTCCTCGGGCGCACCGAACACGCGGCTCGCGAGCAGTTCGCGGCTGGTGGAGCACGTGGCGTACGTGGCGCTGCGGGAGCCGGACGAGCAATACGCATCCCGTTCGAGGTCGGACTCCATTCGCGGCGGCGAGATGTCCGAGCTCGCGGTAGCATTCCGGCAGAGCATCCGCGTGGCGGCTGGCCGCCCACCGCGCTTCAGTATCGACGACGAGCGGCATCTGGCGCGAACCGCCGTCACGTTGCGCCAACTCGCGTGGGCGAGTGTGCGTGTCGAGACCGATTCGACGGCCGAGGCACTTCGCACCGCGGAAGAGGTGAGTGGCTACCTCGGACGGCGGGGAGTGGACGCGAAGCGACGGCGCATCGTCGTGCACCCCGGACTCGCGAACGTGGAGGTCGTGCTGGAACAGGTCTCGACTCCGAGCCGTACCATCGAGCCTTGACGGCCTGGGCTCGTCTCTAACGACTTGTCGTTCGGGTGATGTGGCAAATCGGGACGGCGGGATTTGAACCCGCGACCCCTTGAAGCCCACCGTGCTCGCTCAGCGTGGTTCAGGCGTGGAAAGGCGTGCGACATCGCACGTTAGCGCACCTGACTACATGCAACAGTGCCGTGCTTCTTCCGCGGCAGCGCGAAGCGCGCGCCTTCGGAATAGCCGCAATTCTCCCCCAAATGGCCGATGCCATCCGCGGCCTCACGGTCCGTAAAGTACCCGTAGAACCCTCACGGAAGGCATCGGCATGGCATCGAACACCGCACCAGTCTCACTGACTGATCTTTCTTCACAGCTCTCTTCCACCGTCGAACGCGCGTCGCAGTACGTCGTCGCGATTCGCGCGCGACGGCGCATTCCGTCCAGCGGCATCATCTGGCGCGACGGACTGATCGTATCGGCAAGTCATACGGTTCGTCGCGACGGCGGCGTTCCAGTCATCCTTGCGAACGGCGACTCGATCGAGGCGACGGTTGTCGCTCGCGACCCGGAGACGGACCTCGTCATCCTTCGTGCGGATGGACTTCCCGCCCCCGCGCCGCGAGCAAAGTCGACCGAGAGTTCCGTCGGGTCGTTGGTGCTCGCGGTCGGACGCCCCGGACGCGCGACGACGGCCAGCTTTGGCATCGTCAGTGCCGCGATCGACGGATGGCGTTCGCAACAGGGGAGACGCATCGACGGCGTACTGCGCCTCGATCTCTCGGTGTACGACGGATTCTCCGGCGGCCCACTCGTTTCGGCGTCGGGGGGCGTCATCGGTCTCAACAATTCCGCGCTCGCCGGTGGCGCCGCGGCGGCCCTTCCCGCCTCCGTTATTGATTCAGTCATCGACGATCTGCTCTCGCGCGGGCATGTCAGCCGACCGTACCTCGGCGTCGCGGTCCACCCGGTCACGCTGGCGTCGTCGACGGTGGGCCGGCTCGAGCTGGACCGCGCCGAGGGACTCGTGGTGCTCTCCGTTGCCGACGACACACCGGCGGAGCATGCCGGCATCCTCGTGGGTGACGTGCTGCTCGAGATCACTGGGACGCCGCTCGCCAAGCCCACCAACTTGTTCGACGCGTTGCTCGCGACGAAGGCCGGCGAGCCCGTATCGATCCGTCTCGTGCGGGGCGGCGAAATGACGACACTCACTGTAACACCGATCGATCGTAATTCGGGAGGCGACCGATGACTTCGACTTGGCTCGCGCCAAGGAATTCCGGCGGTCCGCTCGTCGTCGCGAAGGGGCAGCTCGTTGGGATCAATCACATGGTCGCGAACGGTCTAGGCGTGGCCATTCCGGCGACGACTGTGGCGCAGTTCGTGGACTACCTCTGTGCCGCTCGCGCCGCATAGAAGGCAGTATAGGACTTGGAGAATGCAATAACTCGTGAAGCGCATCGCAATCGTCGCCGAGTCCGAAGAGCTTCGCCGAGAACTCGTCGAAGCGCTCGGCGATGCTCAGGCGTTCGAGGTCGTGTCGGCGACGCCCACGGCGGAGGCGATCACGGGAACGGTCGACGTCGTCGTCACGGCTCGCGCGTCCCGCGGATTGCAGCGTACGTCGCACGCTGCGATCGAAACGAGTCGGCAGGTGCCGTCGCTCACCCAGCGAGAGCGGCAGATTCTCTCGCTGCTGGCGGACGGACTCGGAAACAAGCAGATCGCCGTACAGCTCGGCATTTCGCCGAGCACGGTGAAGACGCATGTCGAGCTGCTCTTTGACAAGCTAGACGTGACGTCGAGAGCCGAGGCGGTCGCGGTATCGGTCAGGCGCGGGCTGCTCTTTCTCTAAAGCATCGGTACGGCAAACCCCGAACCGCCTAACACCTCGACCGTCGCGATACAACGGCGGCACGGCCGCGACGCCCGGCCTCACGGGCGCCGATCTGCGGAACCTGGTGAACGAGGCGGCCCCGCTTGCCGCGCGGCGCAATCAGAGCGCCGTGCGTCAAGTGGGCTTCCTCGACGCGCTCAATACGATTGTGCTCCGACCCGAGCTTCCGCTGCTCATGAGTCCGGATCTGCGGCGGTACGTCGCGGAGACGGACCGCGGCCGACCTGAACCCGGCGCAACGTGAGCCGGAGGTCCGGCTCATCGATCTCGCCAGCGGTCAAGAGCGGCTCCTGCTCTCCGCCGATGAGGGGTCCAGCTCACGCGCGTTGTCGCTTCCCGTCTGGTCGCCCGACAGCAAATCGATCCTATACGACTCGCTTGGCATCCTCTTCGTGAAGGACGCGGCGACAGGAACGAAGCGCGCCATACTTCCCAGTGGCTGTGCCGTGACGCCCTACCGTATGCCGCACAAGCTACCGTGCGAGAAGGAGACGATCGTGCCCCAACGCTTGCGCTCAGCTCCGCCTCGATCAGGAGCAGCGTTCCCCCGCCAGAAACCAGCAGCGCGCCGCCGGCGATGTGTGAAAGAAGTCGAGCAGTAGCCCTCCCACCTTCGGTACGCCCGACTCGACGGAGGGATGGGTGCCGTCGCTCTTGAAATCCCCGGGTTGCCACGTGAGCCCGTCCCAGCGCGGTTTAGACCCGTTCGCCCAGAGATCCGGTCCCCACGCGAGCCACGGCGCTGCCGAGTCGTAGTTCAGATCGCCGGCGCGCGCGTCCACGATCTGGCCACCGTTCCGCATCTGACGAATCTGCGCCTGGATCAGCCATTTCACGGCAAAGCCAGTCTCGTAGGCGAATGGTTCCGGGTTCTCG
>JBJMNN010000271.1:0-4364 GCA_045804245.1 Gemmatimonadaceae bacterium | reverse complement strand
TGCGGCGATCCTGATGCATCCGCGGGTGTGGGAGGCGTCCGGGCACGTCGCGGGATTCGTCGATCCGCTCGTGGATTGCCGCACGTGCAAGGGACGGTTCCGCGCCGACAAGCTCGAGGACGCGCAGTGCCCGCAGAAGCCGTCGAAGCACCCCGGCGAGCACACGGCCTGCCAGCTCACCGAGGCGCGGCAGTTCAACCTCATGTTCAAGACGTTCATGGGGCCCCTCGAGGAGACGGCGTCCGTCGTCTACCTGCGGCCGGAGACGGCGCAGGGGATCTTCGTGAACTTCCTGAACGTGCAGCAGGCGAGTCGCCAGAAGGTGCCGTTCGGCATCGCGCAGATCGGCAAGGCGTTCCGCAACGAGATCACACCTGGGAACTTCATCTTCCGCACGCGCGAGTTCGAGCAGATGGAGATGCAGTTCTTCGTCGAGCCCGGCACGGATGCCGAGCACTTCGAGTACTGGAAGGCGGAGCGCATGCGATGGCACCACGCGCTCGGACTCTCTCCCGAGCGGCTGCGATACAAAGCGCACGAGGAGCTCGCGCACTATGCGCGTGCCGCGTTCGACATCGAGTTCGACTTCGGGGGCACGCTCGGCTTCCAGGAGATCGAAGGGATCCATAACCGATCCGACTACGATCTCAGCCGACATCAGGAGTACTCGGGGAAGAAGCTCGAGTACTTCGACCAGCCGAAGAACAAGCGCTACATCCCCTACGTCATCGAGACGTCGGTCGGCGCGGACCGCGTGACGCTGGCTGCGCTCGTGAACGCCTATCGGGAAGAGGAAGTCGCCGGTGAGACGGAGGGGCGGGTCGTGCTCGGACTGCATCATTCGCTCGCGCCGATCAAGGCGGCGGTGTTCGCGCTGACCAAGAAGGATGGCCAGCCCGAGATGGCGCACCGCATCGCCAGCGACCTGCGGCGGCACTTCCCGGTGGACTACGACGAGACGGGGAGCATCGGCAAGCGCTACCGGCGTCAGGACGAAGTGGGCACGCCATTCTGCATCACGGTGGACGGCGACTCGACGAAGGACGGCACCGTGACGGTCCGCGACCGCGACACGCTGAAGCAGGACCGCGTCGCCGCTGAGGCGCTTCGCGCCTTCCTGGGCGAGCGACTGCCTGCATGAGCGCCGGGTTGTCGATCGAGCGTCTCCGCCGCGACGGGGAGGCGTTCATGGAGGAGCTGTCGCGCGAGTACTTTCTCGCGCACGCCGGACTGAAGGCGTCGGCCGAGCTGCAGCCGATCTATCACCGACATCGCGCCATCCTGGGCCGCGATGCGCTCGAGCTGGCGCGCGAGACGTTCGCGAACAGCGCCGAGGCGAGCGAGGAGCACCGTTCGGCGCGGCTGCTCCTGGACTGGCAGGTCGAGTCGCAGAGCGCGCGCGAGCTCGCGGCGCTCGACGAGCGCGAGATCGCGTGGGAGGGAGACGCGGTCGTGCGGACGGCCGACGGGCGCGAGATCCCCTACCAGCGCACGGCGATCGAGCTGGCCAACTCGCTCGACCGCGAGGAGCGGGCGCGGATCGAGAACGCGCGCCGTGCGTTGGTGGAGCGCGAGCTCGCGCCGATGAAGCGCGAGCGATTCCAGCGCGAGCGCGACATCACCGAATCGCTCGGCCTGGCCAATGGCTACAACGCGACGTGGGAGCTGCTGAATGGCGTCTCGCTGTCGGCGCTGCGCGACGAGTGTGTGCAGTTCCTGCGTGAGACGCAGGCGATGTGGGACGAGGTGTGTCCGGCGTTCGTGAAGCGCGTGCTCGGCATGAAGCTCAGCGAGACGACGCGCGCCGACGCGCTGGCGCTGTTCCGCGCGCGCGAGTTCGACGAGTTCTTCCCGGCGGCCGACATGGAGCCGGCGATCCGCCGCCAGGTGCGCGACATGGCGATCGATCCGGAAGCGGGTGGCCGCGTACGGTTCGACACCGGCGAGCGGGAAGGGAAGCGCTCGCGCGCCTTCTGTGCGCCCGTGCGCGTGCCCGATGAGGTCTATCTCGTCCTTCGCCCGCACGGCGGTCAGACCGACTGGCAGACCTTCCTGCACGAGCTCGGCCACGCGCTGCACTTCGCGAACATGCGTCCCGACCATCCGATGGAATTCCGCTGGATGGGGGACAACTCGATCACCGAAGGCTACGCGATGTTGTTCGACCACCTCACGAAGGATGGCGGGTGGCTGCGTCGTTACACGAGGCTCGAGAAGAAGACTGTGCCCGACTATCTGCGTACCGCCGGATTCGAGGAGCTGCACTTCCTGCGGCGGTATTGCGCGAAGCTGATCTACGAGACGCAGCTGTACGGGGGCGAGGTGCCGTGGGACGCGCTGCCCGACCTGTACGTCGAGACGCTCACGGGCGCGACGACGTTCCGGTACGCGCGCGCCGACGCGTTCGTCGACGTGGACCCGCGCTACTACGCCGCGCGCTACCTGCGGGCGTGGCAGCTTCAGGCGCTGATCACCGAGACGCTCGTCGAGCGGTACGACGAGGACTGGTGGCGGAACCCGCGCGCGGGGCCGTGGATCGTGCAGGCGCTGTTCGCCGAGGCGCAGCGGGAGCTGGCGCAGGAGCAGGCGGAGCGGGTGGCGGGGAGGGGGCTGAGCTTCGCGCCGTTGATCCGGGGGATCGAGCGGATGTTGGGGTAGCGGGGTGTCATGGTCGGGCCCGGTCAGTCGTCTACTGACTGCCAACCACCCGGAGCCCTCGATCATGCGCCGTCGCCACGTCCGTCTACTGTTCGCCACGCCCGTGTTGATCGCGGCATGCGGCGGAGGTTCGGACACGACCGAGCCGACCGACCGTGGAATCCGCATCGTGGCCGGCGCTGGTGTGTCGGACACGGTTCTCGCGAAGCCGCTTCAGGCGCTCATCGTCGAGGTGCGATCCGAAGCAAAGCCCGCCTCCGGCGTAGTCGTGCGCCTCGAAAGCGTACCGAGTACCGACTCGACTCGTCGGTTCGAGCCGACGGTGACCGTATCGAAACTGGAATCGCCCTACTTCAGTGGGTTCTTCAGTGACACGACGAACGCATCGGGGCGCGTGAGCGTAGTCGTCCAACTGGGGACGGTGGCGGGCAGGGTGCGTCTGGCGGTTAGCGCTCCCGAGCTCGGAGTCACGGATACGGCGACGTTCACGGTGCTGCCGGGGACCGTCTCTCGCGTGTCGCTCTCTCCGCGCGACACGACCATCGCGAGTGGAGGCAGCTACGTCATCGGTGGCTACGCGACCGATCGCTTCGGCAACCGTCGCGACGACCCGGTCACGTTCGCCGTGGGACCGAACGTCAGGTCAGTCGACGCGACGGGCCGCGTCACCGTCGGAACCGCGGTCGGCCGCGGTGCGGTGGCGGTGCGAGCGGGCGCGGCGCTGGATTCCGCGCGATTCACCGTCGCGCCGGACGGCACGATGGCGTTTCTCATATACTCGGGCTCGGGGATGATCGCGACGTCCAGGCTGGATGGCTCGGCGCTGAAGACACTCGTGGCAGCCGCCTCGCCCGCGTACCCGAACCTCTCCCCCGCTGGAGACCTCGTCGCGTATCAGCAGTCCGAGGCGGACGGAGTCGTCATCTATGTGGTGGACCGGAACGGCATCAAGAAGCCGCTGGTCGACCGAGCAGTGATGCGCGTCGCGGCGTCGCCTCACTTCAGTGGAGACGGCCAGTTCGTGTACTTCTACGGGAACGCGGTAGGCGACACATCGTACGCGGTCTGGCGTGTGCGAAAGGACGGCACAGCGCTCACGCGCGTGTTCACGCCCGGCGACCGCTTCGGCGCAGGGACCATCGGCGTCGCACCCGACGGCAGCCGCATCGCGTATGTCGAAGACTACACGGTGAAGCTCGTCGAGTTGGGGACTGGCACGACGGTGTCCAAGTCGCGCGGAGGCACTTTCCCCGAATTCTCGCCGGACGGGACGCGGTTGGCGTATCTGGCGGGGAACGGCATCCTGATCGCGCGCGTCGACGGGACGTCAGTTATCGGCGCGGCGGGCGGACTGGTGAACAACGATGCTGGCCTCACGTGGACCGCCGACAGCAAGTGGCTCGTCGTTCGTGGGTACTTCGGCCCCCTCCTCGTGAACGCGTCGACCGGCGAGGCGCTCACACTCCATTTCCCAAGCTACTACCAGTTCTCAGCGCGGTGAGCGCGCGACGCAGGAGCCACGCAGTTCACGCGTCGGGCCGCTGGTGCGGAGCATCGAGCGGATGCTGGGGTGAAGACGGCCATGTTGAGTGACTTACTGTGGGTTCGCTAGCTAGCGAGTCAGGAACGCCACTGTCTATCAGGGCCGGCTCCCATTCCTCACTCCGCCTGCATGGCTGGCCGACAGCGAGTGGATCATCACGGCA
>JBJMNN010000270.1:0-20291 GCA_045804245.1 Gemmatimonadaceae bacterium | reverse complement strand
TGGGCAAGATCACGGCGGCGCGCGGCTTCTGCTACAAGCGTCGCGACAGCATCGGCAAGACGTCGGGCCCGCAGCCGATCCCCGCGACTGTGAACTACGATCTGTGGACGGGGCCGGCGCCGCTCGTGCCGCCGCACCGCAACAACCCCAAGTACGGTCCGATCCACTACGACTGGCACTGGGTGTATCTCTACGGCAACGGCGACGTCGGCAACCAGGGCATCCATCAGATGGACGTCGCGCGCTGGTTCCTTGGCGAGTCGGGTCTACCGCGCCACTCGCTCAGCATCGGCGGCCGCCTCGGCTACATCGACGACGGCGACACGCCGAACACGCAGGTCGTGATCCACGATTACGCGACCGCACCGCTCATCTTCGAGGTGCGTGGACTGCCCAAGAAGGCGGGTATCGCCAGCGCGGGCGGCGATCCCGCGGCCAACCAGGGCGGCGGCGCGAGCGGCATGGACAAGTATCGCGGCGTCGACATCGGCAACGTGATCGACTGCGAGGGCGGAAGCCTGATCACCACGCAGTACTTCAGCGCGAAGGCGGTCGACAAGAGCGGCAAGACTGTGAAAGAGTTCAAGGGCGACGACCGCCACATGCAGAATTTCATCGACGTCATCCGCAACCGGAAGATGGAAGAGCTGTACGGGCCGATCGACGAGGGCAACACGTCGAGCGCGCTCTGCCACCTCGGCAACATCTCGCACCAGATCGGTACACAGGCCGGCCCGGCGAAGATCGCGTCGCGCATCAAGTCCGACGCGAAGCTCACCGAGGCGTACGGCCGGATGGTGGAGCACCTGCACAACAACAACGTCGACCTCGAGAAGACGCCGCTCACGCTCGGCGTCCCACTCATCGTCGACGCGAAGAACGAGCGATTCCTCGGTGCGGACGCGGCGCGCGCGAACAAGCTGCTCTCGGCCCAGTACCGGGCCCCGTTCACGGTGCCGTCGATCGCCTGATACACGCCGCGTCGCCCATTCGGGCACGCGACCTCGAACGACCGTCACGCGCATGGAGACGCACTCGCCGTCTCCATGCGCGCGGCGCATTGAGCCCCTTCGTCTCGCGGAGGTACGGGAGCGATGATCGAACCATTCCTCGACCGGCTGCCCCTCGTCGCGATCCTGCGCGGCGTCTCCCCCGAGGAGGTCGCCGGGGTGAGCGACGCGCTCGTCGACGCGGGCTTCGCCATCATCGAGGTGCCGCTCAACTCGCCGCATCCTCTCGAGAGCATCGCGCGGCTGCACGCGAAGTTCGGCCAGGAGATCCTGATCGGTGCGGGCACGGTCGTGTCGCGGGCCCAGGTGAAAGAGATCGCCGCGGCGGGCGGGCGGTTGATCGTCATGCCGCACGGCGACCCCGAAGTCGTGCGCGCGGCGAAGGCGGCGGGCCTGGCGTGCATCCCGGGCATCGCGACGCCGACGGAGGGTTTCGCCGCGCTCGCGAACGGCGCCGACGCGCTCAAACTATTTCCCGCCGAGCTGCTCACGCCCGCCGTGCTGAAGTCGATGCGCGCCGTCTTCTCCGCGACGACGCGGTTTCTTCCCGTCGGGGGGATCACTCCCGACGCGATGGCGAGCTATGTTGCCGCCGGCGCCGCGGGGTTCGGCCTCGGTGGCGCGCTGTATCGCCGCGGCGACGATCCATCACGCGTCGCGGCGAACGCGCGCGACTTCGTCGCCGCGTGGAAGCGCCTTCGTAGCGTCGCCGGCTGACGCTCGCATCCCTCGACCGCGATCGGAGCATCGATGAAGATCACCGGGCTCACCACGTTCATCGTCCCGCCGAGGTGGTGCTTCCTCAAGATCGAGACGGACGAGGGGATCACCGGATGGGGCGAGCCGGTGCTCGAGGGGCGCGCGCACACCGTCGCCACCGCGGTGGACGAGCTGGCGGACTACCTGATCGGCAAGGATCCCGCGCTGATCGAGGATCACTGGACGGTGATGTACCGGGCCGGATTCTATCGCGGCGGCGGCGTGCACATGAGCGCTCTCGCCGGCATCGATCAGGCGCTGTGGGACATCAAGGGCAAGGCGCTCGGCGTTCCGGTGCACGCGCTACTCGGCGGCCAGCTGCGCGATCGGATCCGCGTCTACTCATGGATCGGCGGCGACCGGCCGTCCGACACCGCGACCATGGCGCGCGAGTGCGGCGCGCGCGGCTTCTCGGCCGTGAAGATGAACGCCACCGAAGAGATGCAGATCGTCGATTCGCACGCGAAGGTGGACGCCGTGCTGGCGCGCGTGCAGGCGATCCGCGATGCGATGGGCCCGGACTTCGGCATCGGCGTCGACTTCCACGGCCGCGTGCACCGGCCGATGGCGAAGGTGATCGCGAAAGAGCTCGAGCCCTACCGGCTGATGTTCATCGAGGAGCCGGTGCTTTCCGAGCACGCCGAGGCGCTGAAGGAGATCGCCAACCACTGCTCCACCCCGATCGCACTCGGGGAGCGGCTCTTCTCGCGCTGGGACTTCAAGCGCATCCTCGCCGAGGGCTACATCGACATCGTGCAGCCCGATCCGTCGCATGCGGGCGGCATCACTGAAACGAGAAAGATCGCCGCGATGGCCGAGGCGTACGACGTCGCGCTCGCGCTCCACTGTCCACTCGGGCCCATCGCCCTCGCCGCCAACCTGCAGCTGGACGCGGTGTGCTACAACGCGTTCATCCAGGAGCAGTCGCTCGGCATTCACTACAACACCACGAACGATCTGCTCGACTACCTGAAGGATCCGTCGGTGTTCGCGTACCGCGAAGGGTACGTCGCGATCCCGCAGGGCCCGGGGCTCGGCATCGAGATTGACGAGGAGGTCGTGGTGCGCGCTGCGCAACGGGGCCACCGATGGCGCAATCCCGTCTGGCGCCACGCCGACGGGAGCTTCGCCGAGTGGTAGCGAACGGATCGGACTTGGCGACCGGGGGCGCACGTCCGACGCGAACGCGATTCGCGATCATGGTGCTGCTGTTCGTCAGCGTCACGATCAACTACCTCGACCGCAGCAACCTCTCGATCACCGCGCCGGCGATGCGTACCGCGCTCGGCTTCGACACGGCGCAGATGGGCTACGTGCTCTCGGCGTTCGGCTGGACATACGCGCTGTGCCAGATCCCGGGCGGCTGGCTGGTGGACCGCGTCGCACCGCGCGTGCTGTTCGCGGTGTTGATCGTCGCCTGGTCGCTGGCCACCATCCTGCTCGGTTTCACGTCGAGCGTCGCTGGGCTGATGGCGGTGCGCATGCTCGTCGGCGCGCTGGAGGCGCCGTCGTATCCGATCAACAATCGCGTCGTCACGACGTGGTTCCCCGAGCGTGAGCGCGCGACGGCGATCGGATTCTACACGTCGGGGCAGTTCGTCGGACTCGCGTTCCTCACGCCGGTTCTCGTATGGATCCAGACTCGGCTCGGCTGGCACATGGTGTTCGTCGCCACCGGCGTCGTCGGCATCGTGTGGGGAATCGTCTGGTTCTCGCTGTACCGGCAGCCGCACGAGCTTCGCGCAACGAACGCCGCCGAGATCGACCTGATCCGGCGCGGCGGCGGCCTCGTCGACCTCGATCGCATGCCGGCGAAGCGGCGCGCCTTCTCCGGCGCCGACCTCGCGCACGTGCTCGGGTCGCGGAAGCTGTGGGGGGTGTACTTCGGCCAGTTCGCGCTCACCTCGACACTGTGGTTCTTCCTCACCTGGTTCCCGACTTACCTGGTGCAGGAACGGGGGATGAGCTTCGTGAAGGCGGGATTCCTCGCATCGCTGCCCTTCCTCGCGGCGTTCGTCGGCGTGCTCTGCTCCGGCCTCCTGTCCGACGCGATGGTGCGGCGGGGTGCATCGCTCGGCACGGCGCGGAAGGTCCCGATCGTGACCGGTCTCCTGCTCTCGACCAGCATCGTCGGCGCGAACTACGTGAGTGAGCCCGCGCTCATCGTCGGCTTCCTCGCGCTGGCGTTCTTCGGCAACGGGCTGGCCTCGATCACCTGGTCGCTCGTGTCGGCGATCGCGCCCGAGCGACTCCTCGGCCTCACCGGCGGCGTGTTCAACTTCGTCGGCAACCTGTCGGGGATCACCGTGCCGATCGTGATTGGCTATCTCGCGCGCGACTATGGCTTCCCGGCCGGTCTGGCGTACATCGCGCTGCTCGCCCTCCTGGGCGCGATGTCGTACGTGTTCGTCGTCGGGCGTGTCGAGCGGCTCCCCGACCGCGATGCCGCCCTCGCCGCACGATAGATGCGCTGAACCAACGCAACCATCGGCGTGAGTGTCCCGTAATCAGTGCGCGGGAGCCACTCCGGCCGAGCGCGCCGGATTGCCACTTCCGGTGCATCGGTCAAACTTGATCTGCACGCCGACGCCATCGGGTCGCGCGCGAATGAGACAGACGGACGTCAAACCTTTCCCCCGGTACAGTCCACAATGCGTGTCCAACGTACGAATCGCGCACCCCTGGCGCGGCTGACTTCGCTCGGCGCCGTCGGGATGCTCGCGATGCTCGCCTGCCAATCGGTCCCGGTGCCCGAGCCATCCACGGCGCCGGTCGCCACCTCCGCGCCTGCCCGCGCGCTGGTTTCGGTGCCGGTGCCCCCCTTCGCGGCGACCACCGTGCGGTTCTCGGCAGACTCGGCGATGAAGCTGTCGCAGGCCGGACGGGCGACGGTTTCCGCCCCGCTCGCCCCCGGGCTCGAGCTGAGTCTCTGGGCGCCGGAGGGAATGGTCTCGGATCCGATCGGCATCTCGTTCGATGACCGCGGACGGCTGTACGTGACGCAGACGGCGCGCACCGACCGCGACGAGATCGACATTCGTGGCCACCAGGACTGGATGGTCCCCTCGATCACGTTCAAGGACATCGAGGACAAGCGCGCGTTCTACCAGCGCGTGCTCGCGCCGGAGAACAGCGCCAAGAACACGTGGCTCAAGGACTGGAACGGCGACGGCTCGCGCGACTGGAAGGACCTGACCTTCCACAAGGAGAAGCTCTGGCGGCTGGAGGACACGAACGGCGACGGTGTGGCCGATCAGTCGCAGCTCGTTCTCGAGGACTTCAACGACCTCGTGAGCGACGTGCTGCACGACGTGCTGGCGTACAAGAACGACGTCTACGTGACCATCTCGCCCGATCTCTGGCGGTTGAAGGACACGAACAACGACGGCGTGTTCGACGCGAAGGAGTCGCTGTCGCACGGGTCGGGCGTCCACATCGGCTTCGGTGGTCACGGCCATTCGAGCCCACTCGTCGGGCCGGATGGTCGGCTCTACTGGAAGCAGGGCGACCTCGGCGTCCACATCGTGAACCGTGAAGGTCGCGAGCTGAACAACCCGAACAGCGGCGTGATCCTGCGCGCGAACCTCGACGGCACTGACGAGGAGATCTTCGCCCGCGGCCTGCGCAATCCGCAGGACTTCGACTTCGACGAGTACGGCAACCTGATCTCTCCGGACAACGACGGCGACCATCCGGGCGAGACGGAGCGCGTCGTCTACATCGTCGACGGGATGGACAGCGGCTGGCGTATCAACTGGCAGTTCGGCAAGTACGTCGATCCGGACAACAACACGTACAAGGTCTGGATGGAAGAGAGCATGTTCAAGCCGCGGTTCGCGGGTCAGGCGGCGTGGTTCACGCCGCCGATCGCGGCGTGGCATTCCGGCCCGTCCGGCTTCCATCACAACCCGGGCACCGCGCTGAACGACGCCTGGAAGGGCTACTTCTTCAACTCCGTCTTCACGGGCGAGCCGTCGCGCGCGAGCATCCAGGCGTTCAAGGTCGCGCCACAGGGCGCGGGCTTCCGCCTCATCAACGATACCGCGGTGGTGAAGGATCTCCTCGTAACCGGCGTGCGGTTCGGCCCGGACGGCGCGCTCTATCTCGCTGACTGGATCACGGGTTGGGCGCCGAAGGAGCGGGGACGCATCTGGAAGGTCGACGTCCCCGCCGCGGCGGCGAACCCGCTGCGCGCCGAGACGAAGACGCTGATCGCGGCCGACTTCAAGACGAAGTCGCTCGGCGACCTGAGCGCGCTGCTCCGCCACGCCGACATGCGCGTGCGCACGAAGGCACAGTTCGAGCTCGTCGACCGCGGTGCGTCGGCGGAGCTGCTCGCCGCCACCAGGCAGACCGACAATCAGCTCGCGCGCATCCACGGCATGTGGGGGATCGGCCAGCTCGCGCGGAAGGATGCGCGCCAGGCCGCATCGCTCGTCCCCCTGCTCAAGGACGGCGACGCGGAGATCCGCGCGCAGGCGGCGAAGCTGCTCGGCGACGTCCGCTACGGCGCGGCCGCGCCGACGCTGGTGCCGATGCTGCGCGACGCATCGCCGCGCGTGCGCTTCTTCGCCGCCGAGGCGCTCGGCCGCGACGGCTATCGTCAGGCGTTCCAGCCCATCGTCGAGATGCTGGCGGCGAACAACGAGGAAGACGTCTATCTCCGTCACGCCGGCGCGCTCGCGCTGTCGCGCATCGGACCGGCGACGGCGATCGCCGATCTCGCGACGAACCCGAACCGCGCCGTACGCATCGCGGCAGTCGTCGCGCTGCGCCGGCTGAAGGACGCGGGCGTCGCGCGGTTCCTCGCCGATCAGGACGAGTACATCGTCACCGAGGCCGCCCGCGCGATCAACGACGATGGCGGCATCGAGGGCGCGCTGCCGCAGCTCGCCGCGGCGCTCGACAGCAAGTTCACGAACGAGCCGTTCGTGCGCCGCGCGATCAACGCGAACCTGCGCGTCGGGAGCGCTGACGCGGCGCAGCGCGTCGCGAAGTACGCGGGCGGCTCGGCAGGCAACGACGAGATGCGCGCCGAGGCGATCTCGGTGCTCGGCGTGTGGCCGAAGCCGTCGATCCTCGATCGCGTCGACGGTACGGCGATCGGCCCGATGCAGCGTGACTCAGCCGTCGCGCGCGCGGCGCTCGCCGCGCTCGTCCAGCCGATCTTCGCCAGCGGCAGTACGCCGCTGCAGGTCGCACTCGCCGAAGCCGTCGGTCGACTGCGCGTGATGGAGGCCGCCCCGACGCTGCTCGCCAAGCTGCAGTCGTCGCCGACGACGGAGATCCGCATCGCCGCGCTGCGTGCCCTCGTCGCCATGCGGCACGAGCGCGTGGCCGAGGCGGTGCGCGGCGCACTCCAGGACAGGGAGCCGACGGTGCGCATGGCGGCGCTGACGGCGATCCCGGGCCTCAACCTAGCCGAGAACACGACCACCGAGCTCCTCTCATCGGTGATCGGCAAGGGTTCGATCGCCGAGCAGCAGTCGGCGCTCCAGGCGATGGGCCAGGTGCCCGGCGCGACGGGCCGCGAGGCGATGACGCGCCTCGTCGAGCAGCTCGAGCAGGGCAAGCTGGCGCCGGAGATCCAGCTCGACGTCGCCGAAGCCGCGCGTGCGTCGAAGGATCCCGCGCTCATCGCGCGACTCGAGAAGCTCGCGAATCGTCCCGGCGTCAAGCCGGTCGAGGCCTTTGCCGACGCGCTGCATGGCGGCGATGCGCGGCGCGGCGCGCGCGTGGTGTTCCAGGCGCCCGCGGCGCAGTGCACGCGGTGCCACAGCTTCGGCGGCCCCGGCGCCAACGTCGGTCCCAATCTCTCTGGCGTCGCATCGCGGCTGCAGCGGGAGCAGCTGCTCGAAGCGCTAGTCGATCCGAGCGCGCGCATCGCGCCGGGATTCGGCCCCGTGCAGCTCACGCTGAAGAATGGAAAGAAGCTGTTCGGCACGCTCAAGGAGGAGACGCCGACGCACGTGGTCGTGGATGCCGGCGGCGATCAGCGCGTGGCGAAGTCCGACATTGCGACGCGCGTCAATGGACCGTCGGCGATGCCGCCGATGGGCAGCCTCCTGACGCGCCGCGAGATCCGCGACGTCGTGGAGTATCTGAGCACGCTCAAGGCGCCCTGACGGTGACGTTCGGGCACTGCTGAATGAAACGAGGCCCCGCGGCGTACCGCGGGGCCTCGTTTCGTTGTCCCTCGGTCGACCAGCGCTCGACGCGCGTCAGCCGCAGCCCGGCACCTCGGCGAGCTCGTGATAGATCGCCAGGCCTCGGCTCTGCGCGATGTCGACCATCAGATCGGCGCCCTGCGATGCGCCGCCGACGCGCAAGATTCCGTCGCACCGCTCGACTAGTCGTTCGGCAATGGGATGGAAGATCTCGTCGAACGCGGCATCGCCGACGCGTTGCGAGCCGGCCAGGGCGACGAGCGGGAGCGCGAGCCACTCTCCGACGATCGGGAGGTGCCCCGCGCGGAAGAGCGGCAGCGCGTACCGCTCCATATCGCGAACGTTCTCCGCCATCTTCGCGGGATCGTCGCCGGTGCCCGAGCGGTATGGTCCGGCGACGAGGATCATCAGGGAGGCCGTCATGATTCCTTGGGTTGCTGCGCCGCGAGCACCCGCTCGATGCGCTTGTCGGGGATGAGCCAGATGAGGGCGACCAGAGCGTACAGCGCGCCCGAGATGCCCGGGTGCACGAAGGCGGCGAGGACGGCGATCAGATAGAGCACCGGAGAGGCCTTCCCCTTCTTGTCCTTCCCGACGGCCGCTGCGAGCACCGAGTGCGGCCCCTGGCTGCGAATGATCGTCTGCTGCAAGACGTAGTATGAAATCGCGGACGCGAGCAGCACGGCACCGTACACCGCGCTCGGCACCGCGGCGAAGTGCGTTTCGCCCATCCATGCCGTCGTGAACGGAGTCAGCGAGAGCCAGAAGAGGAGGTGCAGATTCGCCCACAGGATTCCACCGGTCACGTGCCGCGTCACGTGCAGCATGTGATGGTGGTTGTTCCAGTAGATCCCTAGATACACGAAGCTCAGCACGTAGCTGAGGATCACGGGCCAGAGTGGCCTCATCGCAGACCATGTCGGCTCGTGCGGAGGACGAAGCTCGAGCACCATGATCGTGATGATGATCGCGAGCACGCCGTCGCTGAACGCCTCGAGACGGGTGGTGCTCATGCGGGCCGCCCTGGGAGGGCGAGGCGCGCCGGACGTGCGGGAGAGATCATGCCGAACTCTACCCGCCGGTCGGCGGAGCGCCAAGCACGCGTCGGCTATGGAGCCGCGCGTGGCTTCGATGCCGGCTCGCTCGAGCCCTGGCCGGCGACCTTCGGTGCCGGCAGCACCTTCACCGGGTGGCCGAACTGCACCTGGCTGTTCAACCGATCCTTCTTCGGGGTGTCGAGCATGTGACGCAGCAGCGGGTACAGCTCCTTCTGCGTCGCCGTCACGATCGAGTCGGCGATCTCGGGCTGCTCCCAGAAGATTCGCCAGTACGCCTTCTGCGTCGCACTCGCGCTGTCCAGCTCCGCTTTCCCCGCAGCGCCGTTGCCGCGCGCGAGAAACTCTCCGAGCGAGCGATACACCTCTCTGACCCTCGCGGAGAAGACCGAGTCGGCGCGCATCAGCGCCGCGGTCTGCGCCTTCGTCAGGAGGAGCGAGTCGGACTCCGCCAACAGGGCTTTGTGCACGTTCGACGTGTTCGTGAGGTAGAACGCGGCGATCGAATCCGCCGAGCGTCGCCGCCAGCCCTCGGACGACTTCACCGGCTCGACGGCGCGACGAAGCTGCTGGAGACCGTAGTCGGTGGAGAGCTGCAGCGAGAAGTCGATCACGATGCGGAACGGCTCGCGCAGCAGCGTGCGATTCGGCCGCGTGTCGGCGAAGCGCGGGTTCACGTCATAACGGAAGCGCTTCTCGACTGCATCGAAGCCGCGCGGTACGAACAGCACCGGGTCCGGCGTCGCGGGCGATCCCCAGCCGCGCATGTTGCTGCCGTGCACGAGCTGATCGACTCCCGCGAGAACATTCTGCAGGTACACCGAGGGGGTGACGCGACCGCCCCACCGGCGAGGCATCACCGGCCGATACTGCACGTTCAACGACTGGGTCCAGGGGCCGCGGCATCCATTGCGATCGGCGACGCGACCAAGGTACGCCTCGAGACAGCGCTTCGCCGTCGGCGAGCCTGCGTCGAGCAGCGTGCGGAGCGATGCGGCCACCGCGGGGTCCGTCTCGAGCGCGGGATCGGGGACGAACGCGCGGTCGAAACCGCGCCCGTCGCCATTCACGTCGCCCTGCACGATGGGAGTGAACGGCAGACCCGACTGCGCCCGCGCGAACAGTGTGACGACGCCGACCTTGTCGTGACGCATGCCTCCAGTGAGCACGACGACGTGGCGCGCGTCGCTCTGGTTCGGCGCCCACTCCACCTGCCGCGGATCGCCGAACCCTGCGCCATCGAAACCGCGATACTGCCTGCGGCTCGACTGGAGCGTGTAGTTGAGCGACGTGAACAGGCCATAGCGGTTTCGGAACTTGAACACGTCGGGCGACACGCCGAGCGTGAGCTGTCCACCGTAGCCGCGAAGATCGCTCACGCGCCGCGCCACGCGGCCGAACTCGGACGATCGTCGCGACTCCGCCGCCGACACGGCGCCCGTCGCCGGATCGATCGACGCCACGGACACGAACACAGGACGGTTCCCGTCGCCCGCGAGGGAGAGCTTCTGATCGCCGGAGAAATTCGCATCCACCACGCCGGGCTGGCTCAGGTCGTACGACGCGAGCCCGCCCAGCTTGATCACCATCTTGCGGATCTCCGTCGTCCACTCGAGCGACGAGCGCCAGCTGCGCGGCACGTCGTAGCCCGGATCGATCAGCGTCACCGACGGCGCGCGCTCGGCGAGCAGACCACCACCGTCGAGACATTCCGAAGGGGATGCGCCGGCGTCGAAGTTCGACCAGATGGGCTGCGGCACCGCGGCGCCGACGCACGACAGGGTGAGCGTGCCGCCCGGCAGGCCCGTGGCGGCCGACGCATCCGCCAGGATGCCCGGTCGCAGCAGGTCGCGGAACTCGCCGATGCCGCCGCGCAGTGTCCCCACCGGCAGGCGGTAGAACCGCCCGAGCGGATTCTGGCTCGTTCCGCTGCCGTTCTCGCGGTCGCGGTTGTACGTGTACGTGATGCCGACGCGCGGGCTCACGTGCAGGCGCGCCGGCGCGATGCCCGTGCGCACCCCGAGCGCTGCCTCGAGCGCCGGGTTGGGGGCCGGCGAGCTGGTGAAGCCGTCGGCCTCGAGCCGCGCGCCGTACACCACACCGAGAAAGCGCGACGGCGCGTACGTGTGCACGAACGCCGTCGCGGCGTTCCACACCGCGCCCGACCGCTCTGGCTGAACGAGTGTGCGCGAGTAGCTCGAGGCGCGTCCGGCCGCGAAATCGGCCAGTGAGCTGAAGGTGTAGCCGCCCAGCGCGTTGCTCGCTCCTTCCTGTCGGAGGCCGTCGGCGCGGCCCCACACCATCGCCTTGAACCGGTGCCGCCGACCGTTCGCGTTCCAGGCAGTCTCGTTCGATCCCTCCATAGTCCACCGGTCGTCCGTCGTGGCGCTGTTCGACCCACCGAGCGTGACATTCGTGATCGCGTCGGTGGCCCCGCTGAGCGTCGAGCGCACCTGCACGTTCGCCGAGGGCAGTGCGCGATACGGCGCGACTTCCGTGTGCACGCCGCTCGCGGCGAAGCGTGTCTCGGTGAGCACGCGATGTCCGGGACCGACGAACGCGCCCAGCGTGATCTGTGCGCCGAGCGTGCGCTCGCGCCGCTCTCCGGCGGCCGCCGGGGCGGTGAGCGGGCCGAACCCGATCGCACCGTCCCTCGTCACGCCGACGAAGCTCGTCAGCGCGCGCGTCTGCAGCGTGTCGCGCGTGTCGTCCAGACGGCCGAGCCAGTCCACCGACGTGCGCTCTCGGTTCGACGGCACGCCCTGCCCCTCGAGCGGGATCCCGAGCGGCGTCGCGATGGCGAGCAGTCGCGCCACGGAGTCGGGCGAGACACCGGCGCGCAGCAGCGCGTCCGCATCGGCGTTCACCAGCGTCGACGGATCGCTCGACGAGCGCGACACGTCGAGCGCGACGTTGTACGTCAGCGCGCGGCGGATGAGCTCCCCGTCCGCGCCAACGCTGCCGCGGAATCCTCCCGAGGTCGTGCCGAGCGATCGGCTCACGGCGTCGGTGAACTGCAGTTGCGGCGGGTCGAAGGTGACGAACGCATTGCGCCGCTGATAGAAGCGATCGCCCGGGCCGAGGCGGACGTCGATGTTCGCGCCGGCGAAGCCGCCGCGCGTGGCGTCGAACGTCGCACCGGTGACGCGCGTCTCCGTCCGCGCCGCGCGCGGAATGCTCCCGGCGGCGAGTCCCATCCCGTTCAGCGTCGTGAGGTTGGATTCGCCTCCCGAGCCAAGGATCGAGGCACCCCCGGGTCCCATCGTGACGTTCGACATCGTGCTTGCCGTGGCGGTGAGGTCGCCCGTGACCGTCGGCGAGATCTGCCCGTTGACGCCGTCGTTCCACCGCTCGCTCGAGCCGGGCTCCGGATCGTTGGCCCGCACCGAGTTCGACGCACGCTCCGGCCTCGCGGCCGTCACCTTCACTGCGGCGAGCACGGCGAGGTCGCGCGCGAGCTTGAAGTCGGCCACGAGCTCCCGCTCCGTCCCCTGCCGCTGCACGCGACGCCGCTCGGTCTTGAAGCCCGTCGCGTTCACGTACACGAGATAGTCGCCCGTGCCCTGCTCGAAGCGGGAGCTGAACGCGCCGCTGCTGTCGGTGGTCGCCTGCTGCGTGAGCCGGTCGGGACCGCGCGTGATCATCACCGCCGCGCCGACCACTGCGTGCGACGAATCGTCGGTCACTCGGCCGCGGACGACGTCGGCCTCGCTCTGCGCCGCCGCGGCGCTCGCGGCAAGCGCGATCACGAACAGGGCGCCGGACAACTGGCGAGCGTATGTCCCGAGCTGGCGCATCATGGTGGACCGGTAAGTGATCGGTGCGGCCGACGATCGTCAAACTCCAGTACGGCGATGTCGGCCGACATGTGTCGGCGATATGCTATGGACACGGGCCCAAGACCCAGGGTTGCGCCCCTACTTCCTCCTCCCGCGCTGACATGCTCAAGAGTCTGCGAGTCCCCGAACGCCTCTTTCAGCTCGCCGGCTGGGCAGTGTCCGTCGTATTCGCTGGCTTCCTCATCGGCCTCGGCGGCAAGCTCGTCGGGGAGCTGCCCGGCGTGGAGAAGTACACCACTCTCGAGCAGTACATGGATCCGGCGCGGACGACGCGTATGCGGATCGCGAGGGATTCGCTGATCCGGCTCGAGCGCGATCTCTCGACGTCGCAGGAGCGGGCCCGACTTTCCTTCACGGCGGCGTCGAACGCCTACCGCTCCCGCCGCGAGAGCTTCGACAACTGGATCGCCACGCGGGTGGCGACGACCGATCCCCGCCAGGATCCCGAAGTGTTGCGCCGCACCGCGGAGCTCGACCAGCTCAAGGCGGGCGAGCGCGCCGCGCAGACCGAAGTCGAGCGGCTCGACGCATCCCTGCTGCGCACCTCGCAGGCACTCGAGGCGCAGCGCGAGGAGGAATCACGTCTCGCCGACGCAGCACGAGGACAGTACGAGCGCGCGAGGTTCCGGCAGGAGCTCCGGGTGTTCGCCATCCGACTCGCCCTCACACTTCCCTTCCTCCTCCTGGCGGTCTGGCTGGTCGTGCGGAAGCGGCGCAGCCAGTACTGGCCGCTGCTGCGCGGCTTCGTGCTGTTCGCCCTGTTCGCGTTCTTCTTCGAGCTGGTGCCGTACCTGCCGAGCTATGGTGGCTACGTACGCTACGGTGTCGGCGTGATCCTCAGTGGCCTCGCCGGTCTGTACGTCATCCGTGCCATGCGCCGCTACGTGGCGCGTCGTGCCGAGGTGGAGCAGCAGACGGAGGCGGAACGTCGGCGTGGCCTCGGCTACGAAGAGGCGCTCAAGCGGATGGCCGGCGGCGTGTGTCCCGGCTGTGAGCGCCCGATCGCCGCGTCGACGGCGGACGCGCAGTCGAACTTCTGCGTGCACTGCGGTATGACGTTGTTCGATCACTGCCAGTCGTGCCACGCGCGGAAGAACGCGTTCTTCCAGTACTGCCCCGCCTGCGGTTCGCCGGCCACCGGCGTCGACGCGGTGGCCGGCACCGCCGCGACCGTCTAGCGCGCCACCTCGTCGAGCGCGCGCCGCACCGCTCCTATCGTGCGGGCCACGTCGGCGTCGTCCGTGCGCCAGTTCACGACGCTGACGCGCATCGCGCGCATCCCGTTCCACGTGACGCCGGCGAAGAACGCCTCGCCCGTCGCATTGATCGCGGCGATGACCGCCTCCGTGCGGGCGTCGTGGTCGGCGTCCGTCGCGCCGGGTCGTGGATCGAGAAAGCGCACCATCCCCTGATCGAGCTCGGGCTCCCAGAGCATCTGCGCGCCCGTCAGCGCTCCGATGCCCGTGACGATCGCGTGGCAGTGCGCGCAGCACCGATCGATCAGGTTGGACAACCCCTCGCGCCCCAGCTCGCGCAATGCCGCGTACAGTGCGAACCCGCGTGCGCGGCGCGAGAACTCCGGGTTCCAGTCGACCTCGTCGCGCACCTCCTGCGACGGATAGAGGTACGACGCGTGCACCGTCATCGCCGTGTAGTGCGCGGTGCGGTCGCGCACGATCGCAACGCCGCTGTCGTACGGTACGTTGAGCCACTTGTGCGCGTCGGTGGCCCAGCTGTCCGCCAGCTCGATTCCCTCGACCATGTGGCGCTTCGACCTGCTCGCGCGTGCCATCAGTCCGAACGCGCCGTCCACGTGCACCCACGCGCCTGCCGCCTTGGCGATCGGGATCATCTCCTGGAACGAGTCGAACACGCCGGTGTTCAGATCGCCCGCGGCGAGCACGACGATCGTCGGTCCCGAGCTGGACATCAGCGCCGACTCCAGAGCGGCCGCGGTCACGCGACCCTGGTCATCGGTCGGGATCGCGCACACCGCGCGCTCGCCGATGCCGAGGAAGCGCAGCGCGCGGTCGACGGTGCTGTGGCGCGTCGCATTGGCGAGGACACGAATCCGCGGCGCGCCGAAGAGGCCGTCGGCGTCGACCTTCCACCCCGCGGCGCGCAGCACGCCTTCGCGCGCCGCGGCGAGCGCGGTGACGTGCGCCATCTGGCACCCCGTCACGAACGCGAACGAGGCATCGCGCGGCAGATCGAGCAGGTCGAGCAGCCACGCGCCAGCGATCTCCTCGGCGACCGCCGCGGCGGGCGCGGTCGCGTACATCCCTGCGTTCTGGTCCCACGCCGAGGTGAGCCAGTCCGCGGCGAGTGCGGATTGCAGCGAGCCGCCGATCACCCAGGCGAAGAAGCGTCCGCCTGGAGAGCCGAGCAGTCCGCCCTCGGTCGCCGCCGCGAGATCGTCGATGATTCGCGCCGGATCGGCGCCCTTGTTCTCGAGCGGCACGCCGAGCCGCGCGCGCAGCTCCTCGAGTGTCCTCGTGGCGGCGACGGAGCGCGTGTCGAGCCCGTCGAGCCAGCGTGCGGCATGATGGTACGCGCGGTCCAGCGCGGCGTGTTGTTTCGTCACTTGATTCTCTCGAACACGAAGACTCCCTTCTTGCTCGACGTGACGATATCCGGACGCCCGTCGCCGGTGACGTCCCGGATGACGATCTGCAGTCCGACCCCGGCGTCGCCGTCGATCAGGTACGGCGTGAAGACGGCGTGTCCGGCGGAATCCTTCCCGCCCCGGTACCAGAGCAGCACCGAGGGATCGTACTCGCCGGGATCGTTGCCGTTGTGGGCGAGAAACCGCTTGCCCGTCACGAGGTCCATCCTCCCGTCGCCGTCCAGATCGGCCACCGCCAGCGCGTGCATCACCGAGACAAGGTCGTCGATCGTGTGGCGGATCCAGCGTGTCGCGCCGGAGCTGTCGCGCACCTGCTCGTGCCACCAGAGACCGTAGTCGTGTGCCGACGACGACACGATGTCGCGGTCGCCGTCGCCGTCCGCGTCGAACGCGTACATCTGCGCGGCGGGCGCGCCGAGATCGGCCCGCTGCTCCTCCCACGCACCGTCCGCTCGCGCCGGCGCGCGATACCAGGCGTCGATCGAGACGACGTCGGGCCGCCCGTCGCCGTCCACGTCGCCGAACCCGAGACCGTGCGGCATGGCGCGGCTGCGCTCGGGTGGCAGCGGCGCGCCGACGACGTGTCGCGTCCACGTCGTGTCCCCCGCGCGCGACGGCGCCTCCATCCAGACCATCTGCCGCGCCGCCGCGTCGACGAACAGCAGGTCCTCGCGTCCGTCGCCGTTCACGTCGACCAGCTGCGGTGACTCGCTGGCCACCGCGGGATGGACCACGCGACGCGTCCACGCGCCGTCGCGCCCCTGCGGGTTCTCGTACCAGTAGCCGGCGCGGCCGGGAAAATCGAACTGCACCACGTCCACCCAGCCGTCGCGGTTCACGTCGAGCGCGAAGTCGAGGAACGAGTCGCTGTAGCCGCGATGGACCGAGAATGTCTTCATCGGACGGAGCTCGTGCGCCCGCCAGCTCGGCGCCTCGAACCACTGCGCGCCGGCAATGATGTCGACGTCGCCGTCGCGATCGACGTCGGCCACCGCGACGCCCTCCGACACGAAGTCCTGGCTGACGACGTGCTTGCGAAACCGAACCAGGCTCGATGGCGTCGCGAGCGACCCCTCGGGACGCGGCATCAGCTTCCGGATCTCGATCTCACGAATCCGCACGATGTCCGACGTCGCGCCGCCAGCTCGGAGACACACGACGCCGCTGCGCGGCAGCGCCCCGGCGTGATCGATCAGATCCGACAGCAGCCGGCCGTTCACGAACAGGCGCACCTGGCCGCCGTTCGCGTAGATCGCGTGGTCGACCCACTGCGCCGTGTCGCGGGCGCGCGCGATGCGGTTCGCGTCCGCGCGCGCCAACACTACTCCCTCTGCGTCGCGCAGCGTGCCAGCGTTCGCGAGCGCGACACTCGCGCGCGGTCCGGTGGCGCTGCGTCCGTCGCTCCCCTGCCTCGCGCGGAACAGGACGTCCCCGTGCGCGTCCTGGCTCGACGCGCTCACGCGGAAACGCAGCACGAAGTCACCGTACGATTGTGCCGTGCACAGCGCGTCCGTCGCGGGACCGCGCAACACCAGCGCGCCGTCCTCGATCTCCGGCTGCGCCGCGCCCTTCCAGCCCGCCAGCGACTTGCCGTCGAAGATCGGCGTCCAGCCGTGCGCTGCCGCTGGTGGCTGTGCTGCCGCCGTCGTCGAGAGTATCACGGCCGTCGTCGCGCCGATGACCATCTCCATGGCCACCCGGCGACTCGCCGCTCTCCAGCTCCTCGAAATCGACATCTAGCGCAGTGTCCCGAGGTAGGCCACGAGGTGGTGCAGCTCCGTCTCGGGAATGACGTCCATGAAGTTGCTCGGCATGATCGTGTACGGCGTGATCCGGCGCTGCGCGATCTGCGACTTCGGCACGCTCACTTCTTTGCCGTCCCGATCGACGAACGCGAGGCTCACCCCCTGCTCACGGCGATAAAGCCCCGTGAACACGTCTCCGTTCCTGAGCATCACGGTCTCGTAGCGAAACGCGGGTGCGACGTTCCGGTTGGGCGCCAGCACCTTCGCCAGCAGATCCGCCGGCGCACGGTGTCCGACGCCATCCAGTTGCGGACCGACCTGGCCACCCTGCCCGCGCGCGGAGTGGCAGGGCGAGCAGTTCGTCGCGAACACGCGCGCTCCCTGCTCCGCCGATGCGGCGCGCGCATCGAACCGGCGCGTGATCGCGTCGATGCGGCGGCGCCGAGTCGCCTCGGTCGACGAATCCGCGCGCGCCAGCTCGGCCACCGCCGTGCGAATCGTCTCGGGTTTGCCGGTGACCAGCCGCTCGCGCAGCGTCGGATCGGCGATCGCCTGTGCCTGCAGCCGACCCGTTCGGACGGCATCGAGCACGAGCTGGGCGCCCTCGGCGCTTCCCGCGAGTGCGTAGGTGATGCGCTCGCGCAGCCGCGCGGAGGGCGCGTCGAGCCCGCGCGCGAGATGCGGCAGCCCGTCCGGTGCAGCCGCCAGCACACCGACCAGCTCTTCGCGCATCGGCGCCGGCGTCGCGGCGTCGGCCAGCGCGCCGCCGACGAGCGCGAGATGGCGCGTTCGATCGATCGCTAGCAGGGCGCGCCCCGCAGCCACCCGCGCGGCGGGCTCCGACGTCGCGTCGGCGAACAGCGCCAGCAGTGCCGGTTCGGCCGCGCGGAGTCGCAGGTCGCCCGCGATGCGCGCCGCCTGCTGCCGGCGCAGACTCACGTCGCCCGGTTTGAGGCCCGATCCGTAGGCGCGATCGAGGAAGTGTGCAACGAGCGATTCGCTCCAGGCGCGCATCGCCGCCGGCGCGGCCTCGCCGCGCTCGGCGATGCCGGCTCGCGCCACCTCGTGGAGATCGATCTGCAGATCGAGATCGCTCGGCACGCTGCGCTGCACCAGGCCGGCCAGCGGCTCGGTCTCGGCGGCCGGTGCGTAGCGCGCGACGTGTCGGAGATAGTGGACCATCCGTTCACGCGGTTCGGATACGCGCTGCAGATGCGCCAGCAGCAGCCGAGCGGCGCCCGGCGTGAGAATCCCGCTCGCCGCGTCGGCGATCGCCCGTGAGTCGCGCTCGCTCCATTCCACCGCACGCACGCGATCGAAGATCGCGGGATCGCGCAGATGATCTCGCATTGCCACACGCACTGTGTACAGCAGGTGCGTGTCTTCGGGCGCGACCGCCGCGCGCAGATCCAGCAGCGGCCGCACCGCGCTCCACGCCGGATGCCGGCCCAGCACTTCGACGGCGACCCGCCGCACGTGCGGGCTCGCGTCGCGCAGCGCCTGCTCCGCGACCGCGCGATCGGCGTCGGAGAGCGAGCGCGCTTCGGCCAGGATACGCAGCGCATGCACGCGCACCAGCTCTTCACGAGCGCTCGCGGCGGCCCGCAGCCGCTCGGCCGGCAGCGCGCCGAGCCGCGACAGGATCCACAGACCGCACGACCGCAGCTCGGGCGACGCCGAGCGGCGGTCGACCACGCGTCGGACCGCTTCGATGACCGTGCGTCCACCGCGGTCGACCAGCTCGTTCGTTGCGAGCAGGCGCACGTTCACGTTCGCGTGCCCCAGATCGGTGATGAGCTCCTGCGTCGTGGCGCGCGTCCAGTCGGGACGCGGCATCCGCGCCGGCGAGCCGGCGTCGCGCCCGGTGTACACGATCCGCCAGATGCGCCCGCTCCGCCGGTCGCGTCGCGGATCGTCGAGCGGAAACTCGTAGTGCCCGATGATCGGGTTGTAGAAGTCCGCGATGTACAGCGCACCGTCGGGCCCCAGCTCGATGTCGACCGGGCGAAAGTTCGGATCGTCGCTGACGACGAAGTCCGGCTGCTCGACCGCCTCGGGCGAGCTACCATGCCACCTGAGCACGTTCCGGTTGATCCTGTTCGTGACGACGTTGCCGCCGAAGAAGTTGTCGCGGTATGCCGTCGGGAAGTGATCCGCCTCGTACAGCACCACGCCGGCGATCGCCGTGGAGCCGTGCAGGTGCTCCATCATCTGCGGACCCCACCCGATGCCGCCCGGCAGCCGTCCGAAGTGCGGATACTCCGCGCCGCGGATCGGCTGATAGATCGGTTTCGTATGGGAGTCCGACGAATAGAAGTAGCCGAACCGGTCGACGAACATTCCGAACGGGTTCACACGTCCCCAGGTGAGCTGCTCCACGCGCGTGCCGTCGTCGCGGAAACGGAACGTATTGCCCGACGTCATGCGGATGCTGTCGCCGTCCGTGCCCGCGACCGTCGATCGGTTGCTGAACCCGTGCCCGGCGTGGATCCACCCGTCGTAGCTCCGCAGGAGGCTGTTCACCATCCCGTGGGTGTCGTCATGGTCGAACGGGCCATAGAGCACGCGCCGCTCGTCCGCGCGGCCGTCCCCGTCGCGGTCGATCATGCGATACACGTTCGGGATGCTGTAGACGATCGCGCCGTCGCGCATCGGCGCGATCCCGATCGGGATGTTCAGGCTGTCGGCGAACGTGGTGAACCGGTCGGCGCGTCCGTCGGCGTTCGTGTCCTCGAGGATCGACACGCGGTCGCGCCCGGCGCCCGGCGCGGCGGCGATCGGATACTCGCGCGAGTGCGTCACCCACAGTCGCCCGCGTGCATCGAACGCCAGGTTCATCGGCTTGTCGATGTCCGGTTCGGCGGCCACGAGCTGGACCTCGAATCCGGGCGGCACGTGCAGCGCCGTCCGCTCGGCCTCGGGGCTGCGCCAACTGGAGTCGACCGCGGCGATGGGTGCGTGCTCGGCGCGGTCGGCGCGTCCGGCACCGGACACCAGCGCGAGCACCGTGAGTGCAGCGAGCGCGTTCAGCAGACGCATAGGCGCGGTGGGCGGGAGACGTGGCGCACGTCGCGACGAGACGCGACGACC
>JBJMNN010000269.1:0-13050 GCA_045804245.1 Gemmatimonadaceae bacterium | reverse complement strand
GCTCAACGGCATTGCCGGCCGCACCGGCGAGCCGTGGCATCGCACCGGCGCGGGCGGCTTCCTGCGCAACGTCGTGTACGGCTTCAACGACGGGCTCACGGCGAACTTCGGCCTCGTCGCCGGCGTGCTGGGCGCGTCCGCGGCGTCGCAGTATCACGCGATCATCGTGGCGGGTGTGGCGGGGCTCATCGCCGACGCGCTCTCGATGGGCTCGAGCGGCTACCTCGCCGCGCAGAGCGAGCGCGAGGTGTACGCGCACGAGATCGCGATGGAGCGCGACGAGATCGCGCTCATGCCCGAGATCGAGCGCGACGAGCTCGCGCTGATCTACGAGGCCAAGGGGATGGATCGCGAGTCGGCGTTCCGCATCGCCACGCAGGTGATGGCCGACCCGGAGAAGATGCTCGCCGAGCAGGTGCAGGAGGAGCTCGGCATCTCCGAGTCGGCGACGTCACCCTTCCGCGAGGCATGGATCACCGGCCTCGCCACGGCGGTCGGCGCGCTGATCCCCGTGCTGCCGTTCTTCTTCCTCGACGGACGCACAGCGGTCATCGTCGCGTTCGTTGTAGCGATGGCGTCGCACTGGCTCGTCGGCGCGGCGCGGTCCGTCTTCACCGGACGCAGCGTGTTCCGCTCCGGGATGGACATGTTCGTCGTCGGCCTCGGCGTAGCGGTCGTCGGCTACTACGTTGGGGAATGGATCGCGCGGCTGCTGTAGCCGCGCGCTCGACCCCGGACTCAGTCACCACCGACATGAAATCTCGTTCTTCGCTCGCGCTCGCCGCGCTGCTCGTCGCCATCGCGTCCCCTGCTGCCGCCCAGGTCTCTGGACCAGCGACCGCCGGCGCGCCGGGACAGCCCCCGCAGTATTACCCGCTGTATGGCGGCACCCTCGGCATCGCGATCCCGGCCGGCCGGCTCGGCGACGAGCACGCTGCCGGCTATCACATCGGCGGGCTCGTGGAGTGGGCCGTCCCCAACCAGGCGTACGCACTACGCGCCGAAGCGATGTTCGAGAGCTTCTCACTCAAGTCGGGCAAGGCGGGAGACGACGTGAGCGTCTTCGCGATCGGTCCGACCGTCGTGTATCGGCTGGCACCCGAGACGGCGACGTCGGGCTTTCTCACGGGCGGCATCGCGATCTATCACGCGACCACCGAGTCGTTCACCACGGGCACCGGAACCACCGCGGTCACCGTCGAGCGTCCGGGCGGCACACGCCCGGGCTTCAACATCGGCACGGGGATCAACTTCCCGCTGACCGGCTTCACCGCCCTCGCCGAAGTCCGACTGCACGTCGTGCTCACCGAGGGCAAGCCGATCCTGACGCTGCCGCTGTCGGTCGGGGCGAAGTTCTAGGCGCGCGGAGCGCGCCGTGAACGGTTGATCGGTTGACGGTTCACGGCCGGCCTCGGGAAGCTCCTGTGTCCCGAGGCCGGCCGACGACTGAAAACCGACAACCGATCAGCGCCGCTTCGCGCGGCATCACACCACCAGATTCAGCATCCGCCCCGGAACAAAGATCACCCGCCTGATCTCCCCCGTCACGAACTTCGCCACGTTCGCCTCCGCCATCGCCGCGGCGACTGCTTCGTCCTGCGGCGCCGTCTTCGAGAGCGTGATCGTGCCGCGAGTCTTGCCGTTCACCTGCACGGCCATCGTGACGCGGTCCTCTGCGACCAGCGCCTCGTCGTAGCTCGGCCACCCCGAGTCGAAGATGCTCCGCGTCTCGCCGAGCACCGACCAGAGCTCCTCGGTGATGTGCGGCGCGAACGGGCTCGCGAGCTGCACCAGTGCGCGCACCTCGTCCACGTGCGGCGTCCGCTCGCCTGCGCGCAGCGTGTTCATGTACTCCATCATCGCCGCGATCGCCGTGTTGTAGCTCAGCCGCGGGATGTCGTCGCCCACCTTCCTGATCGTCTGGTGCAGCTTGCGCAGCACCTCGGCGTCGGGTGAGCCGTCCCGCCGCGCGTCGTGCACCGACTTCCAGAGCCGGTCGAGGAACCGCTTCACGCCGGAGATCCCCGCATCGCGGAAGTCACCCCCGTCCTCGAACGGGCCCAGGAACATCAGGTAGGTGCGGAAGGCGTCCGCACCCCACTCGTCGATGTACTGGTCGGGGTTCACGACGTTGCCCTTGCTCTTCGACATCTTCGCGCCCTCGCGCACGATCAGCCCGTGGGCACGGAAGCGTGTGAACGGCTCCTCGAAGTCGACGTGTCCCGCGTCCTTGAGCGCCATCGTGATGAAGCGCGAGTAGAGCAAGTGCAGCACCGCGTGCTCGTTGCCGCCGATGTAGCTGTGCACCGGCAGCCACTTCTTCGTCAGCGCTTGGTCGAACGGCACGTCGTCGCGATCCGAGCTCGGGTAGCGCAGGAAATACCATGCGCTGTCGAGGAAGGTGTCGCTCACGTCCGTCTCGCGACGCGCCGGCGCGCCGCACTGCGGGCAGGTGGTGTGATACCACTCCTCGTGTCGCGCGAGCGGGCTCACCCCGGAGTCGTCCGGACGGAAATCCTCGATCTGCGGCAGCAGCACGGGGAGCTGCTTCTCGGGCACGGGGACGGCGCCGCACGTATCGCAGTACACGATCGGGATCGGCGGTCCCCAGTAGCGTTGTCGCGAGATGCACCAGTCGTGCAGGCGGTAGTTCATCACCGGACGCGCCGCGTGCTGCGCCGCGAGCTCGGTCACGATCGCCGTGCGCGCTTCGTCGACGGGCAGTCCGTCGAACCGTCCCGAGTTCACGAGGGTGCACACCGTCGTCTCCGTGAACGCCTGCGCGAGCGGCGACTCGGCGGACTCGCCCGCAGCCGCGACGACGCGCACGATCGGCAGATCGTACTCCGTGGCGAACTCGAAGTCGCGCTCGTCGTGGCCCGGCACGGCCATGATCGCCCCGGTGCCGTACTCCATCAGCACGTAGTCGGCGATCCAGATCGGGATCGGCTGCCCGGTCGCGGGATTGGTCGCGTACGCGCCCGTGAACGCGCCCGTCTTCTCCTTCGACGTCTTGCGCGTCACGACGTCCTGCTTCGCGGCGCGCTCGACGTACGCCCGCACCTCGGCGCGCTGCTCGTCCGTGGCGATCTGATCGACCAGCGGATGCTCGGGCGCCAGAACGAGGTACGTCGCGCCGAACACGGTGTCCGGCCGCGTCGTGAACACCCGGATCTCGACCGGCGTCGCCACGACTTCGCCCGACATGCCCGCGCTCACCGTTGCGCTCCCGGCGAATGCCATCACGTCCTGCACCGTGAAGGCGAGCTCCGCACCCTCGGACCGTCCGATCCAGTTCCGCTGCGCCGTGAGCGTGCTCTCCGACCAGTCCAGCCGATCGAGGTTGGCCAGCAGCCGACCCGCGTAGTCCGTGATCCGGAAGAACCACTGCTCCAGGAACCGCTGCTCCACCGGCGTGCCGCACCGCTCGCAGAGCCCATGCTCCACCTGCTCGTTGGCCAGCACGGTCTTGTCGAACGGGCACCAGTTCACCGCCGCCCGCTTCTTGTAGGCCAGCCCCTGCTTGTACAGCTGCAGGAAGACCCACTGCGTCCACTTGTAGTACGCCGGATCGGTCGTCGAGAGCTCGTGGGTCCAGTCGACCATGAGCCCCGCGCGCTTCAGCTGTCGCCGGAAGTTGTCGATGTTCCGCGGGATGAGCTCCCCGGGGTGCACTCCGACCTTGATGGCGAAGTTCTCGGAGTGGATCCCAAAGGCGTCATACCCGATCGGCTCGAAGACCGTGTGCCCCTTCAGCCGCTGGAATCGTCCATAGATGTCGTTGCCCGTGAACGCGAAGAGGTTGCCCACGTGGAGGCCCTCGGCGCTCGGATACGGGAACATCATCAGGGCATAGAAGGGCCGCGGGCCGTCGGACAGGTCGGCCACATTGGTGGCCTCCGCCTCCCATCGCGCCTGCCACCGCCGCTCCACGGCGGCAGGGTCGTAACCAGCCGGTTGCTCTCCTCCGACGGGCTGGGTTGCTGCAGTCTCGGTCATGGTGACGGCTCGGCGCTCGGACCTCGGGCAGGACGATGCTCGACGCCTGCAGACGGAAGTGGTTGTCTAGTCGCAATCTAGTACGGTGGGAGGGGCTATCAACCGCGCGTCCCGCGCGTGCACGCCCTGCTCACCCGGCGCTCCTTCGGCTCGGGACATCGCATGTCGTCAGACTCCACCACGGACAACTCCGCCGCTCCTTCCCGCGCCGCGTCGTCGCTGCAGCGTCGCTTCCTTCTGGGCGCGGGCCTGGGCGGCGCAGGGCTCATCCTCGCGCTGGCATGGGGCAGCGATTTCGCGCTCGACCGCTTCGCGCGACGCGAGAGCGAGGCCCGACTCGCCGATGCCGCGCAGCGCGCGCAGCTGCTCGTGGACCAGGTGCTCGCCGACCGGGAGCGGCAGGCCGAGGTGCTCGCCCTCACGCCCGCCGTCGTCGAGGCGGCCCGCGAGGGGGGCGCTCGCGCGGCAAGCCTGAACATCGCCGGCACCTCGGCGACCGACCTGGAACAGCGCTTCGACCTCGAACGCTCTCTGCAGGCATCGCCCGCCACGCGAACGTTCCTCGTCGGCGTGCTGTCCCGTCTCGACGCCGCCGAGATCTCGATCACCGAGGGTCACGGCTTCAACGCCGTCACCACGCGCCGCGCCGCCGACTTCGTGCAGAGCGACGAGAGCTGGTGGCAGGCGGCATGGCAGGACGGTCTCGCCTCCGCCGGCGCGGTCTACGACTCGACGCTCCGTCACTCGGTCGTCTCCGTCGCCGCCGTGGTGAAGGACGGCAGCACGCGTCTCGGTGTGCTGGCGCTCTCCTTCCACGCGACCCCTCTCGTCGCGGCGCTCGACAAGGCCGGCAACGGCGTCCGCATCGACGTGGTGGACAGCACCAACAGGATCGTCCTGAGCTCGGACTCGCTGATGCTCGGACACTACCTCACCGGGCCCGCGGCCAGCCGCAGCCCGACTGAAGGTCTCTCGCCCGTGTTCGACTCCGGCTCGGAGCGCGCCGTGGCGTCTCGCGCCAATCGCGGCCGGTGGCGGCTGCTCGCGCACCAGTCCTCGGGCATGCTCGCCGCGCCGTATCGCTCGGCGAGGCTGTCGCTGACCGGAGCCGTCGTCTTGCTGCTCGTGCTCCTCATTGGTGTCCTCTTCGCGGTGCACCGCTATCTGGCGCGCCGCATCTCGGGGCCAGCCACGGAGCTCGCCGTCGCCGCCGAGGCGGTGGCCGCGGGCGACTTCTCGATCGAGATCGGCCACACCGGGTCGGACGACGAGATCGGCCGCCTCGGGCGCGCCGTCGCCGCGATGATCCTCGAGCTCCGGCGCCTCGCCCAGGCGCTCGCCGGCTCGGCGCGCGAGACGTCGGCGATGTCGTCGGAGATCACCGCCGGCTCGGAGGAGATGGCCGCCACGGCGGGCGAGATCGCCAACACCGCGAGCGACCTGTCCGCCCAGGCCACGACGATGGCCGAGACGATCGCGTCGCTCGCACAGTCGGCGGCCGCGCTCAAGGACCTCGCCACCACGCTCGACGATGGCGCCCGCGGCGGCTCGATGCGCAACACGACGCTCCGCGCCCTGGCCATGGAGAACCGCGCCGGTCTCGACGCGAGCGCCGAGTCGCTGGGCGTCCTCTCCAACGACGTCTCCGACAGCGCGCAGGCGATCGAGTCGCTCGGCGCGGCGTCCGAGGAGATCCGCTCGTTCGTCGGCCTCGTGCGCAAGCTGGCTCGCCAGTCGAAGCTGCTCGCCCTCAACGCGGCGATGGAAGCGGCGCGAGCGGGCGAGCACGGCGAGGGCTTCGCCGTCGTCGCCAGCGAGGTGCGACGTCTCGCCGCGATGTCGTCCGACGCGGCCGAGCGCACCGAGGAGATCGTCACCGGGGTCCTCTCGGCGATCCAGGAGTCGCGCGCCTCAGCGGCGCGCGCCGTGACGACCGCCGAGGAAGTCCGCGGCGCGACAGCCCGCGCCTCGGACTCGTTCACCGAGATCGAGATGGCCGTGGTGGAGGCGGAGGCGTGGACCGAGTCGGTCGAGCAGACGTCGGCCGAGACGAACAACCTCGTGATGGAGATGACGCAGCGCCTCGAGGTCCTCTCGACCGGCACCGAATCGTTCGCCGCCGCGATGGAGCAGGTCGCCGCTTCGAGCCAGGAACAGAGTGCCAGTACGCAGGAGATCGCCGCCGCGGCTGCGACGCTCGCCACCGCCGCCGACCGGCTGCAGCGACTGGTCGCCAACCTCAAGCTTGGCACCGATCAGTCGCCACCGCCTCCCTTGGTGACCCCGACCCCTGTCCGCCTGACCAGCGGTCAGGCCCGGGCGGCTTCGCTGGCGACGGCGTAGCGGGGTTCGGGGGCTCAGGGGTTCGGGGGTTCGCTCCGAACCCCGAACCCGCAGGGAATACCCACCCGTCTCGCACCGTCTGCTCTCTCTCGAAGGGCACGTCGGGCGGGCTGTTTCGGCGCCTGGTCGGATCGAGCGAAATCCGGCGCTTGGGCCAGGTCTTCCCCAGATGCTGCACCTGCAAGTAATCCACGTGTACGGCTCGCCGCCGAAGTCGAGGCGGGTTCCGACACTCTCGATCGGCTACGCCACAAGGAGTTCCAATGCGTTCTCGCATGATGATCCTTCCCCTCGCTGCTGCCATTCTGGCCTGCGGCGGCTCCTCTGACAGCACGGGTCCCGGCACCGGCGGGGGTGGCGGGGGTGGCGGCACCACCCCTGTGGCGACGACCGCGGTGACCATGGCGAGCCGCGCGTTCTCCCCGCCCGCGATCCGCGTGGCCGCCGGCGCCACCGTGACCTGGACCAACTCGGACGGCGAAGCCCACAACGTCACCTTCGCCAACGCGGCGGTGCCCGCATCAGGTACCATCGCAGGAGGAGCTAACAAGGCCCTCGTCATGCCCGCCGTGGCAGGCACCTACAACTACACCTGCACCTTCCACTCCGGCATGAACGGCTCGGTACAGGTGCAGTAGCGCAACCGGACGCAGGCGTCTCTCGCGGGGCGCATCGGGCTCGAGCCCGATGCGCCCCGCGTGCGTTTCCGCCCCCGCTTAGCTTTCCCTCCCCATGTCCACCGCCATCCGCGAACAGCTCCGCTCCCTCTCCTTCGTCGAGGGGCTCACCGATACCGCGCTCCACCAGCTCTCGCACCTGCTTCAACCGGCCGAATACGCCTGCGACGAACTGCTCTACTCGCGAGGCGAAGAGCGACGGATCATGGCGATCGTCGTGAACGGAGCGGTCGCGATCGAGAAGCCGCTCAACGGCCGGCCGATCCGCGTCGCCACGCTCGGCGCAGGCGAGGCGGTCGGCGAGGGACTGCTCCTCAACGACGCCACCCACGGCACGACCGCGCGAGCGCTCACCGATACGTCCGTGCTGCTGCTGTCGAAGGAAGACGTCGGGCAGATGATCCGCGAGACTCCGGCGCTCTACGCGGCGCTCGTCGGACGCGCGGCTCGCGCCATCGCGCAGCGCCTGTCCGCCGTCGACGCCACGATGTTCGGCCGAGGCCGCGCGCTCGGCTTCGGTGGCAAGCAGACGCGCATCGAGCACGATCTGCTGGGCGAGCGCGAAGTCCCCGACGAGGCGCTGTACGGCGTACAGACGCTCCGCGCGCTCGAGAACTTCCCGATCACCGGCGTGCCGCTGCGCGAGTTCCCCTCGCTCATCGATGCGCTCGCCGCCGTGAAGGAGGCCGCCGCGCTGGCCAACGCCGAGCTCGGGCTATTGCCGGAAGAGCTCTCGGAGCCGATCGTGCGCGCAGCGCGCGAGATCCGCGGCGGACGTCACCACGAGCACTTCCTCGTGGACATGATCCAGGGCGGCGCGGGCACCTCGACCAACATGAACGCCAACGAGGTGATCGCCAATCGCGCCCTCGAGCTGCTCGGCCGGCCGCGCGGCGAGTATCAGACGGTGCACCCGAACAACCACGTCAACCTCAGCCAGTCCACCAACGACGTCTATCCGACGGCGATGAAGCTGGCGCTGCACTCGCAGATCGAGGGTCTCGCGCGCGCGATGAGCGATCTCGCCGCCGCCTTCCTCGCGAAGGGCGACGAGTTCTCTCCGTTCATCAAGATGGGACGCACGCAACTGCAGGACGCGGTGCCGATGACGCTCGGCCAGGAGTTCACCGCGTTCGGCCGCACGATGCTCGAGGACGTCCAGCGGCTCGGCGAGGCGCAGGCGCTGATCCGCGAGATCAACATGGGCGGCACGGCGATCGGCACCGGCATCACCGCGCCGCGCGGTTACGCGGAAGTGGTGCGCGCCCATCTGTCGCGTATCACCGGGCTGGAGCTCGTCACGGCGCCGGATCTCGTCGAGGCCACCGCCGATACCGGCGCTTTCGTGCAGTTGAGCGGAGTGCTCAAGCGTTGCGCCGTGAAGCTCTCCAAGATCTGCAACGACCTCCGGCTTCTCGCCTCCGGACCGCGCGCCGGATTCAACGAGATCGACCTGCCCGCCATGCAGCCCGGCTCCTCGATCATGCCGGGTAAGGTGAATCCGGTGATCCCCGAAGTGGTGAACCAGGTCTGCTTCGACATCATCGGAGGCGACCTCACGGTGACGATCGCCGCCGAGGCCGGCCAGCTGCAGCTCAACGTGTTCGAGCCCGTCATCGCCTTTCGGCTGCTCGCTGGTATCAGCTCGCTCACCAACGCGTGCGTCGTCCTGCGCGAGCGGTGCGTCGACGGAATCACGGCGAACCCGGAGCGCATGCGCTGGTTCGTCGAGCATTCGGTGGGGATCATCACGGCGCTCGTACCGATCATCGGTTACGAGACGTCGACCGAGATCGCGCGCGAGGCGCTCGAGACCGGACGCGGCGTTTACGAGCTGGTGATGGAGCGCAAGCTGCTCACGCGCGAGGAGCTCGACCACGCGCTGAACCCCGAAGCGATGACCGGGCCGCACGCCGCGACCCTCGCCGTCGACGGGCGCTAGCGATGCCCGCGCGACGACGAAAGCGGATCGACCCCGCGCTGTTCGCGCTCCCCGTCGACGCGATCAGGGCCGGCACCTACAGCGACGCCTATTTCAACAGCGCCCGCGCCGCGCTGCGCGCCGAGGGTCGTGTGGCGCGCGTCACCTGGCAGCTCACGGTGAAGAGCGACGGCTGGCTCGGCGGCATCGACGAGGCCGTGGCGCTGCTCAAGCTGTGCAGTGACGACTTCGCCGCGCTCGAGGTGCACGCCCTCTACGAAGGCGATCGCGTCGACATGTGGGACACGGTCATGACGGTGGAGGGCGACTACGCCAGCTTCGCACATCTCGAGACGCTGATCCTCGGCACCGTCGCGCGCCGGACGCGGCTGTGCACCAACCTGCGCACGCTCGTCGACGCGGCGCGTCCCACCCCCGTGTACTACTTCGGCGCGCGTAGCGACCACGCCCTGCTCCAGCCCGGCGACGGGCTCAGCGCACACGCCGCGGGCGTCGCGTCGGTTTCCACTGATGCGCTCGGCGCGCTCACCGGCAAGTCCGGCGTCGGCACGGTGCCACACGCGCTCATCGCGGCCTACGGCGGCGACACGGTCGCCGCGACGCTCGCTGTCGCGGCGGTGACGCCGAAGGACGTCCCGCTCGTCGCCCTCGTGGACTACGAGAACGACTGCGTGGCCACCAGCCTCGCCGTGGCCCGCGCCCTCGACGACCGCCTCTGGGGGGTCCGGCTCGACACGTCCGAGCTCATGGTGGACCGCTCGGTGATCGGGCAGATGGGCACCTTCCGCCCGACGGGTGTGAACCCAGCGCTCGTCTGGAACGTGCGCAACGCACTCGACGCCGAGGGGTTCGGCGACGTGAAGATCGTCGTGTCGGGCGGATTCGATCTCGACCGCATCCGCGCCTTCGAGGAGGACGGCGTCCCCGTGGACGCGTACGGGATCGGAGCGAGCGCGCACGAGGGACGCTGGGACTTCACCGCCGACGTGGTCCAGCTCGACGGCAAGCCGCAGGCGAAAGCGGGACGCGAGCTGCGACCGAACCCGAGGCTGGAGCGGGTGAAATGAGGCAGTTGGTCGGTTGACGGTTTTCGGTTGTCGGCCGACGTCGGGACGCTCCGGTCGCCTCTGCCGCTCCGAACGCTCTCTCATTTCCTGCCCGCTGACGTGAACCGTTTACCGAGAACCGTTCACCGAGGTTGGTCGTCTTGCACACGACGGCATGATCAGGCCAGCCCCCAACCAGAACCCGCATGGCAGCAGGTCCCAAGCTCGACGGCGCCGGCGTTCAGAAGATGAAGACGCTGGAGGACGCGACCACGATGCTCCATCGCATCCATGGACTCGTCGAGACGTACGCCATCGCCGTGAAGAAATCGCATCCGACCTCGTTCACCATCCAGCAGATCCGGCGCGCGCTTCCCCCGCTCATCGGTCTGCTCAAGGGTCAGTTCGGGATGATCGCCGATCAGGTCGCGGCGCTGAACCTGGTCGCGTCTCGCGGGTCGAACGAGCAGACGCGACTTCGCGTGCTGCGGGAGGGCGTCGGCTCCGCCCGGATCGCGATCGACATCGCCATCGTGCGTGTGAAGGAGAACCACGCAGTGAAAGACGACGAGAGCGAGAGCGACGTAGCGTAACGTCGTGTCGGGAAAAGTCCTACGCGCTGCGGCGCAGGCGCGCGCGTTGCGTTGCCCTTTCGCGCCCCGTAGCTTTCCGAGGCTGTATGCCCGCATGAGAGTGTGACGGATTCGCGCCGTCCCGCTCCCGTTCACACTGCCGGAACAAGGATCTCGCATGCCCGTGCCCTCCCGACCGCGCCGGCTGTTGACCGCCGCGCTGCCGGCCGTCGCCGCGGTAGCCCTCACCGCGTGCAACGCAAGCTATCCGAACTCCATCTTCCATAACCACACGGAGTTCAACCGCGACGTCGGCTATCTGTTCTCCATCCTCATCTGGCTGGGAACGATCGTCTTCGTCTTCGTCGAGGGAATTCTCCTCTACACGATCTTCCGCTACCGGCGGCGGAGCGAGAGCGATCGACCCGAGCACGTGCACGGGAACACGACGCTCGAGATCCTGTGGACGGCGATCCCCGCGCTCATCCTCGCCTTCATCGCCGTCCCCACGGTCCGCACCATCTTCAAGACCCAGGCGAAGGCGAAGGCCGACGCGCTGCAGGTCGAGGTGGTGGGGCATCAGTGGTGGTGGGAGTTCCGCTATCCGCAGTACAAGATCACCACGGCGAACGAGCTGTACCTGCCGCTCGGCCGCACGGTGAACTTCACGCTGCGCACCCAGGACGTGCTGCACTCGTTCTGGATCCCGCAGATGGGGGGCAAGCGCGATCTCATCGCCAACCATCCGAACTATCTCTGGTTCACGCCGGACTCGGTCGGTGAGCAGGCGTGGAACGGCTTCTGTGTCGAGTACTGCGGTACGTCCCACGCGAACATGCGCTTCCGCACCTTCACGGTGACACCGGAGCAGTTCGCCGCGTGGGCGGCGCACCAGGCGTCACCCGCCGTGTTCGGAGCCGTTGCGCCGCCAGGCGCACCCGGCGCGGCGGCGCCAACCGGTGCAGCGGCGCCGGCTGCGACGGACACCGCGAAGGGCCCCGCGAGCTCGACCGCACAGCAACCGCAGGTCGCCGCGGGCGCGGCGACGGTGCAGCAGGCCGGCTTCGTCGCCTTCCCGCGCGAGCGAATGCCCGCGCACACGGTGCCCGCTACGCCACTGCCGGCCGCGCTCCGCTACAACGACGCGCTCGTCGGTAACGCCGACCGTGGCCGCACGCTGCTGTCGACCGGTGGGGGTGGATGCATGGGATGCCACATGATCAACGGCAACCCGGTGATGATGGGCGTCGTCGGTCCGAACCTCACGCACATCGCCACCCGCTCGACGATCGCCGGCGGACTGTTCCCCAACGACACGAAGCATCTCGCGCGCTGGATCAAGAATGCTCGGGCCATGAAGCCCGGCATCATCATGCCGACGCTCGGCAAGGGCGAGACCGATCCCGTCACCAAGGCGGCCATCCCCGCGACGGGCCTTTCCGACGAGCAGATCGCAGACATCGTCGCCTACCTGCAGGCGCTCAAGTAGACCGCCAGAGACACCGGAGAACACGGACTGATGGCAACCACCGCTGCCGCCCCGGCCTTTGCTCCCACTGACAGCTACGTCGGTGAGAGCGGCATCTGGAGCTGGCTCACCACTGTCGACCACAAGCGGATCGGCACGCTCTACCTCTTCACCTCCATCTTCTTCTTCCTCGTCGGCGGAGTCGAAGCACTCCTGATCCGAATCCAGCTCGGCGGGCCGAACAGACACCTGCTGTCGGCGGAAGCGTACAACCAGATGTTCACGATGCACGGCACGACCATGATCTTCCTCGGGATCATGCCGCTGTCCGCTGCCTTCTTCAACTATCTGATCCCGCTCCAGATCGGCGCGCGCGACGTCGCCTTCCCGCGGCTCAATGCGTTCAGCTACTGGGTGTTCCTGTTCGGCGGCATCTTCATCAATGCGTCGTGGTTCGTCGGCGCGGCCCCGAACGGCGGCTGGTTCGGCTACGCCCCGCTCACCACGATGCCGTTCTCGCCCGGCCTGAACATCGACTTCTGGGTGCTCGGCCTGCAGATCCTCGGCGTCAGCTCGCTCGCCGCGGCGTTCAATTTCATCACGACGATCATCAACATGCGCGCGCCAGGGATGAACCTGATGCGCATGCCGATGTTCACCTGGAACGCCTTCGTCGTGCAGTTCCTGCTCATCCTCGCCTTCCCGGTCATCACGATCGCGCTCGTGTTCCTGCAGTTCGACCGCTTCTTCGGCACGAACTTCTACACGACCGCGGCCGGCGCCGATCCGCTCCTCTGGCAGCACCTGTTCTGGATCTTCGGGCACCCCGAGGTCTACATCCTCGTCCTGCCCGCGTTCGGCCTCACGTCCGAGATCATCCCGACCTTCTCCAGGAAGCCCATCTTCGGGTATCCAGTGATGGCGTATGCGACCATGCTGATCGCCTTCCTGGGCTTCGGCGTGTGGGCGCACCACATGTTCGCCGTCGGCATGGGCCCCATCG
>JBJMNN010000268.1:0-12423 GCA_045804245.1 Gemmatimonadaceae bacterium | reverse complement strand
CTCGGGTCGGCCGCGCAGCAGCGAGTCGGGGACGAAGCCCCAGTAGCGGCTGTCGAGCGAGTTGTCCCGGTTGTCGCCGAGGACGAAGTACTGTGCTTCAGGGACGACCAACGGACCCCAGTTGTTTCGTGACGGATGATACGCGACAGCGGCCCCGGCGGTCTTCACGAGGAAGTTGCTCTGCCATCGGAACTCCTCCCACACGGGGTCGGCTTCCGGGTCAGAATGCGTCACGTACGGCTCGGCCAGCGCCACACCGTTCCGGATGAGGATGCCGTCCCGCATGGCCAGCGTATCCCCCGGCAAGCCGACGAGCCGCTTTACGAAATTCTTGCTGCGGTCCTTCGGCCACTCGAACACGATGACGTCGCCGCGGGTCGGCTGCCGCAGCCCGGGCAGCCGCTTGTTCACGACCGGTAGCTCGGCGCCGTACACGAGCTTGTTCACCAGCAGGAAATCTCCGACGAGCAGCGTCCGCTCCATGCTGCCACTCGGGATCTTGAAGGCCTCGACGAGGAACGTCTTGATCCCGACGAACATCACGACGGCGATCACGATGATCTTCGCCCAGTCCCACAGAAACTCCAATCCCGCGCGCCGGCGATTGACGTGCTGCAGCGCCTCGAGCCTGCGCTCGGGGGTGATCAGACGCTGCAGCGACGGCTGTATCGGCTCCGGTGATCCAAGCATGGCCACCTGCACAATTAATCCGAGTCCGCAGGGCGCAGCAAGCACGCCCCGCACCTGCCGAGCAACCGCCCTCAGTCCGGGGTGCCGAGGTAGTTGTCGATCTGCGCCCGCTGCAGCGCGCCGGAGAAGTCGCAGTAGCCGACCTTGGTCTCCGAGTAAAACTCGTAAACCTCCCAGCCCCCTTCGCGGTGCCCGTTCCCGGTCTGTTTTACCCCGCCGAACGGCAGATGCGCCTCGGCGCCGATCGTCGGTGCATTGATGTACGTGATCCCGTTGTCCAGCTCGTTGAACGCCCGGAAAGCCAGGTTCACGTCCTTCGTATAGAGAGACGACGACAGGCCGTAGGCGACACCGTTGTTGACGCGGAATGCTTCGTCCGCGTCGGCGACGCGGATCACACTCAGGACCGGTCCGAAGATCTCCTCCTGCTCGATCCGCATTCCCTGCTCCACGCGGGCGAAGATCGTCGGCTCGAAGAAGAACCCGTGCTCGAGCCCATGTCCCTCCGCACGGCGGCCACCGCAGACGAGGTCCGCACCGTCCTCCTGTCCGATGTCGACATAGCGCTCGACCTTCGTGCGCGAGCTCTCGTGGATGAGCGGACCGACGTCTGTCCCCTTCCTGCGGCCATCGCCGAGCGTCATCGAGCGAGCGCGATCGATCAGCCGGCTGAGGAACTCGTCGTGGATCCCCGCCTGCAGGATCAACCGGCTCGTCGCCGTGCAACGCTGCCCGGTGGTGCCGAACGCTCCCCACAGCACGCCATCGAGCGCGAGCTCGAGGTCGGCGTCGTCCATGACGATCATCGCGTTCTTGCCGCCCATCTCGAGCGACAACCGCTTGTGCATCCGTCCACACGTCTCGCCGACGAGACGTCCCGTCTCGGTCGATCCGGTGAACGAGACCACCGGAACGTTCGGGTGCGACACGATCGCCGCGCCGACGTCCTCGCCGAGCCCGTGCACGAGCTGGATCACCTCGGGGGGCAATCCCGCCTCGAGCATGATCTCGACGAGCACGTGGCCCGTGTGCGGCACATCCTCCGCCGGCTTGAAGACGCACGCGTTCCCGCACACGAGCGCGGGGAACATCTTCCACGTCGGGATCGCGAGCGGGAAGTTGAACGGCGTGACGATCCCCGCCACGCCGATCGGCCGACGGAAGCTCATCGCCCACTTGTTCGGCATCTCGCTCGGCACGGTACGTCCCGCGAGCTGCCGACCGATCGTCGCCGCGTAGTACGCCGTGTCGATCCCCTCCTGCACGTCACCGCGGGTCTCGGTGAGCGGCTTTCCCATCTCACGCGTCATGAGGTCCGCGATCTCCTCCTTGCGTTGCACGAGGAGATCGCCGACGCGCCGCAGCAGGTCGCCACGAGCGGGAGCGGGGGTGCGACGCCAGAGCTCGAACCCGCGCGCGGCCGACGCGACCGCACGATCGACATCCGCGGCGTTGGACATCGGAAAGCGTCCGATCAGGTCGCGTGTATCGGCGGGATTGCGGTTCTCGAAATGCTCGCCACTCGCCGGCGCACACCAGGCACCGGCGATGAAGTTCTGGAAGGTCTTGGTCATCGGTGAAATCTAGCCGCGCGCGGGTCGGCAGATACGCCAGGCGCCGTTCCGAGAGTCGTCAGCGCGCCGTGGTTCCGGGCGCGGGCTGCGCTGGCGCCGGCGCCGGTTGCGCCGGCGTGGTCGGCGCCGTCGTGGACGCGGCGCACGTCCAACCCGTCGGCCGCGCCGGATCGGGCTTCGCATAGCCAACGCGCGGCAGCAGCTCGACCGCGCCGAGCACGACGCCCCACACCACGAGCAGCAGTGACAGCACGTGCGCGCGCCCCGTGCGATGCCGCCAGGTCCAGACGCTGCTCCACAGGCCACCTGCGGCCACGGCGGTGATCGCCGCGATGTACGCGGCGGCCCCGACGCCGCATCGATGCGGGTACGGCCAGAAGAGGATGCCGACGCCGAGCGCCGTCGCGAGGGCGAGCCGCAGGAAGGCGCCCCAGGTACGGGTCACCGTGCGTTCGGCGGCGACCTGTGCCTTCGCCGCGGGCGGCGCGCCCTTGGGCGCTGCCGGGATGAGCGCCGAGTCCGACATCGACTCGAGCTGCCGGTCGATCTTCTTCAGCTCCGCGTCCCAGTCGCTCATGCGTCGTCGTCCTCATCCGACCCACTCACCGGCGCGGGAACCCCACCGCCTTCGCGGCTCAGGGCGTAGCGCTCGATCTTCTTGTACAGATTGGAGCGCGGCATGTCCAGCGCGCGCGCGGTCTCGCTCACGTTCCAATCATAGGCGCGCAGCTTCGCGACGAGATAGGCGCGCTCGGCGGCGTGCTTGAATTCCTCGAACGTCGGCACGTCGAGCAGGCTGCCGAGTCCGCCCTCGCTCGCGTCGGCGCGGCGACCGACGAGGCGATCGACGTCCTCCGCGGTGATGCGTGATCCGCTGGAGAGGATCAGCAGCCGCTCGATCGTGTTGCGGAGCTCGCGAACGTTGCCCGGCCACTCGAGCTGGGAGAGCCGCGCCACGGCGTCGTCCGACATCGCGCGCGCGGCGAGGCCGCCCGGTCCGGTGAGCTGCGAGATGAAGTGCCCGACGAGAAGCGGGATGTCCTCGCGCCGCTCGCGGAGCGGCGGGACGTGGATCGGCACGACGTTCAGCCGGTAGAACAGATCTTCGCGAAAGCGCCCCGCCGCGATCTCGGCCTCGACGTCCTTGTTCGTCGCCGCGAGGACGCGCACGTCCACCTGGATCGGCTTCGACCCGCCGATGCGCGTCAGGACGCCGTCCTGCAGCACGCGCAGCACCTTCGCCTGCGCCGCGAGACTCATGTCGCCGATCTCGTCGAGGAACAACGTTCCGCCGTGCGCCTGCTCGAACTTGCCGGCGCGGTCAGCTACCGCGCCGGTGAACGAGCCCTTCATGTGGCCGAACAGCTCGCTCTCGATCAGCTCGGATGGGATCGCCGCGCAGTTCACCTCGACGAACGGCGCTTGCGCGCGCGTGCTCTGCGCATGGATTGCCCGCGCGACGAGCTCCTTGCCCGTGCCATTCTCTCCCGTGATGAGCACCCGCGCCAGCGTCCTGCCGACGCGCTCGATCTTCTCGATCACGGCGCGGATCGCGTACGAGGTGCCCACGATTTCGAATCGCGAGCGCACCGCGTCGCGCAGTCGGGTGTTCTCCTCGTACAGGTCGAGATGCGCCAGCGCGTTGCGCAGCGTCACGAGAATGCGATCGGTGTCGAGCGGCTTCTCGAGGATGTCGTACGCACCGTGCTGCGTCGCCTCGACGGCGGTCTGGATCGTCGCGTGGCCACTGATCATGACGACGATCGCGCCCGGATCCTGCTCGCGCAGCTTCTTGAGCGCCTCGAGCCCGTCGATTCCCGCCATCTTCACATCCAAGAAGACGAGGTGCGGCTTGAATCGCGCATACTCGGCGAGACCGTCGACGGCGTTCGCGACCGTGCGCACGTCGTAGCCCTCGAACTCGAGCAACTGTCCGAGCGCTGCGCGGATGCCCTGCTCGTCGTCGACGATGAGGATGCGACGGTTCATGGCGTCTGCGCTCCGGTCGTCTTGTAGAGCGTGACACGGCCGTTCGCGATGCGGACGTCCGCCAGGCTGCGGGGGGTCGTCACCGCGAGCGCGTTCGGCGCCACGCCTTCCGGACGGTTCCCGCGCGAGATCTGCTGTAGCAGCCGCGGGATGGCCCCCGTCGGCACCTTGAAATCGCGCAGCTTGATCTCGCGCACCTCGAACTCACTCAGGCCGGGCCGAATGACGCGGAAGGTGCCGCCGAGCTGCAGACGCTCGCGGTCGTTCAGCAGCCCGCCGAGCGGACCGAGCACGCCGGTGCCGGCGATCTCGCGTACCGGCAGCACCGCGCGCACAAAGAGCGCATCGCCGATCACCGCCGCCTCTGCGCTATCCGCCGACTCGGGGATCGTGCGCGCCACGGTCTGGAACACGTATGACGCGACTTCGCTCGCCGTGAGATTGCTGAACACCGGACCGACGGAGCTCGACAGGTCGTCGATCTTCTTCTTGCCGCGCGCACCCGCTTCGGGACTCAACGGCTGCCACGTGGGGAGCGCGGCGCTCTCCGTGGTCGGGCGGCCGGTGAGCTTGGGAAGCCACTGGTCGCGCGTGAGCCAGCCACCGACGGCGAGCAGAGCCAGCATGACGAGGCAACCCAGGCGAGCGAAGCAACCCATCGGTCAGCGTCCTCCGAGTGGCGCCGCGTGGATGCGGCAGTACCGAGCGCCGGTCGGCGCGAGTGTGCTTTCGAACAGTGTGATCCACTCCACCGGAACCATCGCCTTCATGCGCACCGTCCGCGCCACGCGCGCCAGGCCGCGGAGCCGCTCGACCGCGAGCGGTGCACGCACGCGCGCCAGCGTGATGTGCGGGCGAAACGGCCGTCCTTCGACCTCGAATCCCTGCTCCGCGCACGCGAGCTCGAGATCGTGATGCAGCAGCTCGAGTCGTGGCTCCTGCTCTACCCCGATCCATACGACGCGTGCCCGACGAAAGTTCGGAAAGGCGCCGACCTCGCGCACGTGCATCTCCAGCGGAGGGTGCCGAGCGGCCGTGCGCTCGGCCGCTTCGACCAGCTTCGGCGCCGCTGCCTCGTCCACGTCGCCGAGGAACTTCAACGTCAGATGCCGTCGTTCGCGAGAGAGCCAGGTCAGCTCGGGGGCTTCGGCACGCAGCGGCGCCGTCGTCTTGTCGAGCCGATCTTGCAGTGCGTCGCCCAGCTCAATCGCGAAGAAGAGGCGCATCGGTCTCCCGTCCGGCGCCCCGGCGATCACTCGGCAACTCGAGCGCGACGTGCGTGAATCCGTGCTGACGCGCCAGCGCCAGCACGGACCGTCTCGTGTCCGGCGACTGCAGCGCCTCCACGCTTTCGGTCACCGGGAGCACCAGCGCGAGACCACCGCGCACCTCCAACGAGCACTGCACCCCGAGCTCGGCGATCGCGGCGGCGAGCGCCGTGGCATTGCGAGTCGTCCCCTCTCCGCGGTCCGGCTTGGTCACCCGCCGACGCCGTGAAGCACGTTCAGGGATCCGGAGCGGAATCCTCGCAGGTCGAGAGCGACCCGCTCGAAGCCCGCGCCGACGAGCGCGTCGCGCAGCGCCGCGAAGCGCCGCGGCTCCAGCCAGCGCGGCAGCTCCTCCGGGCCGAGCTCGACGCGCGCGAGCTCCTCGTGGTACCGCACGCGCAGGTCACCGGTGATGCCGAGCGCGCGAAGCGCGGCCTCGGCCCGCTCGATCTGCTTCAGCCGCGCCGGCGTGACCTCGATCCCGTATGGAAGGCGCGATGAGAGACAGGGCGACGATGGCTGCTGCCAGGTCGGAAGCTCGAGTCGCCGCGACGCATCCCGTATCTGCTGTTTGGTGAACCCGAGCTCGGCCAGCGGGCTGACCACGCCGTGCTCACGCGCCGCCTGCGCACCGGGTCGCCAATCGGACAGGTCGTCGGCGTTCGTGCCGTCGGCGACGGTGTCGAAGCCTCGCGAGCGGGCGACCGGCACGAGCTTGCTCCACAGCTCCGTCTTGCAGAAGTAGCAACGATTGCTCGGGTTTGCCGCGTAGCGCGGGTCCTCGAGCTCGGCGGTGTCGAGCTCGAGAACAGGCACGTCGAACGACTGCGCGACCTCTCGGGCAGCCGCCCACTGAGCTTCCGGATATGAGGCACTGCGTCCGATAATTGCCAGGACCCGATCCCGCCCGAGTGCCAGGCGCGCCGCTACCGCCAGGTACGCGGAGTCCACTCCACCGCTGAACCCGATGGCAACCGGTGCCCGCGCCGCCAGCCACGTGCCCAAGTCAGCTTCCCTGCGAACGAGGATGGAATCCGGGGAGGTGGGGTCGATCGGCATCATCGGGCGCAAGGTAGCCCACGGGGCTTCCGTCAGGCAGGGCAATCAGCGCCCGCGGGAGGGGCCCGCGGGCCCGGAGCGCTTGACTCGTCAACCGATGCCTCATAGGTTGCGGGAACCAATTGAAGACCGTGGTGATTTGCCGCCTATTGCCGCCACGTTAAAGAACGAGCTAAAACGCGAACGTGCCCGGCGGCTTCACGCTCGGGCATTTTTTGTATACAGCAGTAGTTTGCACTCGACCAGACAATCCTCCGTGTCCCGCATGCCGCTCACCATCGCCCCCCGCCGCCGCGACCGCGCCAACTGCGCGGCCGGACGCGCGTGCGTGTGTATGTGTCCGGCGATCATCGCCTGTTGTTGTGCTGGCAAGTGCCCTCACACCAGTCGCGGCCGGGAACGGAGTAGCTGAGCAGCACGCACTCTACCCACACGGGATGACGAACCCGGCCGCTTGGACAAGCGGCCGTTTTTTGTATCGCGCCTCATGTCTTCTCACGATCACCACCCCATTCGCTTTCGCATGTCCATGCCGTGCCACCTGCTCGACGAGCGAGCCGCCCGATGACGGCGACCGATACGGGACGCGTTCCAGGCGCGCCGGCCGTCGGCGACGCACGCCCGACGTCGACGACCGTGCACGCGTCCTGGCAGGGTGACCGGCGCTACGAGATCGGTCGCCCCGGCGGGCCCGCCGTCACGATCGACGCGGCCGGCGAGGAGGGGCTCGGTCCGGTCGACACGATGCTCGGCGCGCTCGCGGCCTGCGCCGCGATCGACGTCGTCGAGTATCTCGCGAAGCGGCGCACACCAGCAACGCGCCTCGACGTCCGCGTGGACGCGGAGCGTCGGCCGACCGCGCCGCGGCGCGTGCTGCAGGCGCGCCTCGAGTTCGCGATCGACGGAGAGGGGATCGACGTCGCACACACCGAACGCGCCATCGCGCTCTCGTTCCAGTCGTACTGCTCCATCTCGCATTCGCTCGCGCCCGATGTCCGGCTCGAGTCGCGACTCGTGCTGAACGGTGAGCCGCAGGCGGCCGTCGTGCAGCGGGGAGACGCGGTATGAGCGTCGTCTCCGGATCCGCGACGACGACGCGCCCCCGTCGGCTCGATGAGGAAGGGCTGCCGTTCGACGACGAGACGGCGGTCAACCCATTTGGTGGCATCGCCGATCCCGCCGAAGTCGAGGCGCGGATGGGCATCGTCATCGTAGGGCACGTGGACCACGGGAAGAGTACGATCATCGGCCGGCTGCTCGCTGACACGGGGACGCTGCCGGACGGCAAGCTCGAACAGATCAAGGATCTCTGCGCGCGCACGTCGAAGCCGTTCGAGTACGCGTTCCTGCTCGACGCGCTGAAGGACGAGCGCGCGCAGGGGATCACGATCGACGCGGCGCGCGTGTTCTTCCGCACGCCGAAGCGCCGCTATCTCATCCTCGACGCTCCGGGCCACGTCGAGTTCCTCAAGAACATGGTCACGGGCGCGGCGCGTGCCGAAGCGGCGCTGCTCGTGCTCGATGCGGGCGAGGGGATTCAGGAGAACACGCGCCGGCACGCGTATCTGCTCTCGATGCTCGGCGTGCGACAGATCGCCGTAGTCGTGAACAAGATGGACCTCGTCGGCTGCCGGCAGGATGCGTTCGACGCGTTCGCCCGCGAGCTCGGCGACTTCCTCGCCACGATCGACATGACGCCGGCGGCGATCATCCCGGTGATCGGCCGCGAGGGGGACAACCTCGCGTTTCGGTCGGCGACGATGTCGTGGTACACCGGTCCGACGGTGCTCGAAGCACTCGACGCCTTCCGCAGTCAGGGTGAAGCCGTGGACGGACCGTTCCGCATGCCGGTCCAGGCCGTGTTCAAGTTCACGAACGACGGCGACGACCGGCGCATCGTGGCCGGCACGATCGACAGCGGCCGCGTGCGCGTCGGCGACGAGGTCGTGTTCCACCCATCGGGCAAGCGGACGCGGGTCAAGTCGCTCGAAGCGTTCAACCGCGTAGCGCCGTCGGTGGCCGCCGCCGGAGAGTCGGCCGGGTTCACACTCGCGCAGCAGATCTATGTGACGCGCGGCGAGCTCGCGACGCTGGCACACGAGACTCAGCCGGTGACGGCGACGCGCATCCGCGCGAGCATCTTCTGGCTCGGCGCCCGTCCGCTCGAGGTCGGGCGCAGCTACACGCTCAAGCTTGGCACTGCGCGCGTCTCGGTGCATCTCGAGCACATCGAGCGCGTGCTCGACGCGTCGACGCTGGAGTCGGTGACCGACCGCACCGCGGTCGTGCGCAACGAGGTCGCCGATTGCGTGCTCAAGCTGCGCCACGCGATCGCGTTCGATCGCGCATCGGAGCTCGCGGCGACGAGCCGCTTCGTGCTCGTCGACAACTTCAGCATCAGCGGCGGCGGCGTCGTGCGCGACGCACTGCGCGCCGGTGAGACTCGCGCACCGCGCGCGGGCGACGGCGCCACCGTGCCGCTGCGACCGGGCGTGTTGTGGCTCACCGGCGAGCGTGGCGCGGGCAAGAGCGCCCTCGCGCGTTGGCTGGCCAGCCGCGCGGATCGCTCGGGCGCGCGGGTCGAGATTCTCGACGACGATACCGTCGGCGCGCTGTTCCCCGCCGGCGGATCGCGCGCCGAGCAGGATCTTCGGGTGCGGCGGCTCGCCTGGCTCGCCTCTCGACTCGAGGCGCATGGCGCGGCGGTCATCGTCGCCGTCGACTCGCCGGAGGAAGATGCGCGCCGGTACGCGCGATCCGTCGCGTCCGAGCTCGTCGAGATCCACCTGCACGCCACGCCAGAGGTGCTGACAACGCGCGGCGGAGCTCGAGATACCGTCGCCTTCGAGGCGCCCGTACAGCCCGAGCTTCGGCTCGACACCGGGCGCCTCTCACTGGACGAAGCCGGCGCGGAGATCGTCGCGTGGCTTCAGGAATGGAGCAGTCAGTCATGAGCACGACCATCGCCACCCCCACACCGAGCCGCGCGAGCCGCATCGATCACCTCGACCAGCTCGAGCATCGCAGCGTACACCTGCTGCGCGAAGCCTACGCGAGCTTTCCGCAGCTCGCGATGCTCTGGTCGATCGGGAAGGACAGCACCGTGCTGCTGTGGCTCGCGCGCAAGGCGTTCTTCGGCCATGTGCCGATGCCGCTCGTACACATCGACACGAGCTTCAAGATCCCGGAGATGATCCAGTACCGCGACCGGCTCGCCGCCGAGTGGCGGCTCACGGTGATCTACGGCCAGAACGAAGAGGCGTTGGCCGCGAAGCAGACCTTCCCCGATGGGAACGTCGACCGACTCACCTGCTGCGGCAACCTCAAGACGGAAGCGCTGCGGCGCACACTCTCCGGCGAGGGCAAGCGCTATCGCTTCGACCACTCCGTGGGGAAGTACGTCGTCGATACGAACAAGGAGCCGTACACCGGTGTGATCGTCGGTGCCCGCGCCGACGAGGAAGGGAGCCGCTCGAAGGAGCGCTATTTCTCGCCGCGCTCCGGGGAGAACAACTGGAACATCGCCGATCAGCCGCCCGAGTTCTGGAACCAGTACGCGACCGAGTTCGCGCCGGGCACCCACGTGCGCATCCATCCGCTGCTCGATTGGACGGAGCTCGACATCTGGGAGTACATCGAACGCGAGCGCATTCCGACCGTGAGCCTCTACTACGACCACGGGAAGGGCGAGCGCTATCGCTCGCTCGGCTGCTGGCCGTGCACGAAGTCGGTCGTGTCGGATGCGAAGGACGTGCAGGAGATCATCGTGGAGTTGAAGAGCGGCCGGTACGCGAACATCGCCGAGCGGTCGGGACGCGCGCAGGACAAGGACGACGGCGGCGGGCTCGAGTCGCTTCGCCGCGACGGGTACATGTGATCGCCACGCATTCGTCATCGGGAGCTCCATGTCACACAGCACACACCACACGTCGGTGACGGTCGCGCCGGGCACGCTGCCGAGCGGGAGCGCGCGTCGCGGCTTCACGCTCTGGCTCACGGGGCTCTCGGGCGCCGGGAAGTCCACGCTCGCGACCGCGCTTGCCGAGCGACTGCGCGACGACGGCGCTGCGGTGGAGGTGCTCGATGGCGACGAGGTGCGCGAGCACCTGTCGAAGGGGCTGAGCTTCTCACGCGAGGACCGCGACATCAACGTGCGACGGATCGCCTACGTGGCGAAGCTGCTCTGCCGCAACGGCGTCGCGGTCATCACCGCCGCGATCTCGCCCTACCGCGCGACACGCGAGGAAGCGCGTCGCGAGATCGGCGACGCGTTCGTCGAGGTGTACGTCAACGCCTCGCTGGAGACGTGCATCCGCCGCGATGTGAAGGGACTGTACGGCAAGGCGCTCGCCGGTACGATCACCGCATTCACCGGGGTGTCCGATCCCTACGAGCCCCCCGATGCACCGGACGTCGAGGTGAACACCGAACGCGAGACGATCGCGGAGAGCGTTGAGAAGGTGTTGGCCACACTGCGCCGGCGCGGGTTCATCGCTCCGCTGCAGTCGACCTCCGCGGCCTGACGCGATGACGACCGAAACGCGCGTGCCCGCCTCGAGCATCCTCACGTCCGCCGGCCTCCAGTCGGCGGCAGCGGAGCTGCGAGCCCAGTCGCCGGAAGAGATCCTCGCGTGGACGCTGCGCTCCTTTCCCGGGCGCACGGCAGTGACGGTGAGCTTCGGAGGACCCGGCGTGGCGCTCGCCTACATGGCGAGCCGAATCGAGCCGACGACGCCGATCGTGTTCCTCGACACCGGCTTCCTCTTCCCCGAGACGTACGCGTTGCGCGACGACCTCGTCCAGCGCTACGCGCTCAACCTCGTGGAGTACAAGCCGCTCACCGATCCCGGCCCGCTCTATGAGACGGACACCGACGGCTGCTGCGCCATCCGCAAGGTCGAGCCGATGCAGCGCGCCCTCGGTGACTTCGACGCCTGGGTGAGCGGCGTGCGGCGCGACCAGGGACCGACGCGCGCGAACACCGAGGTCGTCGAGCATCATCTCGTGAACGGTCGCCCGCTGGCGAAGGTCTACCCGCTCGCGTACTGGACGCGCGGACAGATCTGGGGCTACCTGCTCGACAAGGGGATCCCGTACAACCCGCTGCTCGATCAGGGCTACTCGAGCCTCGGCTGCTGGCCGTGCACGCGTGCCACCCGCGCGGGCGAGGACGAGCGCGCCGGCCGCTGGGCGGGCTCGGGCAAGACGGAGTGCGGGCTGCACACTTTCACGTCGATCGCCAAGTCGACGCCGGAGGGAGGCGCCGCATGAGCGGGATGCTGTTCAATCTCATCGTCGCCGGCCTCGTCGTCGGGTTCATGATCGGCCTCACCGGTGTCGGCAGCGGCGCGCTGATGGCACCAGTGCTCCTGCTGCTCGGAATCCCGCCCGCCACGGTCGTCGGCAGCGATTTGCTCTTCGGGCTGCTCACGAAGGTCGTCGGCGTCGGCTCGCATCTGCAGCACAGGACGATCGCCTGGCGATGGGTGTGGCTCATGGCCATCGGCAGCCTGCCCGGCGTGTTGATCGGAACGCGAATCCTCGCGCACTTCGCCGGCGCGCCGTCGACGATCCGCTTTCTGATCGGTGTCGTGCTCGTGATGACGCCGGTGCTCGCCATCCTGATGGAGATCGCGCGGCGTCGCAATGCGCGGTGGGTGGAGCAGCTACGCCATCCCAGCGGCCCGGCGATCGCCGCAATCGGCGCGGCGATCGGCATCACCGTCGGCGCGACGTCGGTCGGCAGCGGAAGCCTGGTCGACATGGCGCTCGTGCTGTTCTCGCCGCTGTCCGGTGTGCTGCTCATCGGCACCGGCATCGCGCACGCCGTGCTCATCACCGGG
>JBJMNN010000267.1:0-11470 GCA_045804245.1 Gemmatimonadaceae bacterium | reverse complement strand
CTCCTCGCCGACGTGCCAGGCGAAGATGATCGAGCGCTTCGGCTTCGCGCTGGCCGTGGCGAAGCGCTCGGCGATCTCGAGGAGCGCCATGCTGCCCGAGCCGTCGTCGTCGGCGCCGTTGTAGATCGAGTCGGGACGCGACGGGTGCAGCTTGCGCAGCGAGTCCATCGTGGCGCGGATCTTCACCCACTGCTCGGCCGTCGGCTTGGGATCGGGGCTGTCGGCGCCCTGCGGCGCGGCGTGCATCATCAGCGCCTTGATCGAGTCGTGGTCGGCGGGACGCTGGCTGAAGCCAATGTGATCGTCGTGCGCGCCGATGACGACGTACTGGTTGCGCAGCACCGGATCGGAGCCCGGGAGGATCGCCAGCACGTTGCGGCCAGGCGCGACGCCGGTGTTGGCGAGAATCCGCGCGCTCACCGCGCGTCCCACGGCGCCTGTCTGCGCGCCCTCGATCGTCGCGCCGAGCATGTCGCCGGCGACGGCGTCGGTGACGTAGAAGTACGGCGGCTTCCGCACCGCCGACGACGGATCTTCTTTCAGTGAGACCTGCGGCTCGGCGTACTGGTGCTCGACGTAGCCCGGGGGCACGTAGTCGAGCTGCGCGACGGCGATCGCCGCGGCGTTGGAGAAGCGCGCCGTGAGCATGTTGCGGTTGACGGTGCTGTAGTCGCGCCGGCCGTCGGGACCCTTGTTGAGCCGGATGACGACGACCTTCCCCTCGGCCTGCGCCACGGGGATGAAGCTCGTCGAGTCGCCCCACTCGCCGCCGAACACCACGGGAACGTTCGCGAGCTCGGCGAGCGTATCGCCCTGATGACGTGGCGCGAAGTCCTTCCACAGCGCGTACCGCTTGTCGCCGACGGCGACGTACGACGACTGGTCGAACGTCTTCTGGATGAGGGGACTCTGGAAGTAGCCGCCGTTCTCACCGGCCGGCTGGAGCCCGAACCGCTTGACCTCCGCCGCGATGTAGTCGGTGCCCATGTCGTTCCATTTGGTGCCGGCGAGCCGGCCCATCATGGAATCGTCGGCGAACTTGTAGAGCCGCGTCATCAGGTCGAGCGGCGTGATCGCGCCGGTCGTCGGAGGGCCGACGAACTTGAGCGGCAGCGTTGCAGGGACGTCGGTGCTCGCGCTTGGCCTGGTGAGCGGCGACGGGCGCTTGACGTCCTGCGCTGATGCACTGGTGGCTGCGAGCGCTAGTGTGACGGCGACGGCGATGTGTACGCGCATGTGGGCGGTGCGATGAGGGGCGCATTCTGGGGGCAGGGCTGCCTTGACCTTACCCGGGAAGATCGCTCACGGGATTGAACGATGCTGCCGTTGCGCGATGCGCGATGCGCGATGCGCTAGTGAGGCGTGATCGTGCCCGGCTCCTTTCGCGGCATGACGGACAGGCGCGCCGCTGCGTCGGGTTGCCGATCGGCGAGCAGCTTCGTGGTGAAGCGCTGCGCTTCGCCGATGCGCTCGACCTCAAGCGCGATCGATTCGATCGCCTGCTCCATGCGCTGGAGGCGCGGGCTGTTCTCGAGGTCGACCGTCGGCGCGCCGCCGCGGCGCCAGATCCGGCGCGCGAACGCCAGCACCAGTGGCAGCAGGAGCAGGAACGCACCGGCGCCGACCATCCGGTCCATCGCGAGATTCGGGTCGACCATTGGCGGAGGCGGGTGGACGGTGATCCCCACGCGCGCCATGTCGCGCGCGCTCTCGACGTCGTGGATCTCCTGGTTCGTCGACTCCAGCTGGATGTAGGTCGCCGAGAGCTCGTGCTGGACGTCCGCCAACTGCTTGTCGACGGCCGCAGGCGAGACGTCACCGCCGAGTGCCGCGCGCTGCTGGCCGAGTTGATTCTTGCGGACCTCGAGGTCGCTCGCGCGTAGCTTGAGCTCGTCCGCACGTGCGCGGAGCTGCTTCAGTTGGGTCGAAACAGGCTCCTGACTCGAGCGACTGATCGTGGTGGCCTGCGGCATCCGCCGTCCTCCTGTCGTTGGCGCATCGCGCACTGCGCATCGCGCATCGCGCTAGTGAGGCGTGATCGTGCCCGGCTCTCTGCGTGGAATCGCGGCCATGCGCGCCACGGCATCGGGCTGTCGGTCGGCGAGCAGCTTGGTCGTGAACCGCTGCGCTTCCCCGATCCGCTCGACTTCCAGCGCAATGGACTCGATCGCCTGCTCGATGCGCTGCAGTCGCGGGCTCTCCTCCAAGTCGAGCGCAGCGCGCGGCACGCTGCGGACCCAGAGCCGGCGGGCGAGCACGAGCACGAGCGGGAACATCAGGAAGAAGGTGCCAACGCCGAGGGCCGAGATCTGATCGCGGGTGAGGAATGGATTCGGGACTACGGCGGTCGCAATCGTCGCGGGCGGCCCGGGCGGTTGCTGCAGACTGAACGCGCGCTCCATGTCGCGCTGCGACTGGAGCTCCGCGATCTGCTGATTGGTCGCTTCGAGCTGGATCTGGGTGGCCGAGAGCTCGTGTCGCGCATCGGCGAGCTGCTTGTCGACCGCCGCGGGATTCACGTCGGCGCCGAGACGTGCGCGCTGCATACTGAGCTGACCGTTGCGTACCTCGAGGTCACTCACCTTCAGCTTGAGGTCGTTGGCCTTGGCGCGTAGCTCGCCGATCTGCACCGAGATCGGGTCCTGAGGTGCGCCGGCGATCGCTGGTCCCTGTAGCATGCGCAATTCCTCCCGTTGAGGCGGTCGAGTGTATGCCCCTACGGCCTCGCCGTCCAGAATGATTCGGCGCCCCGATCGTACAGATCCTCGCGCAACGTGTTTTCACGCGGAGGATCGTGGAGGCGCAGAGTGCTCGACCCGTAGAGTGCAGATTCCTCGACTCGCTGCGCTCGCTCGGAATGACAGCTGGGGGGCTGCGCTCGCGCGGGATGACACCGGGGCCATGTCCGCGTCTCCGCGCCTCCGCGTGAACCTCCGGAGCATCCTGGGGACGCACACAGCCGCGCTCACCCGCCATCGTGCATGTCGTGCTTCATCCCATCGTGCATGTCGTGCCCCGCGTGCTCGTCGCCCCAGATCGTCGCCGGATCGTTCGACGTCATCACGTTCGCGTGCACCATCCAGCCGAGCAGCGATTCGTGGAACACTCCGCCCACCGCATCGCAGGCTTGCTTCGTGGCGATCGGGCTTTCCGGCCCGAACACCGGCTGCCCATTCGCGCGCTCGAGCCACCTCGCGCCCTGACCGTGCGGAGGCACGCACCAGTTCACGTGCTTGTGCCAGCGCGCGACGGAAAGCGGAACGCGCTCGTCGAGCTTGTCGAGCGAGAACCGCTTCGGCGCGGTGTACATCCCGCCCACGAGGACGAATCTCCCGTCCGCGTCCTTCACATACAATAGGGACGTCGGCTTCGAGGCGTCGAAGCGGAAGGCCTCCTGCACTGCGCTCCATCCGCGCGTGAAGTGGTAGACCTTCTGATTCCTGATCTGCGGCGCGAACATCCGGTAGCCGTCGTTGACGGCGGCGACGGTGTCGCGGTACTTCTCGATCGCGCGCCGGAGCTCAGTGGCCACTGCCGTGGCGCGGGCGCTGTCGCCCGGCGCGAGCGGACGGAGCGGCGTCATCTCCATGTGGAGCGCCGCCCCGTCGGTGCCCATCGCGGGTTCACGGTGGGCGACACGGACCGTCTGGGCGCGGGCGATTTCGCGCGAGGCGACGACGAGCGCGGGGAGCACGAGCAGGGACAACAGCGCGGTACGGCGAACGCTCTGGCCGCGCGGCGCGTTGGTGATCGGTGACATGACGCCTCCTGGGTGACCCTATAGCTTCTCAGGGGGTACGACGGCACATCCGTCGCGCCCGTTAATCCCCCGACTTCCCATCCCATTCCCGTGCAGAGCGGCTCGATCGCCCAGATGCTGAGCGGCAACCCGGCGCTGGCGCTCCCCGCGCTGTTCGCCGGCGGTGTGCTGACGAGCCTCACGCCGTGCATCTACCCGATGATCCCGATCACGGCGGCGATCGTGGGCGGCCAGAGCTCGACCGACGGATCGACGTCGAAGATGCGGCCCGTCCTGCTCACCTTCACCTACGTCCTCGGGCTGGCGCTGGTTTACTCGGCGCTCGGCGTGTTCGCCGGGCTCACGGGGACGCTGTTCGGAAGCGTGAGCACGAACCCCTGGCTGTACTTCGCGATGGCCAACGTGCTGATCCTGGCGGGGCTGGGGATGCTGGACGTGCTACCAGTTCGCCTGCCGGCGGGTATCACGGAGCGCGCGGCGACGATGGGGACGGCGGGGCGGTTCTCCGGCGCCTTCGCGATGGGGGCGATGTCCGGACTGGTCGCAGCCCCCTGCTCCGCCCCCGTCATGGCGGCGGTGCTGACCTGGGTGACGGTGACGAAGAGCGTGGCGCTCGGCTTTCTCTATCTGCTGACGTTCTCGCTGGGAATGTCGACGCTGCTGGTGATCGTCGGGCTGTCGAGTGGCTCACTGGCGCGATTACCTCGCGCTGGTGCGTGGATGGTGACGGTAAAAAAGCTCTTCGCGATCGTGATGTTGGGGGTCGCGGAATACTATCTGATCAAGATGGGTCAACTGCTCATATGACGAGACGCGGACAGTTCAATCGCCGAATGGCCATCCTGCTCACTCTTCTGGTGGGGAGTGGGGGGTGGACGGTAGCGGCGGCTCAGGACGGCGGGCTGGACCTCGGAACGACGGCGCCTGGAGCCGCGGTCCAGACCCTCGACGGGAAGCCGGTCGACCTGGCGGCGGTGATCGGCAAGGGGCGGCCGGTGCTGGTCGAGTTCTGGGCGACCTGGTGCGAAAACTGTGAGGCCCTGCTCCCGACGCTCAAGGCCACCGAGGCCAAGTACCGCGGCAAGGTGAAGTTCGTCGGCGTGTCGGTCTCGGTGAATCAGTCCGTCCGCCGAGTCCAGCTTCACGTCGCCAAGTATCAGGTACCCGGGATCCAGCTCTGGGACGCCAAGGGAGACGCGACCGGCAAGTGGGACGTGCCGGCGACGTCGTATGTCGTGGTGCTCGACAAGGCGGGCAAGGTCGTCTACACCGGCGTTGGCGGGAAGCAGGATCTCGAGGGGGCGATCCGCAAAGCGATGTAGGCGGGCGGAGCAACGCTCGCCTGCCCGTGCCATTCCGGTCGTTCACGACCGCGCACTGCGCACTGCCCTAGCTCAGCGGCTTCACTCCGTCGCGGGACGTGAACAGCAGCGTGCGGCGGCGGCCGTCCAGGTTGGTCTGCACGATGTTGACCTGGTCGCCGAACACTTCCGTCATCAGCGCGTTTTTCATGGTCACTCCCGCGGACTGTTCGCGAAGGGTGCCGCGCAGGCAGAGGAAGAGCACGACTCCGTCGCGTCGCATCCCGCACCAGCGCATCGACACGCGCCCCTCGACCGGGCCCATCACGGCGAGTCTGGCGCTCACATACCGAACGATCGCGGAGTCGGGCGGGACGACGACCGAGCCGTCGGCGCGCCTGCCTGTCACCGCCGCGGAGAAATCGTCCGCGAACACCCGGAGCGTCGCCGTGAGCACGCGCGAGGCGGGGTCGTACGAGAGCTCGGTCATCGTCGTGTGCAGGGGATGCGCATTGGCGACTCCGGGCATCGCGACGAGCGCGCACATCGCGAGCAGCGCGCAGGCGAGCGTCGAGCGTCGCGCTACCATGGTCTCCGCTCCACCGCCCACACCGTGGCGACGACGCCGACCATGAGCGAGAGCCCGACGACGCGCAGCGTGAGGACTGGCACCGCCGTCCGCACGCGAAGGCTCTGCTGCGCGCCTCGGATCACCGCGTCCACCACTACCAGCGCGATGCCGATCGCGGCGAGCACGAGGATCTGTCCCACTTCGATCCCGGCGTTGAAGCCGAACAGTGGCACGGCGATGCGCTCCACGAAGAGGCTCTTCAGATAGCCCGCGAAGCCGGCGCCGTGGACGAGACCGAAGACGGCGGCGAGGAGCGGGCGGTAGCGACGCACGCTCGAGCCGGCGGCGCGATCGCGGATCATGAGGTTCTCCGCCGCGGCGGCGACGATCGTCAGCGGGACGAGAAACTCGACGAGCGGGGCGCGGATCGCCACGGTACCGGTCACGGCGAGCGCGAGGGTCACGGAGTGGCCGACGGTGAACGCGGAGATCACGCACAGCGCGTCGCGCCAGTCGCTCGCGCGGTAGATCACGGCGAGCGCGAGGAGGAAGAGGATGTGATCGAGCGCGCCGGCGGTCACGATGTGGCCGAAGCCGAGCTGGAAGAAGGCGATGAACTCGGACATGCCACTCGGCTCAGTCGTTGCCCAGCGAGTCGAGCACCGCGCGCGCGACCGCCGGGGCGGCGTAATCGAACTCGGGGGCGATCGCGAGCGCCCGCTCGAGGTAGACTCGTGCCGCGATCGGATCGCCCGCGGCGCGGGCAATCATGCCGGCGTGATACATCAGCATCGCGTCCTGCGTCCCCTGCGCGAGCGCCGCGGCCATCGGGAGGCGAGCCTCGCGAGCGCGGCCGCTCTTGTAGAGCGCCCAGGCCAGGAGATCATAGCCCTGGATGTCGTGCCGGCCGGTGAGCTCCGCCTGCGCGGCCGCCAGCACTTCCGGGACGCGGCGCCCGTGATCGAGCAGGAAGAGGCTCCACGCACGATGGTAGGTGCCGATCTGCTGCCCCACGGCGACCTCCATCGCCTCGACGTACTCGCCGGCTTTGGCCGAGTCGCCGAGCGCGGCATAGGCGTCGCTCACCACACCCAGCGTCGCCGGATCGAGCAGGACTGCGATCGTGCTGTCGCCGTACCGGATCGTCTCCCGCCAGTCGTGATGTGCGGCGGCGAGACGCGTCATCGCGGCGAGCAACCGGGGGTCGCCCGGGTGGAGTGCCAGCCCCTCCCGCAACGTCCGCTCGGCACCGCGGCCGCGTCCTTGCCGCATCTCGAGATCGGCCAGGCGCAGATGGAACCACGCGGCCTGCTCTCGCGGCATGTCGGGCGCGGCGCGAGCCGCCTTCACCGCGTTGCGCAGGATCTCGCGCGCCGCCACGGTATCGCCGCGGATCTCGGCCCATCGCGCGATGCGCGGCGCGACTGCGAGCGAGCGTCGCGCGCTCGACCCGATGGAATCGAACGCCGCGCTCGCGGCGTCGTAGTCGCCGAGCTCCATGCACGTCTCACCGAGAAGCGCGCGGTACGCGTCCACGCGAGGCTCCTCGGCCACGAGCTGGCGCGCGGCGTCGCGCGCCTCGGCGAAGCGATGCTGCGCGAGGAGCGCCGACGCGAGCACGGCGGACGCCGCGCCATTGCCCCAGATGCGAAGCGCGAGCGAGCTACGTGCACTCCGCTCCGCGCGCAGATAATCCTGCTCGTCGCCTGTATCCCGCGCGCGCTGGAGGTAGAGGGCGGCGAGGCGCGCGCGATCGGACGCACCACGCGGGTCCTCCGCCGCGCGCGTTTCGAAGAAGACGACGTCGGCCGTCCGGACCTCGCGCTCCACCGCCGCGGCAGATACCGCCCTGGCCTGTGCGGCGCTCTCCGAGGCGTCGAGCCGGCGCACGTTCCACCACGCAACGCCACCGGCCACCGTGGCGGCGGAGATCAGGGCGAGGCTCCAACTGCGGAGATGCATGGTCCGGATGGGAACGAATGTGAGATAGTGCGTGCGAGTGCGTGCGAGCGGGTGCGACGGCGTTCGGTGGTCGCCCACTCGGCCACCGCGCCGAGTGGGCGGTGGTCGAGAGTGTGGCGAGCATCAGAGCGTCGGCTCGGCCAGATACGGGAACGTGGTACCGAACTGCTTGTCGTTTGCGTTCACGTTGTCCGTACATAGCGGCAGGGCACCGGGGGCGCAGCTCGCACCGTCGGGGCTCAGCAGGCTGCTGAAGATCGCGTACAGGCCGATGTCGACCACGTCGTCGCTCAGCTTGCGTCCGCCGTAGCCGTTCGCCAGCGCCCACGAGAGCCAGCCGGCGCTGCTGCCGGGCTTGGACGAGTCCACGATCAGCATGTCCGGCGAGAGCACGCCCGCGACGACCGACGCGTAAGCGGCCGGGCGGCCCGCGACGTTCACGATGAAGCTCTCCGTCTGCGGGCGGAAGGTCGCGCTCGCGTACGGCATCGTGCGGTTGTACGCGTCGTGATCCGCCTTCACGATCGTGACCTCGGCCACGAGTGGGTTCCCGAGGAAGTCGACCTGGTCGTACACCATCCTGTTCTCCTCGCCCGCGCTCGACAGGCTCGCATCGCCGGCGACGGCGGTCAGGGAGCTGTTGTCGCTGCAGCCAGTCGCGAGAGCCAGCGCGATGAGCGCGCTCCCTGCCAGCCGTGTCGCGTTCCACGTCTTCATGATGTTCCTCGATCCTGAGTGGTTGATGAGAAGTGACACGGCTAGTGGCTGGCGTTCGTACGCGCCCGACTGGTGGTTCCCCACACGCCGAACTTCGGCTTGTGACCGTTGTCGGTCAGCTCGGCCAGCGGCACCTCGACGACGATCGCGAGGTCGTTGAAGCGGCGGACGAAGTCCACGGCTTCTCCCGCCGGGCGGAAGGTCAGCGGACCCTGCGTGATCTGCGACAGCGGGCCCGACTCGGGCTTGCGATCGGGAAGGATGCGGAAGAACGCTTCGAGGTCGATGAAGAACGGATCGTCGCGCGGACCGGCGAACAGCTGGGTGCCGGATGGCGACCCGAGCACGTCGTTCACGCGACCCTGGAGCTCACGCTTGCCGTTGATCAGCGTGTTCGAGGGGCCGACCTCGTTGGGCTTCATCGGGCCCTGCATGCGCACCTTCTGGTTGCCCGCGGGGCCACTGAAGGTGAACTGGAACACCAGATCCTCCCTGGCGTCGCCCGTGTTGTCGATCTTCAGCTGATAGAGCGCCTGGCTCTTGTCGCCGAATGCCGCGGAGGGCGTACCCGCCGGCGTGAGTGGCGAGGACGTCCCGAGCACCAGCGCGACGCGGTCCGGCGACGAGCCGGGGAAGGCGTAGACGTCGTTGACGTCGAAGCGCGGGTTGGACTCCACGAGCGGCGTGTCCATGTGATCGGACGCGACCACGACGCCCGCCAATGCGGCCGTGGCGATCAGACCGGCGAGGGCCATCGCGGCCCACTTCGATGGATGTGCTGCGAGGCTGTGCATGTGCGCTCCAGTGCCGAGGAGTGTGAACGAGACTTCCTGCCTGTGCGTCCGATACGCCACGCGTCGGCGAACGGATTTCTGACGCGGATAGTCAAAGCGGGGCGCTCGAGGCGCCCCGCTCTCCGACCAGTCTCGATCACGTGCCGAATGCTCTTCTGTGTGCGCTGCCCTATCCCAGCCCCATCCCTCGCAGCAATGCCTGAAACTTCGGATGCTTCTGCAGCGGCAGAAACAGGAAGCTCCCGTTGATCCCGTACGTCGGCCCGGTGCGTGCCGCGACGGCCTTCTCGAGCAGGTCGATCGCGGCGTCGAGCTGACCGAGGCCGGTGTGGACGTACGCGAGGTGGTAGGGCGAGACAAACGTCGTCTTCGCGCGCTCCTCGAGCTGGCGCAGGATGTCGCGCGCCTTCGCATCGTCGCCCGCGATGGCGTAGGCCTCGCCGAGCTGGCCGAGCCAGAGGCTGTTGCCCTCCGAGATGGCGACGGCGCGCTCGAGGTCCGCCACTCCCTCGCTCACGCGGCTCGTGAGGATGTTGGCCCAGCCGAGCGTGGCGCGCGTGCGCGCGTTGGTGGGATTGGTCTCGGTCGCCGCGCGGGCGCGCTCTCGTGCTTCCTCGTATCGGCCGGCCCGCAGTAGCGTCGTGGTGATGTCGTTGCCATGCGAGAGCGGATCGAGCTCCTGAGCGTGGCGGAGCAGCTTCAGCGAGTCGTCGAGCCGCCCGAGCGCCATGCAGAGCCGGCCGTACAGATCGAACGCGTCGGCATCGCTCGGGCTCAGCTCGAGCGCGCGCCTGAACTCGCGCTCCGCCCCGACCCAGTCGAACTCGCGCGTCATCTTGAAGTAGGCCGACGCGACGTGCGCGGCGCTGAGATCGGGATCGACTCGCAGCGCGCGCTCGAGTGCGGTGGAGGCGCGCCCGTAGGCGAGATCGGGGGTCATCGCGCCCGCCTCGGCGAGCTCGATGTGCGCCATCCCCATGCTGGCGTACGCCAGCGCGAAGCCGGGATCGCGCGCGACCGCGCGGTCGAAGAACTCGATCGCGCGCCGCAGCGAGTCGGGGGTGTATCGGGTCAGCCACTGGCGCCCCTGGAGGAAGAGCTGGTACGCCTGGACGTCGTCGGTCGGTGGCCGCTCGACGCGATCGCGCTCGTCCGTGGAGAGCTCGGCCTCGAGCGAGGCGGCGATGTGCAGCGCGACGTCGGTCTGAATCGCGAAGATGTCGTCGAGCCGGCGGTCGTAGGTCTCGGCCCACACCTGACGGTCCGACTCGCCATCGACGAGCTGCGCGACGATGCGCACGCGGTCGCCCGAGCGACGTACGCTGCCGTCGAGCAGCGTCGCGGCGCCGAGGGCGGCGCTGATGTCGCGCATGCTGCCAGTGCGCTGCTTGAACTGCATCACCGAGCCGCGCGAGATCACGGTGAGCGCGCGGATCTTCGAGAGATGCGCGATGACGTCTTCGGTGATGCCGTCGGCGAAGTACTCGTTCTCGGGATCGGCGCTGAGATTGCGAAACGGCAGCACGGCGACGGAGGCGGCGCGCGGCCGTTCGGCGGCGGCAGCGCTTCCCGTCGCCGGCGTCATGCTCGCCAGCGCGAGCTCGGCGGCGAACGCGCCGACCGAGGGGAAGCGATCGACGGGGACTTTGGCGAGGGCACGCGTAAGCGCGCGGTCGACGACGGCGGGCACCGTGGAGCGCAGCCGGCGCACCGACGGCACCGGGTCGACGAGCCGCTTGGAGAGGATCGAGTATGGTGACGGGCCCGAGTACGGCGCCTCGCCGGCGAGCATCTCGAACAGCACGCAGGCGAGGCTGTACTGGTCGCTGCGCGCGTCGGTGCCCTCGTCGAGCGCCTGCTCGGGGCTCATGTACTCCGGCGTGCCGACGACCAGTCCGGTGCCGGTGATGCGCGGCGACGCGGCGGCGCTCACGGCGAGCGCGATCCCGAAGTCGGCGACCATCGCCTCGCCCTCGTAGAGGAGGACGTTCTCCGGCTTGATGTCGCGATGCACGACGTTGCGCGCATGCGCGTACTCGAGCGCGGAGGCGACGTGGCGGGCGATGACGAGCGCCTCGTGGACGGGAAGCTGGCGCTCGCGCTGGAGCCGATCGCGGAGCGACTCGCCCTCGAGAAAGGGCATGACGAAGAACAACCGCCCATCGATCTCGCCGGAGTCGAACAGCGGAACGATGTGCGGGTGCGTGAGCTGTGCCGCGATCTCGATCTCGCGCAGGAAGCGCGCGGCGCCGACGGCCTGGGCGAGCTCGGGCTGGATGAACTTGATCGCGACCTTGCGGCGATGCCGCAGGTCGTCGGCGAGGAAGACGACCGCCATCCCACCGCGGCCGATCTCGCGCTGGAT
>JBJMNN010000266.1:0-4735 GCA_045804245.1 Gemmatimonadaceae bacterium | reverse complement strand
GCGACGGCGACCAGCGACTGGGCGGTCCAGGGTCCGAGTTGCGGAACGAGCGTGCGCAGCGGGTAACCGCGAAACCCGAGCTCCTCCATGCAGGAGAGCGCGAGCAGGGTGCCGAGGGTCAGCGCGACATCGGTCCAATCGATCGTCGCTGCCGGTGTGAGGTGCAGGCCGCCGACGGCTGTCGCGACGACGGCGATGTTGAGCGCGTACGTGGCGAATCCGATGGCTGCGCCGAGCAGAAAGAGAGGCACACTCCGGCGGCTGAACCCGATGCCGACGTCGCCGAGCGTGCGTCGCTCGTGTCTGACCAACGCGATGGTGAGCAGGAACAGCGCGGTACTGCTCGCGGTGCCCCATCCGAGCCGGCTCCATCGCGCCGGGAGGATCCCGAAGTCGACCGAGGCGGCGACGAGGATCGCGACGTACGCTGCCCAGAAGACGATCACGCCGGCCAGAGCGCGCGTCGAGATTGGTCGCGCGACGAGTTGGGTCGCCACGGCAGTTCGGTTCGGGTGGGACGGTGCGCGATTCGTGAGCCCACCGTTCGGAAGGATGCGGTCTCAGGTTTCAAGGACACGGCGGTGAACTATCGCGCAACTGAGCACTGGCGCGTCGGGCTCGAAGTCGAAAGACTTTCGTCATGAGGATCTTCCCATCTCGATGAGCCGCATCCGCTCGACGCTCACGCTCACCGCGGCCGTGACCGGGTTCGCCTGCGCGCCCGTGCGCTCGTCCTCGGGCCGGATCGAGCCTGGCCGGCTCCCCACGAGCTTCTACGCCGGTGGAGCGACGTGCGACGGCAGACCGACGTTCAGCGTATACGAGTACAACGCGGATCTCTTCGTCCTGCGACAGGCCGCGTGCACGAGCTTCGAGAAACCGCTGCTCTACCTGCTGTTCGGTCGCGACCGCGCGCTGCTGCTCGACACGGGCGATGGACATGTGGACGTGCGGACGCCGGTCGACACCCTGGTGCAGTCGTGGCTGCGCCGTCGCGGGCGCGCGAGCATGGAGCTCGTCGTCGCGCACAGCCACGCGCACAGCGACCACGTGGCGGGGGACAGCCAGTTCGTGCGCCGGCCCCGAACCGTCGTCGTGGGCCGCGACACTGGCTCGGTACGCGCGTTCTTCGCCGTGCGCCGGTGGCCCGACGAGGCGGGCGCGATCGATCTGGGCGGTCGCGTCGTGGACGTGATCCCGATTCCCGGGCATCAGGCGGCGAGCATCGCGCTCTACGACCGGCGTACGGGCATTCTCCTCACGGGCGATACGTTCTATCCTGGACGGCTGTTCGTGCGCGACACGGCCGCGTTCGCGCGCAGCATCGATCGCCTCACCGGGTTCGCGACGAGTCACCGCGTCGCACACCTGCTCGGCGCGCACATCGAGAACACGCGCACCCCGTACCGGGACTACCCCGAAGGAACGGTCGATCAACCGGACGAGCACGCGCTGGATCTCGGCGTCGCACAGCTCGTCGAGCTCGACTCGGTGGTGCACGCGATGCGCGGCCACATGCGACGCACGGTGCTGCGCGACGTGACGATCTGGCCGGTGGTACCATAGACGAACCCACGCCCGGGAACTCCGGCCCCTGCCGTGGCATTACCGCTCCCGACACTTCACTGGAGGAGCCATGCGTCACCGACTCACATCACTCGTTCGTGCGCTCGGGTGGCTCCGACAGCGCACTGCGTCGCATCCAGGCGCGCTATTCGATCACGGGGACATCGTCACCGAGATCGATCCCTACGACGCGCCGCAGATGGCGGTGGTCGCGTGACGACGTGCCCGGCGTGCGGCGGCACGAACGAGCCCGACGCGGTGTTCTGCGCCAACGACGCCTGCCGCAAGGCCCTCGGCGCGTTCCGGTACGCCGCCGAGGAGCTCGACCTCCGCGCACGATGGCACGAGCGCGTCGCGGAGCGCGTGGTCGCGTGGGTCGGGCACAGCGCGTTCTTCGCCGTCCACCTGCTCTGGTTCGCGGTGTGGTGGATGATCAACGCGGGCTCGGTGCGCGGGATCCGTCCATTCGATCTGTATCCTTACGGGCTGCTCGGCATCCTCCTCGCCGGCGAGGCGATCCTGCTCAGCGGTTTCGTGCTGATCAGCCAGAATCGGCAGCAGGTGCGAGTCGGCATCCGCACGGAGCTCGACTACGAGGTCGGCGTCCGGACCTACCGCGAGGTGCAGGCGCTCGGCGAAGCGCTGCGGAGACTCGAGGAGCGGATGGACCGCCAAGCGGCGGAGCGCTGAGCGCGCCGCATCCAGACGCCGAGTCGCTCAGGGAGCTATCGGCCGCGGTGGAGAGCCGGTAGAATCGGGCGATGTAGGACTCGCGAGCGCGGGCTCACATCGTACCCACTGGAGCAATGGCCGTCGTCGTTCGCCGTCGCGACACGGGTGACACGCTGGTGTCGGTGGACGCCGACTCCCTCGAGGGCGCTTCGCTCGCCGGCGCCGTGATGCCCTATGCGGATCTGCCGAACGCCAATCTTCGTGGAGCGGATCTTCGGAGAGCGGATCTCTGCCTGGCCGAGCTGAGCGGCGCGTCGTTCGAGGGTGCGAACATGTCGTGGTGCGACCTCACGCTGGCGGTCGTCACGGGGGTCAACTTTCGAGGGGCGCAGCTCGGCGATGCGCGGCTCCAGGCGGTCAACAAGGCGATCGCCGGCCGCACGGGGGCGGACTTCCGCGGCGCGGACCTCACGCGCGTCACGATCAAGAACTCCAATCTGAGCGGTGCGTGCTTCGCCGACGCCAACCTGCGCCGCGCGGATCTCTCGCGTTGCGATCTCACACAGGCGGACCTGCGCGGAGCCGATCTGACGGGCGCGGACCTCAGCTTCGCCGACCTCACGGGAGCGGACCTGTCGCTGGCGATGCTCGTCGGAGCGATGCTGGCGGGGGCGACGCTCACGGGCGCCCGGCTCGCTCAGGCCGATCTGACGCTGGCGTCGTTCAACGGCGCGGTGGTCGCCGAGGCGGATCTCACGGCGTCGCTGTGGTCGAAGACGGTGTGGGCGCGGTGTGACGATCTCTCGCGGGCGCGAGGGCTGGACGCGGTGCAGTTCGGCGATCCCTCGTCGATCGACATCCACACGCTGCGCGCCTGCATCGATGGGCTGCCGAGCGAGCTGCTCGCGCATTGCGGCATTCGGTCTGAGCAGCTGAAGGCTCTGCGAGCGCTGCTGGCCGCGGAGTCCTAGCCCTCCCCGTGCCGCTCCTTCTCGAGCGCGAGCTGGATGCGCGACAGCACGTCGCCAGGCAGGTCGAACTGGCGGAGCTTGGCCTTCACGCCCTCCAGCACGCTCGCTTCGAAGTTGAACTCGCGCGCGCAGCCGGCGCACGTCTCGAGATGCTCGCGCAGCCGCGCCATCTCGGCGACGGCGAGCTCGCGGTCGAGATAGTCGTCGAGCCGGCGGAACGCCTCCTCGCAGGTGAAGCGATCGAGGGTGTTCATGTGCGCTGCTTCTCGGAATGGGTCAATGCGTCGATCACGCCCGCTTCCTGGGCCGCGTGCCAGAGCGTCTTCTGCAACATCTTCCTCCCTCGATGCAATCGCGACCGTACCGTGCCAACCGGTATGTCGAGTACCTCGGCGATCTCGTGATACGAAAAGTCCTGCATGAAGCACAGCGTGCACACGATGCCGTACTCGGTGGGCAATGCGCGGATCGCCTCCGCGACGCCTTCGGTGCCGAGCCGGTCGAGCATCTCGCGCGCCGGGTCGTCGCCGTACGACGGCAGTCCGCTCTCGATGAAATTACCGTAGAGAAACACGTCCGGCGTGTCGTCCAGATCCACGGTCTGCGGGCGCCGCTTCGCCATGCGATGGCGCGCATAGAAGCAGCGCACGAGAATGCGGAAGAACCATGCCTTGAAGTTCGTTCCCGGCTCGAAGGTGTGCCTGGCGCGGCACGCGAGCAGCGCGGCCTCCTGCACGAGATCTTCGGCATCCGCCCGGTGGCGCGCCAACCGCAGCGCGTACCCGTACGCAGGCGGCAGATGCGCGAGCAGCTCGGCGTCGAAGTCGGCGGTGTGGACCGAGGCGCTGCCCTGCTCCACGTGTTCGATCGTGCCACCGTCGCGCGTCGTCTCGAGAGACGGAGCTGAGAGCTCGTGCATGGCCCCAATGTCTGAACGCATCGACTCGTCGTCAATGACGCGAGCCTGGGTGGAGTCGCCGGCCCACGGATCCCGCTCCGCCCGTCTGGCCACCGGCGCGGAGCGGGTGAGCATGGCTACTTGCTCGCCGTGACGGGGGAAGCCTTCACAGTGACGCGGACGACTTCGCCCGTGCGCGGGTAGTGGAAGGCATCGTGCACGAGCGCGATGCGCTTGTGCTCCGACGGTCCGGTGTTGGGCGCCGGCTGGCGCGCGGCCTGGTTGGGCCCGAGTCCAGCTTCCTCGTTCACCTCGGTTCCCGCATCCCACAGCTGTAGCTGGCTGGTGATGTCGGCCGAGAGCGGCTTGCCCTTGGCATCGAACAGGGCGATGCCCTTGGCGCCCGGCGCGTAGAAGAGATCGTTCGACTGTCCGAACATGAAGGCGAGCGAGAGACGCTGGCCCGGTGCGGCAGACACGCTGAACTCGTACGCCTTGCCGGGAAGGATCGGACCGGCGGCGGTCTCGCCGACGGGCATCGTCACGATGCCGCTTCGCAGCACGCTCTTCATGCTCATGGTGATGTAGTCGGGGTTGATGGGTTGTTTTTCGTGTTGGGATAGAGTGT
>JBJMNN010000265.1:0-5629 GCA_045804245.1 Gemmatimonadaceae bacterium | reverse complement strand
GCGACGCTCGTCTCGTACTCGGCGCGTCCGGCGCCCGCTGACCAGATCCAGATCCCGAACGACGAGCCGGAGGACGGTCAGTGGGTGCGGCCGGCCAAGGATTTCTCGGCGACTCGGTTCAGCAAGCTGAATCAGATCAACACGACGAACGTCGGTGCGCTGCACGCCGTGGTGACGTTCTCCACGGGGATCGACAAAGGACACGAGGCCGCGCCGCTCGTCGTGAACAACACGATGTACGTCGTCACGCCGTTTCCGAACATCGTGTACGCGCTGGATCTCACGAAGCCCGGAGCACCGGCGAAGTGGACGTACAAACCGAAACCCAAGTCGACGTCGCAGGGCGTCGCCTGCTGCGACGTCGTCAATCGCGGCGCTTCGTACGCCGACGGCAAGATCGTGTTCAACACCCTGGACGGGAACACGATCGCCCTCGACGCCAACGATGGCCACGAGCGGTGGCGCACGCAGCTCGCCAACATCAACTTGGGCGAGAGCCTCACGATGGCGCCGCTCATCGCCAAGAACAAAGTGCTCGTTGGCGTGAGCGGCAGCGAGTTCGGGATTCGCGGCTGGCTGACGGCGCTCGATCTCGCGACGGGAAAGCTCGTCTGGAAAGCGTATCACACCGGTCCGGACACGGCCGTGCGGATCGGCCCGCGATTCAAGCCGTTCTACGCCAGCGAGCGCGGCACCGATCTGGGCGTCCGCAACTGGCCGGGTGAGGCGTGGAAGATCGGCGGCGGCGGCGTGTGGGGTTGGGTGTCCTTCGATCCGGCGCTCAATCTCATCTACTACGGCACGGCGAATCCCGGACCGTGGAACGCCGATCAGCGACCGGGCGACAACAACTGGACGGCGGGCATCTTCGCGCGCGACGTCGACACGGGCGACGCCGTGTGGTTCGTGCCGACGTCGCCGCACGATCTGTTCGACTACGACAGCGTCAACGAGCTCATTCTCCTCGACCTGCCGATCGGCGGTCGGATGCGCAAGACCGTCGTCCGCCCGGAGCGCAACGGCTTCATGTACGTGATCGACCGACAGACGGGCGAGGTCATCTCGGCGGACACGTATGGTCCGGTGACGTCGTACACCGGCTTCGATCTCGCGAAGGGTCGACCGGTGGAGAATCCCGCCAAGCATCCCGAGACGGGAAAGATCGTGCACGAGATCTGTCCGGCGGCACCGGGGATGAAGGACTGGCAGCCGTCCGCATTCTCGCCGCGCACCGGCTTGCTCTACGTGCCGCACCAGCTGCTGTGCATGGACGCCGAGGACGTCGAGGCGAACTACATCGCCGGCACGCCGTACGTGGGGATGAACGCGAAGATGTATGGGGCGCCGTCCGAGCACGGCTACCGCGGCGAGCTCCTCGCCTGGGACCTCGTCCACCGGCGCCCCGTCTGGTCGATCAAGGAAGATCTGCCTGTGTGGAGCGGCGCGCTCGTCACGGCGGGCGACGTGGCCTTCTACGGCACGATGGACGGCTGGTTTAAGGCCGTCGACGCACGAACGGGCAAGCCGCTCTGGCAGTTCAAGTGCGGATCGGGAATCATCGGACAGCCGACGACGTACCGCGGCCCCGACGGCAAGCAGTACGTCGCCGTGCTGGCGGGCGTCGGTGGGTGGGCGGGCGCGATCGTCGTCGGCGACCTCGATGCGCGCGACTCCAGCATCGCGCTCGGCTTCGGCAACGCCGTCAAGGATCTGCCGCAGAAGACGACGAAGGGCGGCATCCTGTACGTCTTCAGTCTATGACGACGAGCAGCGGCCGGCACGAGCTCTTCGTCCTGCTCATTCCCCTGGCCACGCTCGTCCTCATCGTCGAGCTTCGGCCAGCGGACGCCATCGCGGGCGCCGCTCACGCTCCGCTGCGCGTCTGCTCCGATCCGAACAACCTCCCGTTCTCGAACCGCGCGGGCAAAGGGTTCGAGAACCGGATCGCCGAGCTGATCGCACGTGACCGGCAGACCACCGTGCAGTACACGTGGTGGGCGCAGCGGCGCGGCTTCATTCGCAACACGCTCAAGCGCGGCGACTGCGACGTGATCATGGGCGTGCCGACCGGCATGGACATGGTGCTGCGCACGGCGCCGTACTACCGATCCACGTACGTGTTCGTGACGCGTCGCGATCGCCGGCTCGACGTGCGCTCGTTCGACGATCCGATCCTGCGGCGGGTGTCCGTGGGTGTGCAGCTCATCGGCGACGACGGCGCGAACACGCCGCCGGCGCACGCACTGACCAGGCGCGGCATCATTCGCAACGTCAAGGGTTACACGCTCTACGGCGACTATGCGACGGACAGTCCGCCGGCGCGCATCATCGACGCGGTCGCGCGGCGCGAGATCGACGTCGCCGTGGCGTGGGGCCCGATGGCCGGCTACTGGGCGCAGCGCTCGCCGGTCCCGTTGCGGCTCGTGCCCGTCCAGCCGCAGATCGATCTGCCCTTCCTTCCGTTCGTGTTCGACATCGCGATCGGCGTGCGACGCGGCGACTCGACGTTGCGCGCGTCGCTGGACTCGACGCTCGTGCGCCGTCGTCCCGAGATCGACCGCATCCTCGATCTCTATCACATTCCGCGCGTCGCGGCCGCGATGCGCGCGAGGGCGACGTCATGACCACCACGCCGCGCGCCGTCCGCCGACTCCTCGTCGTCGCCGCGTGCGTCTCCGTCGGGAGCGCATGCAACCAGGAGAAGCGCGACTTTCGTGAGTTCCCGCCGAGCGCATCGCCCATCCAGGCCGTCAGAGTGAGCGATCTGCAGCCCGGCGGGGCGGTCCTCACCGAGAGCACGACCACGACGTACGGCAACAACGCCTACGCGCTCAACGAAGGAATGCGGCTGTACGACCAGATGAATTGCAGCGGCTGTCACTTCAAGGGTGGCGGCGGTATCGGGCCACCCCTGATGGACGATCAGTGGATTTACGGCAGCGATCCCTCGCAGATCTTCGCGACGATCGTCGAAGGAAGACCGAACGGGATGCCCAGCTTCAAGGGCAGGCTGACCAACCAGCAGGTCTGGCAGCTCGTCGCGTACGTGCGATCGCTCAGCGGTCTGGAAGGGACGTCCATCAGCTCGGCGCGGCAGGATCACATGTATCTCAGCCCGGACCTCCAGCTTCGCGCGGCGGAAAAACCGAAGGGCAAGACGGTCCCGTGAGGCGCGTTCTCCTCACGCAGGCTCTCTGCCTCGGCGCCAGCGCGTGCGTCGCCTTCGACCGGCAGTCGGCGCTGGATCCGGCCGGACCGCAATCGGCCTCCATCTACCGGCTCGGTGTCGGGATGGTCGTCGTGGCGGCGCTGGTCTACGTCGTCGTCGTGGCCGTGCTGCTCGCCATCGTGCGCCGGCGCACCCCGCCCGAGGATGTGCGCTCGCCGGCACGTGAGGCCAGGGCGCGACGCACGATCGTGATCAGCGTGGGCGCCACCGTAGCGATCTTGTTCGTGCTGCTCGTCTTCGACCTCGGCGTGGCTCGGGCGCTGATGCACGACGATGCGCGACCCGCCGTCGCGATCACCCTCACCGGTCGCCAGTGGTGGTGGGACGTCGAGTACGAGGATTCCATCCCGCAGAATCGCGTGCGCGACGCGAACGAGATTCACGTTCCGGTCGGCCAGCCCGTGCGGATCAAGCTCGTCTCGCACGATGTCATTCACAGTTTCTGGGTGCCGAACATCGCCGGGAAGAAGGATCTGATTCCCGGCCACGAGGACGAGATCCGGCTGCGCGTCGACCGGGCGGGCGTGTATCGCGGGCAATGCGCCGAGTTCTGCGGCATCGAGCACGCGAAGATGGCTCTCCTCGTCGTAGCGCAGCCGCCGGGCGAGTTCGCCGCCTGGCTCGCGCACCAACGCGCGGCAGCAGCGCCGCCGTCGGACTCTCTCGCCGCACGCGGGCGCTTCGTGTTCGAGTCGGCGCCGTGCGCGACCTGTCACACCGTCGCGGGGACCGCCGCCGCGGGCCGCGTCGGTCCGGATCTGTCGCACATCGGCAGCCGGCGCACGCTCGCCGCCGGCACGCGCGCCAACACGCGCGGCAACCTCGCGGGATGGATCGTCGATCCCCAGACGCTCAAGCCGGGTGCACAGATGCCGGCGCACCCACTCGCGCCAGCCGATCTCCGGGCGCTCGTCGCGTACCTGGAGTCGCTGCGCTGATGTCGGCCGACCGGGGGCTCGACGGAATGCGCTATCCGCCGGCGATCGACGAGACCGATCGCGAGCGGCTCCAGCGCACGTGGGAGCCGGAGACCGGCTTCCTCGGGTGGCTGAAGGCCGTGAACCACAAATCGGTGGGCAAGCGGTACATCGCCACGGCGCTCGTGTTCTTTCTCGCCGGCGGCTTGGAAGCGGGGATGATGCGGATGCAGCTCGCTCGGCCGGAGAACACGCTGCTCGGCCCCGATCGGTACAATCAGATCTTCTCGATGCACGGCACGACGATGATGTTCCTCTTCGCCGTGCCCATCATGACGGCGTTCGGCATCTATCTCGTGCCCTTGATGATCGGCGCGCGCAACATCGCGTACCCGCGATTGAATGCGCTCGGCTACTGGGTGTTTCTGCTCGGCGGCCTGTTCCTCTACTCCTTCTTCTTCCTCGACAGCGGTCCCGACGCCGGATGGACGTCGTACGTACCCCTCGCGGGACCGCAGTTCGGCTACGGGAAGCGGATCGACGTGTGGGCACAGCTGGTGACCTACACCGAGATCGCCGCGCTGATCGCCGCGCTGGAGATGGTGATGACGGTGCTCAAGATGCGCGCGCCCGGCATGACGTTCAGCCGCATGCCCCTGATGGTCTGGGCGCAGTTCATCACGGCGGGGATGGTGATGTTCGCCATGCCTGCCGTCGCCACCGGCAGCATCATGCTCGGCGCGGACCGGCTCATCGCGACCCAGTTCTTCAATCCGGCCGAGGGCGGCGACGTGCTGCTCTGGCAGCATCTGTTCTGGTTCTTCGGCCATCCCGAGGTCTACATCATCTTCATCCCGGCCCTCGGCATGGTCTCGCAGATCGTGACGACGTTCTCGCGGCGGCCGGTCTTCGGCTATCCGGTCATGGTCGCCGCGCTGCTGACCACGGGCTTCGTCGGCTTCGGCCTGTGGGTGCACCACATGTTCGCGACGTCGGTGCACCTGCTGAGCCAATCGTTCTTCACCGCGGCCAGCACGATGATCGCCATCCCGACCGGCGTGCAGATCTTCTGCTGGTTGGCGACCATCTGGCTGGGGCGGCCGGTGTGGCGAACGCCGATGCTCTTCGTGGCCGGCTTCATCGCCGTGTTCGTGATCGGCGGTCTGAGCGGCGTGATGCTCGCCTCCACCGCCTTCGATACCCAGGCGACCGACACGTACTTCGTCGTCGCGCACCTGCATTACGTGCTGCTCGGCGGCTCGGTGCTGCCGCTCATCGGCGCGATCCACTACTGGTATCCGAAGGCGACGGGACGCCTGATGAGCGAAGGGCTGGGCCGGCTGAGCTTCTGGCTGCTGTTCGTCGGTGTGAACGTGACGTTCTTCCCCATGCACATCCTGGGTCTGCGCGGGATGACACGCCGCATCTACACGTACCCGGCGGCGATGGACTGGGGCTCGCTCAACCTGCTGTCGAGCCTCGG
>JBJMNN010000264.1:0-4739 GCA_045804245.1 Gemmatimonadaceae bacterium | reverse complement strand
TTCACGCCGCAGAGTCCCGCGGGACGATCGATGGAGGTGTACGGCTCGATCGAGGAAACGGTGCGCGCATTTCGCGCCGGACGAATCGGCTCGTGGTCCGACGTGCTCTCGCTGTCGCGGCAGTAGCGCGGGGGCGCTGGGGCGAGCCGTGGCTCGTCATCACAGTCGTGGCGAACTCGGCGTTGACGCTTCGCTGACAGGGCGACATCTTGGTAGCCCCTCCCCGGGCATTCGCCCGCCCGCCACCCCACCAAGATGCGCCCATCCCATCACTGGGCGTCGCGACGCACCTTGCCGTCGCTTCGCCTTGCACTGTGTGTCGCCGTCGCGGTCAGCGTCGCCCCGATGGTCGCACGCGCGCAATCCGCGCTTGACTCAGCCTCCCTCGGTCCCGGCGTTCGCGCCCCCGCGCGGTTCGTCGGTGCCTCGCGCGCCGTGATTGATTCGCTCGACGTCCAGCGCTCCTCGGCGACGACGTTCTCCGAGCTGCTCCAGGCGCGCGCCGCCTCGGTCGGTGTGATGATGAGCGGCGGCACGCTCACCGACGGTGGCCGCGTGCTGATTCGGGGGCCGTCGACGGTCACCACGGCTGGCGCTCCGCTGCTGATCGTCGACGGCGTACGGATGGATGAACAGGAGGATGACTCCATCACGACCGCGTCGCGCCTCGACGACATCGCAATCGACGACATCGCGACGGTCGAGATCCTGCGCGGACCGGCCGCTGGTGCGCTCTACGGCGGTGGCGCGTCATCGGGAATCATCATCGTGACGACGAAGCGCGGTAGCACCGCGGGCTGGCAAAGTCGCGGGCGGTTGCGGTTGGACAGTCGCCAGGCGTCGTGGCACGCTCCCGATAGCTACGAGCGCCGCGGTGTCAACACGTTCACCGGGACGCCGACGACCTATTGCAACCTGTCCGTCGTGGCATCGGGTGGCTGTCAACCGACGTCGCTCTACGTGTGGAATCCAGTCGCGGCAGCCTCCCCTTTCCGTGCGGGCCCTGGAGTGCGCGGCTCGATCGACTTCGGCAGTGCCAGCGCGACGCACGCCACGCGCCTCTCCGTGTCGGGTCGTCACGCAAACGGCATCGCGTCGGACGATCGCCTGTCGCAGCTCTTCACTCGACTGAACGCGTCACAGCACATCGTGTCGGGCCTGGACGTCGAGTTGCATGCCTCTGGCGTGTGGGGTCGCTCGCAGCGCACTGCGTTGGGCCAGGTGATCGGACTCGGGCTCACCGCACCGGCGAGCGGTGACCTCGCGAGGATCCTGGCTGATCAGATGAGCGTGGCGCTGGAGCGTCCACTCGAGCAGCGAATGCGTCACCTCTCGGGAGGGATCGACGCCACCTGGCGTCCCATGGCCTGGCTCACGTTGCGCGGTGCGATCACGCGTGATCGCGTCGACGCCGACGCTGGGAAGGGCTGGGAAGAGCCGAACCCGTTGGCCGCCAGCGCTGCCTCTTACAATCTCGGGGGAATATCCGACCTCACGACGTTCGACTACGCCTACGACAGGTTGAGCACCCGTAATGCATCGCGCGGCACCGTGGAGCTGGTGCATCGCGTGCCGAACGTCGACGGCGCGGAGGGCCGATTGATCCTCGGCACCGAGCGCACCGTTCGCGGCCACGACATGAGCCAATCGTCGCAGGTGAGCTACGGACCGAGCCTGGGCAGCAGCTCGTCCCTGGAGTTCTGGGGCTCGTCGGTGAACAACTCGCTCTTCCTCACCGAGCGTGTCACGCTTGGGGAGCGCTTCGCGCTGGGCGCCGGCGTACGACGAGAGCTGGACTTTCGCGCCGACAGCGTGTGGCGGTTCTTCCCGAATGCGGATGCGGTGTGGCGCGCACCGAGCGCGCTCGCGGGCGGTGCTCTGCGCCTTCGCATGGCTTACGGAGAATCCGTGCAGCCGTTCGCGATGTTCGAATCGCCGACGCTGCCGGCACCGAGTACGAACTTCCCACGGTCGCCATCACAGGTCGACGTCCCCGAGCGCATGCGAGAGCTCGAGGGCGGCGCCGACCTCGAATGGGGCGAGCGAGGAGCTGTCTCACTCTCGGCATACAGCCGGAGGATCGACAACGTACTTCTTGTGACGCTGACCGGCCTTCCGTTCGCCGTGCCGGGTGTGACGCGACGCGTCGACAGTCATGGTATCGAGCTCGATGCGCGAGCGCGGATCGTCGACCGACGTTCGCTTCGATCGGTGTTGCGGTTCGTCGGCGCCACACAGCGCAACCGCCTGGTCGGCGCGGGCATCGCGTCCGGCCCAAATGGTTTGGTGGTGCAGGCCGGCGCGCCGATCGGGGCCGTCACGGGCGCTACGCCGCGCTCCGCGGACTCGAACGGCGACGGAATCCTCACGAGGGCCGAGTTCACATCTCGAGACTTCCAGGCTGATCTCCGATCGTCGACACCCACGTTCGAGGGGGCGTTGCATTCCACCACGACGATCGGCAATCGACTTACGGTGACGGCCGTGCTCGATCGACGCGCCGGGCAGTACGTGCGGTCGGCGAGTGAGCGTATCCGCTGTGGCCGGCCCAACTGCCGCGAACTGCAGGATCCGACGGCTACCATCGCGGATCAGGCGTACGCGTTGGACGTCCAAAGCAATCTTGCATTCAACAGCGCCAGCTTCACGCGCTTGCGCGAAGTGACGCTGCGCTGGACGCTCACGGATGCGCGAGCGCAGCGGCGATCGGTTACGGCGGCGACCGTGGTCGTCTCCGGGCGGGACCTCGCGACATGGACACGTTGGAAGGGTCTCGACCCCGAGATCAACACCAACCTCCGCAGCGCGGGCATGCAGAGCGACGCCGGTGGCGTGCCATTGCCGCGGCGCCTGTCGATCGGCGTGGAGCTTGGCATGGGCGGGCGGTAGTGGAACCGCGGCCAAACGCTAACGCGCCGTATCCGCCAGCGTCACCACGGGACGGCGGCAGATCGGGCAGGGCCCGAGCCTCGGCTCGACACCGAGGCGGAGGGACACGGGCCCGCGTACGACCGTGGTGTGGGCAACCGTGTCGTCGATCGTCGCCGTGACGACGATGCGGTCGCCGTCGATCGTGCCGGCGAATCGCGCCGGAACCGGCGGCCCGACCGTGATCGGATACGCGCGAAGCATGTAGCTGCCGGCCACGTCGAATCGGCCGCTCGGCGTCACCGCTACTCGCCCGGACACGTCGCCGAACGTGCAGCCGATGTGGAGATGCATCGCGCTCTCGCCGACGATCAGGCCCCCGCTGTCGCCGCCGTAGGTGCCGAGCGGGATCTGCAGATCCGCGGGGAGGATCGGCGAGGCCGACGCGCAGGAGAGCGTCGCCGTCGTGGCGACCAGTACGAGCACGGCGCCGAGCAGCGCGCGGGGTGAGTGAGCGGTCAACATGCTCGAGTGCGGGCGAGTGGGATACCGGGATGAACCACTCGCACACCGGATCGGTCACACCGGTCACCGGTCGCGGACGAACCGCGTCTGGCGGAACGGCCATTCGGCACCGTTCCGCCAGAGGCGGTGCCGATCAGCTACCCCGCACCGTCACCGTCGTGCGCATCCAGGGATGGATGCAGCACTGATAGAGCTCCGTGCCTTCCTCATCGAGATGGTCGGTCGCTGACTCGCCCACGGCGATGAGCGTGCTCGTATTGCACTCCGGCGCGACCACCGTGTTGTGCGAGAGCTCGTTCAGGGTGGCGTTCAGGCCTCCGCCGAACTGCTTCACTTCGGTGAAGGTATGCTTCTCGCCGCCGTTGTTGAACGCCACCAGCGTCTGACCGACGCGGGCCTCGATGTTCTCGGGGGTGAAGCGCCATGCGTCGGCCTTGCCCTTCGCGGCAACCTCGCCGATGAAGTCCAAGAGATTGCGTCCGCCGGGGCGGATGCAGGTGCCGAGGCCGAACACCGCGTCGAAGCTCGTGGGATCGCACGCGTCGAGAATCTCGATGCGACGGACGCCGTCGCTCGCGTCGCGCGAGGCCTTGGACGCCGCGGCGACGGACTGCGGCTCACTGACGCGACCAGCGTCAGTACAACCAACCTGCAATGCGACCATGACAGTGGCCGCCAGAACATAGGTCAAGCGATGCATTGCATTCTCCGATCTTGCTCAGGCTCGGTGGGCCGGCGCGCATCCTCCTCGCGAGGGCACGCGCCACCAGTCGCTCTGCCTGACGATGAGCGGTGGCGCCTGGACAGACTCGGTGAGCGATCGAAGCATTCCCGGTTCCCGGGAGATCGGGACGGATGGCAATGGGATCGGGACGAGCGGCAAACTGCGGGCTCGAAAGGCGCGACGCTCGGCTTGGACCTGCAGGGTCAGGCGCGCGACATCGCGGGCCGCTTACCGAGGAGCAACCGCAGCAGGGACATGAGTCCCAGGCCAAGAGCCGCGCCCACGACGTTCAGGATCACATCGTTGATGTCGGCGAGTCGATAGCTCCCCCACGCCCTCGAGAGGTATTGAAGGAGCTCGATGCTGAACGAGAGAGCGACCGCGATCTGTATCCCGCGCCAGAAGCGCAGACGTCTCGAGACCAGCGGGAGCAGGATGCCGAGCGGGAAGAAGAGCAAAACATTTCCTGCGGCGTTATACGCGCAGAAGAATCGCGTGTTCGAACCACTGGCCGGGATCGCGGAAGGACAGGTCAGCGTCGCCGGATCGGGACGGAGCACAATTCCCGCCGTCGCCTCGGCGCGCGAACCGTTGTTGGGGCTGAGCGTCGCCGCGGCGAGAC
>JBJMNN010000263.1:0-6229 GCA_045804245.1 Gemmatimonadaceae bacterium | reverse complement strand
AGCATCCGCCCAATCCGCCGCATCCGCGTTCAACCCTCCGTTCTTGATCCCGGCGCCGAGACTACCAACGCCGTCCGATCCGCCGTTCCAGAGCGCCGTTCCGGTTCTCAGTCACGTGCTCAAAACTCCTGCTTCGTCGGCCGGTAGAGGATCTCGTTGACATCCATGTCGTCGGGCTGGCTCATGGCGAAGATCACGGCGCGGGCGAAGGAGTCGGCGGGGATCGCCTGCTCGGCGTACATCTTCTTCGTGCGCTCGGCGACGTCGGGCTCGGTGATCGTCTCGGGCAGCTCGGTGTCGACGGCGCCGGGCGAGATCACCGTCGTGCGAATGCCGAACGGCTTCACCTCCTGGCGCAGCCCCTCCGAGATCACGCGGACTGCGTGCTTGGTCGCCGCGTAGACCGTGCCGCCGGCGCGCACCTTGTGGCCGGCCACGGACGAGACGTTGATGAAGTGTCCCGCCTTCTGCCGCTCCATGTATGGAAGCGCCGCGGCGATGCCGTACAGCACGCCCTTGATGTTGACGTCGATCATCCGATCCCACTCGCTCGTCTTGAGGCGGCCGAGGGGCGACTGCGGCATCAGACCGGCGTTATTGATCATGACGTCGATCCGCCCGTAGGTCCGCACGGCGGCGTCGACGAGTCGCTGCACCTGCGCGCGGTCGGCGACGTCGGTCGCGAAGGCGACAGCCTTGCCGCCGGCGCGAGTCAGCTCGTCAGCGAGCGCCTGGAGCCGCTCGCGCCGCCGCGCGCCGAGCACGACGGGGGCGCCGAGCGCGGCGAGATGGCGCGCCGTCGCCTCGCCGAGCCCGCTGCTCGCGCCGGTGATGACGACGACCTTGCCCGCGATGTTGTCCGAGTCGGTCATGTCACTGCTCGATGAGCTCGAAGCTTTCCGCGATGCTCGTGCCCGTGGACCGGATCGGCGCCTCGTCAGCCGTCCGCCACGGCAGTGCGGGCCACCAGCGCTCCACCGGACGGAGCGTCGCCGGCTCGACCATCCCGCCCGGACGCGGTGTGGCGACGCGAACGCCATGCCGCGTCGCGGCGGCGAGCACGCGCTCGATCGGTTCCGTCCACCCATGCAGCGCGAGATCGAACAGGCCCCAGTGCAGCGGGAGCATCACGTCGCCGCGCACCAGTCGATGCGCCGTCACCGCCTGCTCGGGACCGAGGTGCACGTCGGGCCAGAGCTTGTCGTAGGCGCCGATCTCGATCATGGTGAGGTCGAAGGGGCCAAGGCGCTCGCCGATCTCGGCGAACTCGTTCTGCATCGCCGTGTCGCCGGCGTAGTACACCCGCCGATCCGACGTCGCGATCGACCACCCGCACCAGAGCGTGCGGTCCGTGCTCCCGATCCTCCGCCCCGAGAAGTGGCGCGCCGGCGTGGCGGTGAGCGTGGCGTCGGCGACGTGCGTCGCCTCCCACCAGTCGAGCTCCGTCACGCTGCTCGCGGCGACGCCCCACCGGGAGAGCCAGTCGCCAACGCCGAGCGGCACGATCCAGCGCAGCTCGCGCGAGGCGAGCGTGCGGACGAGCGCCTCGTCGAGATGGTCGTAGTGGTCGTGCGAGAGCACGATCGCATCCAGCTCCGGCAGCTCGGCGAACGACAGGGGCGACGGATAGAAGCGCTTCGGGCCGGCGAACGAGACGAACGACGCACGTTCGGCCCACACCGGATCGACGAGCAGCCGCGCGCCTCCGATCTCGACCAGCGTGGTCGAATGCCCGAGCCAGGTGACGCGAAGTCCACTCGCCGGCGGCGTCGCGTAGTCACGCGCGGCGCGCGGCTCGACCGGAATCGGCTCGGCCGGCCGACGGTGCTTCGAGCCTCCGAAGAAGAACTCGCCGAACGAGCGCCAGATCGGACCGTCGACGCGCTGCAGGCGGTTGCGGAACTTTCCGTCGCGCCACTGCGGCGAGCGCTCGATGCGCGAACGCGACGAATCGCGCACTATGGGCGGACGAAAGGTGGGCTCACGATCAGGAAGGTAACCTCTCGCCGACGCCCCGCGGTTCGTGCTGCGCGAGGTGCAGCTCAGTGCGCCGTGGTGCAACTCGTGACGCAGACCCAACCCTTGCCGCGCCATGCGGGTATCGTCTGATAGCCGGTACCGTCGCTCCTCGCGGCACGGCTTCACGACCAGGGAGTTTCACTCGGTGGCGATGATACGGCTTCTCGAGAGGGCGATCGGCAATCAAGCGCGAGGCTGGGTTCAGCGTCGCCGGCGGACGCGCGTCTACACCTTCCACTACGAGCGCGTGCTCGGCACGTCGCTCGAGCTGCAGGTCGTTGCTGCGGGCGGGGGCTGTGCGCGGCGCGCCGAGTCGGCGGTGCTCGCCGAGATCGACCGCCTCGAGCAGATCCTGAGCGGCTGGGCGCCGAACAGCGAGCTCGCGCTCTGGCTCGCCACATCCGAGACCGACGTGCCGGTCTCGGCCGACTTGGCCGACGTGCTGCATGCGAGCGCCGTGTGGCGCGAGCGGACCGGCGGCGCGTTCAACCCTGCCGCACAGGCGATCGTCGAGCGGCTTCGCGACGGCGCGTCGGCCGGAGCCGAGCCGAGTGCGCATCTCGGCCCGCTCTGGCGCGTGGACCGCGCCTCCGGGACCGCCCGCCGGCTCACGCAGCACTCCGTGTCGCTCGATGCGATCGCGAAGGGATACATCGTCGCGCGGGCGGCGGCACGCGTGAGGGCGGTGGACGGCGTGAGCGACGTGCTGCTGAACATTGGCGGCGACCTGCAGCACTTCGGGCGCGGCACCATCGCGGCCGGCGTGGCCGATCCCTTGGCACCGGCCGAAAACGCTCCGCCGATCGCGGCCGTGCGTCTGAGGAACGCCGCGCTCGCGACGAGCGGCGGTTACCGGCGTGGCTTCCTGCTCGGCGGACGCCGCGTCTCGCACATCGTCGATCCGCGGATCGGACAGCCGGCGGATCGGATCGCCAGCGCGTCCGTGTTCGCGCCCGACTGCGCGACGGCCGACGCACTGTCCACCGCTTTCAGTGTGATGCTGCCCCACGAGAGTGTCGCGCTCGCCGATTCGCTCGGCGGTGTCGGGTGCCTGCTCGTCGAGCGCGACGGCACCATCACGACCAACGTCACCTGGAACGAGCGCGCGGTCGCCACGCACAACGACGAGTCCACACAGGACATGATCCGATGAACGATATCCGTTTCGATCCCCTCGGCGTCCCGGTCGGCCGCCGCAGTGCGCTCGCCAGACTCGCCGGCGTTGCGCTCTCGCTGACGGGGCTGACCGCCTTTCGCCGATTCACGCCCAGGGCGCCGCGTGTCGCCGCGCCGAAGTGGGACGATCGCTTCGAGCTCGCCGTCGATCTCGAGATCGCGCCGCAGCAGGGCTACCGATACCACCGCCCGTACGTCGCCGTGTGGGTCGAGGACGCGGGCGGGCACCCGGTGCGAACGCTGAGCGCGTGGGTCAACACGTCGGGCCGCGGTCCGCGCTACATCCGCGAGCTTCGGCGGTGGTTCTCGATGGAGCGCGATCAGGAGGATGCGGGCGGGCCGAATCTCATCGCCACGGTGTCAAGCGCGACCCGACTGCCCGGGCAGTACACGCTCACGTGGAATGGACGCGACGACCGCGGCAACGTCGTCGATCAGGGCGGCTATCGCGTGCTGATCGAAGCAGCGCGCGAGCACGGCACCTACCAGCTCATGCAGCAGGATCTCACGCTCGGCACGAAGCCCGTGGCGGCGGACCTCGGGAGCAACGAGGAGATCGGGAGGGCACGTGTCGAGTATCGCCGTAGAAAGTAGACCGCCCGATACGGTGCAGCCGACGGCGCCGCGCGTGCGCCGGAAGCGGCCGCTCCGGCTGCGCGTGCACACGGTGCTCCGCTGGCTGCACATCTACACGTCGATGGTGAGCCTGCTCGTCGTGCTCTTCTTCGCCGCCACCGGTGTGACGCTCAATCATCCCGACTGGCTGGCCACCGAGCGCACGGAGGAAGTGAGCGGGACGCTGCCGGCTGGCTGGAAGTCGGCGAATGGGATCGACTGGCTCGTCGTCGCGGAGCATCTTCGCGCCACGAACGGCGTGCACGGCACGGTGGCGGATCGCCGGGAGGACGAGCGCGACGGCTCGCTGACCTTCCGCGCGCCGGGCTACTCGGCCGACGCATTCATCGCCGTCGGGACGGGACGCTACAAGCTCACGACGTCGTACCAGGGCGCGATCGGAGTGATCAACGATCTGCACCGTGGGCGTGACGCGGGGAGTGCGTGGGCGTGGTTGATCGACGTGGCCGGAATGTTCCTCGTATTTCTGTCGCTCACGGGGCTGGGGCTGCTGTTCTATCTCAAGAAGGTGCGCCTCAAAGCACTGGCGGTGATGGCGGCTGGCGCCGCACTGGTGGTGGCGCTCGCGACGATCGCGGCGTGATGCTGCGGGTTATTCAACCAATGGAGACGACGGGATGAGTGCTCTTGTCATGAGGACGACGCGGCGAGTCGCGGTCGCAGTCGCATCGTGCGTGTTTGCCACTGTCGCTTCGGGGCAGCAGGCGGCCGCACGAGCAACCAGTCCGACGGCGCGGATCGTGAGCGCGGCGAATCGCTTCCTGGCGACGCTCGACCAGCAGCAGCGCGGGACCCTGCTGTTCGCGTTCGGCGACGATGCGCAGCGCGCGCGCTGGTCGAACTTTCCCGTTCGGATGACGCCCCGGGCGGGACTCAAGCTCGGCGACCTGAGCGCGGCACAGCGTTCCGCCGCGATGTCGCTGCTCGGCGCCGTGCTCAGCCCACGTGGGTACGAGAAGGTTCAGCAGATCGTCGAGGGGGACGAGGTACTCAAGGCCAGCGAGCGGAACAATCCGATGTTCGGCCGTGACCTCTACTACATCTCCATCCTCGGCACACCGTCCGAGACGAAGCCGTGGATGCTGCAGTTCGGTGGACATCATCTCGCGGTGAACGTGACGATCGCAGGGGAGCATGGCGTGCTCACGCCGACGCTCACCGGCGCGCAACCCGCGCTCTACACACTTGCCGGAAAGACCGTGCGGCCGCTCGGCAAGGAGAGCGACAAGGCGCTCGCGCTGCTGAATGCGCTCGATGAAGGCCAGAAGAAGCTGGCGGTCCTCTCGTACCACGTGGGCGATCTCGTGCTCGGCCCGGGGCAGGACGGCAAGACCATCCAGCCCGAGGGACTGAAGGCGTCGGCGATGAACGAACGGCAGCGCGCGATGCTGCTCGACGTGATCTCGGAGTGGAGCGGCATCGTGCACGAGAGCGCCGCCGCCGCGCGGATGGCGGAGCTCCGGGCCGACCTGAACGACATGTGGTTCGCGTGGAGCGGCCCGACGACCGCGGCGGCCGGTCAGAACATCACGGCGTACTATCGGATTCAGGGCCCGCGCCTCGTGATCGAGTACGCACCCCAGCGACTGGGCGGCGATCTCTCGATGCACGTACACACCATGTACCGCGACCCGACGAACGACTACGGGCGGAAGTACACGGCGCGATGAGAGCGATCATCATCGGTACCTTCGCGCTGCTGCTCACAGTCGCGAGCCCGGCGTTCGCGCACCGCGTGGACGAGTATCTTCAGGCCACCACCATCTCGGTGGAGAAGGACCGCGTCGGGGTGCAGCTGCGGCTCGCCCCCGGGATCGAAGTCTTTCCGAGAGTGCTCGCGCTGATCGATACGGATCGCGATGGCGCCGTCGCGGAAGCCGAGCTCCGCGCGTACGCGCAGCGGCTCGCGTCGGAGCTGTCGCTCTCGGTGGACGGCAGTCGTCTGTCGCTGCGGCTCGTCTCGGCGAAGATCGAAGCGCTCGAGGCGCTGAAGGACGGGCGTGGTACGATCGAGCTCGCATTCGACGCCGCGGTTCCGCGCGGCGCCGTCAATCGCCGGCTCGTGTTCGAGAACCATCATCAGCGTGCGATCGCCGAGTACCTCGTGAATGGCCTCGTGCCGCGCGACGCGGACATCCGGCTCGGCGCGCAGCAGCGCAGCTTCGACCAGTCGGTGTATCGGTTGGACTACGCGCAGGCCGGTGTCGCGTCGCAGCCGGACTCGATTCCCCGATCGGCCGGCGCGTTCGGATGGGTGGCGGCTCCGGCGCTGGTGCTCTTCGCCGGGCTCGCCTCCCTGCGTCGTCGTCGAGAAATCGCGGGCGCGTAGCCGACGCCGGCACGTCCCCTGCCGTTGCCCGCAGGATGCTCTTCGGACGTCTCCTGATCCTTCTGCTCT
>JBJMNN010000262.1:0-3679 GCA_045804245.1 Gemmatimonadaceae bacterium | reverse complement strand
TCAGGAGATCGTCGTGGGTGAGCGCGAGCACGAGGAATGGAAGGTGAGCGACGCGAGCGGGTGCGCCGCGCCCGCAGTCTATGAGCGCCATTGGAACGCGGCAAGTGCGATGCACGCGCGGTGCCGCGTCGCCCTTGACGCTCCTCGGTGCGCCCGTCACTCTACGACGTCTCTCACCCGCCCCTCGATGATCCGCAAGAAGCGGCTGCCGATCGGTCACCTCGCGCTCTACGGCTGGCTTCCGAGTCCGCTCAAAGTCTGGGCGTACCGGGTGTTCCGGGGCTACAAGATCGGCAAGGGAGTGAAGCTCGCGTTCGGCGCCGTCGTCGTCGGCGAGAGCGTGGAGCTCGCCGATCACGTTGAGATTGGACTGTTCGCGATGGTGATGGGCCGCACGATCCGCATCGGCCGCCACTCCAGCGTGGGGACGATGAGCTATGTGGCGTGCGAGCGGATCCAGATCGGCGAGGACGCCCGCATCCGAGAGCAGGTGTTCGTCGGCGGTCCTCAGCTTCCGGAGTCGAGCTTCACGCTCGGCAGCCGCACGATCATCCTGCAGCTCGCGTCGATCAATCCCACGAAACCGGTGACGATCGGCGACGACACGGGCATCGGCGGCCACTGTCTGATCTTCACGCACGGCGCGTGGCTCAACGCGCTCGACGGTTATCCGGTGACGTACGAGCCGGTGACCCTCGGCAACAGCGTGTGGCTTCCCTGGCGCGTGTTCATCATGCCCGGCACGACGATCGGCGACGGCAGCGTGATCGGCGCGAACTCGCTCGTGCAGGGGACGATCCCGCCGATGTCGCTCGCCGTTGGCAGTCCGGCAAAGGTGATCCGTTCGGCGCCGGAGTTTCCACGCGTGCCGAGCGAGGAGAAGAAGGCGGCGATCGTGGCCGAGATGGTGAGCGAGTTCGAGCGCTACGTGACGTACGAGCACTACGTCGTCGAGGTGCGCGGCGCGACGCGAAGCTACCGGCCAGCGGCGGGCGGGGGTCCGCTGCGGCTCATCTGGCGGCGCACGCCGGACGACGCGCTCGCGGCGACGCGGGGCGACACGGTGTTGACGGAGATCGCGCTGAACGACGCCGAGAAGTCCGCGCTGCGCGCGAACGGCATCTACTGGCTCGATCTCGCGGGGCGCAGCCGAAGCGCGGAGGGATCGCCGCTCACCGAGGAGCTGGCGACGTTCATCGCGCGCTACGGGATTCGGCTACCGCGAGACGGCTAAGCGGAATACGGCAGCGCCCTCGCTCGGGCGGTGGGATCAACGTGGACTGCCGTCCACCTCGCGCCTCGTCCACAGCACGGCGACGATGCCTGGCGCGATCTCGAGCACCGTGCGCCAGAGGCGAACGATAATCGAGAGCACCGCGGCTTCGGCCTGAGTCGCGACGCCGAGTTGCGGCGCGAGCACGACCATCGCGCCTTCGGCCGCGCCGAGACCAGCGGGCGCCGGATTGAGCAGCCCAGTGAGATATGACAGCGTGTAGAGCGCGATGCTTCCTGAGACGCTGCGCACGTCGCCCGGCAGAACCGCTCTCGCCATCATCCAGAACGCGACACCGTACGCGAGCCATGCCACCGTGGTGGAGAGTGCGGCGATGAGCACTGCTCGAGCCCCGAACCGCGGCAGCACGATCTCGTGACCGGTCAGCTTCCTCGCGAGCGCGCCGACTTTGGGGATGAGCACGGGCGCGAGTGAAAGCGTCACGACGCCGAGCGCGACGATCCACCATCCTCTCGCGCCGAACCGCGCGCGCAGCACGGGGAAGGCGAAGGCGCAGGCGACGGCGAGCCCGGTGAAGAGGTTCACCACGGTCATGAGCATCGCCGCGCCAGTCGAGACGGCGACGGGAACGCCACGACGTCGCGTCATCTCGGTCATCGCGCCGAGCTGCCAGAATGCGCCGGGAAGCCATCGCGCGAGGTTGGAGCCGAACCAGATGCGCGCCGCGTCGCCACGCTCGAGCGTGCCACCGAGCGCGGCGAGCACGCGTCGCCAGCTCTCGACGAGCAGGAAGTAGGTCAGGACGACGACGAGCGAGGCCACCGTAACCAATCCCCAGTGCGGATGGATGCGGTCCGCAACGGCGAGCACCGACGGAAGCTGGCCTCGCAGCGCCCAGAGGGCAGCGCCGACGAGGACGAGCACGAAGGTCCAGCGCAGGATCCGCAGGAGGGGGCGCGGAATCGTCGGAGCGGGTTGGTGATGCGATGTGGCGCGAGCGACGCTACTGATCGCGGGGCTTCAGCTCGTCGAGCTGGCGCCGCAGCTCGCGCACTTCCGCGCGCTGGCCGGCGATCTGCTCGCCGAGCAAGCCGGTGGCGAACAGCACGCTGCCGAGGATGAGACAGGTCTGGATGAGCATCCACACGGCGCGAACGCCGACATGTGCCGTCGCGAGCACGATCAGCGCGGCGATTCCGGCGACGAAGCCGAGCGCGAACAACGCCGCGCCGGCCATGCCGAAGAGCAGCAGCGGCTTCTTCCCGAAGCGCAGCTCGAACCACACCGACAGCATGTCCAGCACGCCGACGGGAATGCGCGACAGCCCGAACTTCGAGCGCCCCGCGTGCCGCGGGTAGAGCGGCACCGGGATCTCGGTGACGGTGAAACCTTCGGCCGCCGCGATCACGATCATGTAGCGATGCCAGTCGGGACGCACGGGCAGCGTGTCCATGATCTCCCGGCGATACGCCTTCACCGAGTTCAGGTCCTTCACCGGGACGTGAAACAGCGTCCGGCTCAGGCGATTGTAGATCCCCGAGACGAACGCCTTCTCGTACTTCCCTTCCTTGAATCCCGTGACCATGTCCGCGTCGCCGGCGATGATCGGTGCGACGAGTCGCGGGATGTCCTCGGGCTTGAACTGCAGATCGGCGGGATAGAACACCAGCACCGGGCCGGTCGACGCGAGATATCCCGTGCGTAGCGCGTCGGCGATCCCGCGACGGGAGCGGTGTCGTACGCTGCGCAGGAAGTCGTAGCGGGTGCCGAGCTCCTGGAGCACCCGCCAGCTATCGTCGACGGATCCGTCGTCGATGACGACGACCTCGTAGCTGATGCTGGGATCCGCCGCGAACGCGGCCGCTGCCAGCTCCATGAACAGCGGCAGGTTCTCGGACTCGTCCTTCGCCGGCACGAGCACCGACACGTCGATGCGGCGCTCCACGGCGCTCGAGAATCTCCTCGCGGGCAGCGTGGACGCGCCAGCGGTCATACGCGCTTGCGCATGCGGGCGGAGAGCACGCCGAGCTGGTCGCGATACTTGGCCACCGTGCGCCGCGCGATCTGGACGCCGCTCTCCTTGAGGATGTTGACGATCGCCTGGTCGGTGAGCGGATGCTTCGGGTTCTCCTCCGAGACCAGCTTCTGGATCTGCGCCTTGATGCCGCGCGCCGAGACGTCCTCGCCCGCCGTCGTGGACAGGCCGGAGGAGAAGAAGAACTTGAGCGGGAGAACGCCGCGCGGCGTCTGGACGAACTTCTCGTTCGTCACGCGGCTCACGGTGCTCTCGTGCATGTTGATCACCTCGGCCACCTCGCGCAGCGTGAGCGGCTTGAGGAACTGCACGCCCTTCTCGAAGAACTCGCGCTGCCGCTCGACGATGTAGTTCATGACCTTGAGCATCGTCTGCCGCCGCTGCTCGATCGCCTGGATCATCCAGTTGGC
>JBJMNN010000261.1:0-17557 GCA_045804245.1 Gemmatimonadaceae bacterium | reverse complement strand
GGTCCACTGAGCTCAAAATGGGGCTTTTGTAAGTGCCTACGCCACTGCGCATCCGTCTTCCTTCGGAAAGTGAGGCTGAGTTTCTCGCCCGCTATCGCGCCTATCTTTCGCGCGGTGGGGTCGCTCGCGAGGAAGAGCGCCGCCTCGGCGACGTCGTCCGGCGCGCCGAGGCGCTTGATCGGATGCGCCTCCACGAGCCTGGGCATGATCTCGTCGGGGATCTCCTGCGCGTTCCGCTCGGTGAGGATCGTCTCGGGGGCGATGCAGTTGACGCGAACGCCGGCCGGGCCCACCTGGACGGCGAGATGCTGGGTCAGCATCTGGATGCCGGCCTTCGCCGCGGCGTAGGCGACGGGCGAGCGTGGATGCGGCCGCCGCGCGGCGGCCGACGAGATCGTGATGATGTTCCCCGCGCCGCGCCGCTTCATGGCGGGAAGGAACGTTCTGATCGTGAGGAACGTCGCCGTGAGGTTGCCCTCGAGCGACGCACGCCATCCGTCGACGGGGATGTCCTCGAACGGACCGGGCGCCGTGAAGTTTCCTCCGGCGTTGGCGACGAGGATGTCCACCGCGCCGAGCTCGCGCTCGATCTCGTCCCGCATCCGCTCGAGGTCCTCGATGCGCGTCACGTCGCCGGTCACGGAAATCGCGGCGCCGCCGTCGCGCCGGATGGCGTCCACTTCGGCGGCGATCGCCGATTCGTCGCGCCCGTGCACGGCGACGCGCGCCCCCTCACGGGCGAAGCACCGCGCGATCGCGGCGCCGATCCCGCGGGAGCTGCCGGTCACGAGGCCGACTCTGCCGTCCAGCGCGCGTACGCGCTCGGTGCTCATGCGTGTGCCTCCACGCCCCTCGGTCCGCTCGAAACGCGCGCGTCGCGCTGGCGTCGCACACCGGCGGTGAACGCGCCGCCGACGAGCGCGGCGAGCGCGACGACGACGGCCACTGCCGCGAGCCATCCGAGCTTCGTCGTCATGACGAACAGCACGCCGAGCGCAGCACCGTTGAGCAGACCCAGCACTCCCCATGGTCGCGGGTCGAGGATCTGGCGCGTCGCCGCCGCCGGCAGCGGTCCGTCGGATTCGCCGACGGCGGCGCGCATCGCGCGGAGATGCCGCGCGCCGACGAGCGCCCAGACGACCCAGATGGTGATCAGGGCGACGAGTCCGATGACCATGAACGGATAGGGGCCGCGCCACCGGAGCGCCGCCATGGCCATGCCGCTCACGCCAAGCATCACCGCGCCGCCCGGGAGAATCGGCCGCGTCATGTCGAGCAGTGCGAGCCAGGTGCGCGCCTCGCTCGCGGTGGCCGCCGCGCGCAGCTTGCCGCCGGCGCGCGACCAGACGACGAAGAATCCGAACAGCGCGATCAGCCCCAGGAAGTGGAGCACCTTGGAGAGCTCGTACCAGCCCATCGTCGCCTCCGTGAAGGTCACGGACGAATGGTCGCACGATACTTGAGCATATTCAAGTATCGGAGACGCTCAACGGTCGAGGGCGCTGGACAGCAGCCGGCCCGTCCGTAGGTTGAGCCCGATGAGTCGAGAGCCCTCCAGGAAGCACCGCGCGCTGGCGGCCGACGTGTGGCGCCGGCTGTTCGACTTCTTCATCTCGACGAGCGGGCAGCGGCAGCGCGTGCTCGCCGAGCTCGATCTCACGCCGAACGACTCACGCGCGCTCCACACGCTCGACCCGCGGGAGGGGCGCACGATGCGCTCGCTGGCCGACGCGTGGGGGTGTGACGCATCGAACGCGACGTGGATCGTGGACCGGCTCGAGCAGCGCGGGCTCGCCGAGCGACGGGAGAAGCCGGGTGACCGGCGGGTGAAGCTCGTCGTGCTGACGGCGGCGGGGGTGCGGACGCGCCAGCGGCTGCGGAAGGGAATGTACGAGCCGCCGCCCGAGCTCCTCGCGATGTCGACGACGGCGCTCGAGGCACTGGGCGCGGCGACGGCGAAGCTACCGGTGCCCGAAGACAGTTCCGTCGAACGCTGACGCGTTTGTCAGCGTCGATGTATCAGTCCGCGTTCAGGGCGAATAACCACTGCGTCGCAGGATGTCGTCCACGTCCTCGGCGAGAATGATCTCGCGCAGCGCGGCGCGCTTGTCGGTCGACTTCTCGTAATACGCTCGCGCGATCCGCGAGCCGACGAAGTAGCCCAGGTCGTTCGGCCGGCCGTCGGGCGGTTTGGTGTACATCCAGATCCCGCGCTCGGTGCCGTGCATCTGCCGCGCGAACTCGGTCCAGAGCTCGTGCTCGTGTGCGATGCCGTATCGGTACTTCGCCGAGCTGTCGTCGCGAGCCATGACGAGCGAGGCGATGAAGTCGGCGGCGCCCTCGGCGAACGCCTGTGCGAGCAGCGTCGGTGCGCGAGACTCGCGCTGCTGGAAGTGGACGAGCTCGTGCGCCGCGAGCCATGGGAGACCGTTCACGTCGCGGATCATCTCCGCGCCGAGGATCAACCCGCTCGGCTTCGACGTGCCACCGGAGTTGAACCGACCCACGACGAAGTACAGGTCGGGGAACTTCGCCTCCGGATACATCACCTTGAATCGACCCAACGCCGCGTGGATCTGCGGGGCGACCTCGGCGATGCGCGCCATGTTCGGCCGTGCCGCTTCGTAGCGGGTCTTGTTCTTCCGATACGATTCAGCGAGCGCAGCGGAGCTGATGATGCGCCCCTGGATGAAGTCCTGCACTCCGGCCGATCCGCGCTCGATGTAGTCGCGCCGCAGATAGGCCGCGAGGCTGTCGTCGGGTGCACGCTCCACGACGGCCCAGAACCGGTCGATGTCGCTCGTCACGAGCCGCGCCGAGTCGGGGTCTGCCTGCGGCTCGCGTCCCCGCGCGCGGTTCGCGTTGGGCGGACCGAGCTCCGCGTCGTCGAGGATCGCCGCGAGCGCGGGCGCGCCGGGACGCGCGAGGTGAAACACGCCGCTGTCGCCCTGCAGGTGCACGCGTCCGTCGATGCGGAGACGATCGGCGGTGAGCGTGCCGCGCAGCATCGCCGGCGCGACCGATGCTGGGAGCCGCATGGTGAGCTCGTTGCCATGCACCGTCACGGAGTCGAGCCGCACGCTCCCACCGGGCAGGCCGTCGGCGGATAGCGTGCCGCTCCACGCCGCCGCGCCACTGTCGAGCGCGATCGTCACGTGGGTGGGCTCACCGCGAAGGACGCTCGCTCCTTCCCAACGGCCGGTGAGGCTCTGGGCGACTGCGTTCGAGGACGCAGCGATGGTGAGGAGCGCGGCGAGGACGACGAGGTGGCGTGAGGACATGGTCGGCGGGCGAGAGACTGTCTCCGGATGCGATGGCTCCGCGCGATGGTCGAGTATGGGAACCTCCCGCCGCGGACGCAAGCAACGGCGAGTCGCCGCTTGCGCTGCCGCATCGTCAGTTCCATAGTCACCGCCGGCATTCCGCCGGGCCCGCCTCGCAGCCGAGGCGGCAAGCCGACACCGATGAGAAACGACTCTGCTCTCGATGACTGATATCCGGAACGGGGCACGCGTGGCGCTCCGCTATGGCGCGATTCTCGTCGTGGCCGGCTGCGCCGGCAGCAGCGGGATCGCGCTGCCGATGCCGCCGACGACGCCCGACATCAACGCGTATCCTCCGCTCGCGAACGACGCGCCGCCCGGCGCCTCGACCCGCGCCGAGTCGGCGGCGAAGGCGCTCGGCCGCGGCGTGAACTTCGGCAACATGCTCGAGGCGCCCACCGAGGGCGCCTGGGGTATCAGCGTCACCGACGACTTCATCGACAAGGCGGCGGCGGCGGGGTTCACGTCGGTACGGCTGCCCGTACGCTGGAGCAATCACGCCGGCGCGGAGGCGCCGTTCACGATCGATCCGGCGTTCATGACGCACGTCGAGAGCATCGTGGACAAGCTGCTGGCGAAGAACCTGACCGTCGTGCTGAACATGCACCACTACCGGCAGCTCGACGGCGATGCGCCGGACGCCGGCGAGTCGAAGGTCGCGGATGCGGTGCTCGACGTGCGGTTCGTGATGTTGTGGGAGCAGATCGCGTCGCGGTTCAAGTCGCGCGGCGATCGGTTGGTGCTCGAGCTGTACAACGAGCCGCACGGGCGTATGAACGGCGAGCCGTGGAACGTGCTCGCCGCGCGGGCGCTGCGCGTGGTCCGCGCGACAAATCCGGACCGAGTGGTGGCGATCGGGCCGACGCACTGGAACAACGCCGGCGACCTCACGCTGCTGAAGCTGCCCAACGACGCGAACCTGATCGTGACGATCCACGACTACAATCCGTTCACCTTCACGCATCAGGGCGCGGAGTGGGTGAGCCCGGTGCTCCCGGTCGGCGTGACGTGCTGCAGCGCGGCGCAGGTCGCCGACATGACGGGACCACTCGACGTGGCGAAGACGTGGGCGGCGGCGAAGCGCTATCCGGTGTACGTTGGCGAGTTCGGCGCGTACAGCAAGGCGGACGAGGCGTCACGCATCACGTTCAACCGCACGATGCGCGATGCGATGGAGGCGCGCGGGATGAGCTGGGCGTACTGGGAGTTCGCGTCGGGGTTCGGGGTGTACGATCCGGCGGCGCGCACCTTCAGGCAGGGACTGCTGGATTCGTTGCTGGGGCGGTAGGCGTCACGCGAGGATCCGCCGGCTACGCGTCTCTCACGGACGCTTTGCGGTCGAGCATGTTCATCGTGCAGGTGATGCACCGAGGGACGGAGCCATCTGCGTCCGCACGACGTCCCTCCAGTTCGTCGCCACGACCATAGTACCCTCGCGTGCGGCTCTGAGGAACACGAAGTGTGAGCCGTCCGCCATCGCATCGTAGTTCGCGTGCGGATTCGCGGCGAACTGGTAGCTATCGGCGAAGAGGGTGTCGCGCCTCGTCACGCTGAACGCGTGCGCCAGGTCCAGCGTCGCGGCCATGAGATGCCCGTCACCGCGATAGAACAGGCGCCGCCCGTCACGTGACCACACGGGCTCACTGCCGCCGCTCGAGGAGACCTGGATGCGGCCGCCGGGGCCGGGGAAGGGCTGCAGCACCACCTCGTTTCGCCCGGATTCGTCGGTGACGAATGCGACCCACCGGCCGTCGGGCGACAGCCGCGGCATGTTCTCGATGGCCGCGCTGTTGGAGACAACGTGCCGCGTGGTGTCGCCGTTCATGCCGCGATAGAGGAGGTCCGCGCCGATCGTGTCGAGCTGATAGACGACGTTGCGCATGTCGGGCGAGATCACGGCTTCGAACACGTCGATGCTCGGGCCCTCGATCAGCGGCGTCGCGTCGGCGCTCAGATCGACGGGACGCCACCAGATGGCGGAGCGCGCGCGCCGGTCCGTGCGGAACAGCACGCGCGTGCCGTCCGGCGACCACTCGGGTCGCTCGTTCATCGTCCCTTGGTTGGTGAGTCGCGTCGCCGTCTGCGCGTCGAGATCGTAGATCCAGATGTCGCGGCGGTCGGTCGAGCCGATGGCAACAGCGAGTCGCCGCCCGTCGGGCGAGAGACGAGGAAACGCGTACTCGCGCGGCTCGGCGAGCAGCACGCGGGTGCTGCCGTCGGCACCCGCGATCACTACCTGCGACGACTGAGTACCGGTCTGGTAGAAGAGCGTCCCGTCGCGGCTGAGCGAGGCGCGGCCCAATCCGGTGGTCGAATTCACGGAGACGTCGCCCACGAGCTGCACGGGTTTCCCTGTGAGCTTTCGACCGCGCACGTCGATCGGCACGCCCATGATCACGCCGCCGCTGGCGATGTAGACGAGCACTCCCTCCACGATGCCGAGCGGTTGCCAGCCGGGCACGTCGAACACGGTCTGCTCGCCCGTCGCGAGCGATGCGATCGCCAGCCTCGAAGTGGAGACGGCACTGCTCGTCGTGCTCGCGTACAGGTAGATCCCGTCCTCGTCGACGGCCAGCGGCGCATCCTGATCCACCTCACCGCCGCGCCGGTCCGGCTTTCCGAGCTGGCGCGGCTGACCCCCAACCTCCGGGACGACGTACATCGCGACGTTCCCCGAGACGAGGATCACGCCAGTAGTGGACCAGCTCATTCCGTTAAAGACACCCAGCACGGGCGCGAGCAGCTGCGGACGGTCGCCGTCCACGGCGATCTTGAAGAGCTGATTGCCGCGCACGAACGCCACCCACCGGCCGTCGGGAGAGAAGATCGGGTTGTTCGCCTCCTCCGTTCCCGGCAGCGGCCGCGGCGTGATGTCGCTCAGCGCGCGAATCATCAGCACCGGCCGTCGTCCGTCGCCCTGGCCGATGTACACGAGCGTTCGGCCGTCGCGCGAGATGGCGAGGGTGTTCAAGCCCAGCGAATTGGACGACACATCCTGCGGCGCGGGGATGGTGAACCGCACCACGCTCGCCGGTGCTGGCTTCACGGCGCGGCGCTCCCATCCGGCCAGCCCCACGCTCGCGAGCGCGACGCCGAGGAGCCCGAGCACCACCGGATCTCGCGCTCTCGCGCGCCACGACGAGCGGAGGTTCGTGGCACCGCGCGCGCGCGTCGCCGCGGTGCCGGCCCGCAAGGCCGAGCCCGTGGCCGAGCCCTGGAGCGCATCGGCGAACTCGCGCGCCGAGCTCCACCGATCGGCGGGGAGCTTCTCCAGCGCGCGCATCACCGCGTCGTCCACGTGATCGGGGATCGCCTTGCGCTGGGTGTGGAGCGGGCGCGGCTCCTCCGTCATCACGCGCGCGACGATCGCCTGCACGGTCGGGCCGGTGAACGGCGCCTCGCCGACGAGCATTTCGTAGGTCACCGCGGCGAGCGCATAGAGATCGCTCCGCGCGTCGATCGACTTCTCGCCCATCGCCTGCTCGGGTGACATGTACTGCGGCGTGCCGAGCGAGAGCCCGGTCTGGGTCATGCGGTGGCCGCCTGCCTGCTGCACGGCGAGCGCGATCCCGAAGTCGGCGACGGTGGCGTGGCCGCCCTGCAGCAGGATGTTCTCCGGCTTGATGTCGCGGTGGATGACGCCCAGCTCGTGCGCGTAGCCAAGCGCGTCGGCCACCTCGCGCGCGATTCGGACCGCGACGTCGATCGGGAGCTGCTTCTCGCGCTCCAGCCGCGCGCGCAGCGTCTCGCCGGTGACGAGCGGCATCACGTAGTAGAGCAGGCCACTCGCGCTGCCGGAGTCGAGCAGGGGGAGGATGTGCGGGTGCTGGAGCCGCGCCGTCGTCCGGATCTCGCTCAGGAACCGCTCGCCGCCGAGCGCGGCACCGAGGTCGGGGTGGAGGACTTTGATGGCGACGTCGCGGTCGTGCCGGAGATCGTGCGCGAGGTACACCGTGGCCATCCCGCCGACCCCGAGCTCGCGATCGATGCGATAACGATCGGCGAGCGACTCGGTCAATCGCGTGAGGACGTCGTTCGACACTGGGCGGCGAAGGGAGGGGAGGCGGGGGCCAGGCCGCACGGCACCGCAAAGCTACGGGGCGGGCGGATGACTGGCGAGAGCGGGCTCTTACCGCAGTCGTACTCCGCCCGTCAATTCCTCGCTCGACCGCCTGCCGCCGGCCGCACTCGCCGGCGATGACGATCACACGAAACGGCCGGTGCTCGGGCGCGCGCCCACCGTTCGCGCCGTCGGGTCTCATCGGCGTTGCTGTGCTCTCGGGTCTTCCATGATGGCAGACGTCACGACCAGGGCAGGTATTCCCATCGCCTCCCGGCGCACGATGTGCAGTTCCCGAGCGTGAATCGTGCCGGTCTCATTCGCCGCGGATGGAGGACCATGCGCCGACCTCTCATGCTTCTACTCACTGGTGTAGCTGCACTCGCGGTGAGTCGGCAACCGAGGACGCTCGCGCGCGCCGCCCCGAACGGCGCCGAGTCGAGCGCGACCAGCGCCGATCGAGCGGGTGCCGATCGTGACGCCACGCTCTGGATGGAGATGCGCAACGTGGACCTCCACATCAATCCGCGCAGCGTCATGCACGTCCAGTCGCTGCGCGGTCAGGTGCTCACGAAGCCGGGGGTGATCGCGTGGCTCGACCAACCGGCGTCGTTCAAGGTGCGGGCGACCAGTGGCGTGGTGACCCTGAATGGCGACGCGATCTCGGCGCTGCTCAACGACGTGGCGTTCAACTATCCGGGCGCACCGATCCGGAACCTTCGGGTCACGATCGAGAACGGATCGCTGGTGCAACGAGGCACGCTGCTGAAAGGCGTCCCCATCCCGTTTCAGATGTGGTCCGTCCCGGTGTTGCAGCCCGACGGTCGGCTCAAGCTGCATCCGGACCGCCTGAAGATCCTCGGTGTGAATGGTAGTGCCCTGATGCATGCGCTCGGGCTGCACCTGGACAAGATGATGAATCTCAGCAAGGCGCGCGGTGCGTCGGTCACGGGAGACGACATCTACCTCGATCCGCTGCAGATCATCCCGCGGCCGATGGTCGAGGGGAAGGTGACGTCCGTGCGCATCGAAGGCACGCTTCTCGTCCAGGAGTTCGCGCGCACCGCGGACGACACGATCTTCGGCACGTTCGTGAAGCCCGACAGCGGGTCGCGCAACTTCGTCTACTTTCGCGGCGGGATCCTCCGGTTCGGCAAGCTGACGATGACCGACACCGATCTGTTGATCCATGACGACGACGAGGGCGATCCGTTCGACCTGTATTTCGCCGAGTACAACCGCCAGCTCGTGGCGGGTCACACGAACAACCTGCCGAACCTGGGTCTGCGGACGTGGATGGTGGACTACGCGAAGCTCGGGGTAGCAGCACGCGAGAAGTCCGTCGCCAGACGGTAGCGACGAGGGCGCGCTGCGTCGGCGTCGCTCAGTAGCGGTGCTGCAGGACCCGCGCATTATTCCGGGAAGCGATTCGGCATCCCTCACCCCTCGCACGCAAATGATCTCGCACGACCGACGCATCCGCGCGCTGGCGACGGCGCTCGTCCTCATGCTCACTCCGCGCGTGCTCTCGGCGCAGGCGCGGCTCACCGTTGCCTCACCAGACGGCAGCACGCAGGTGACGGTCGCGCTCGAGGCCGGCGTGCTGCGCTACGCCGTGCGCCACGCCGGCGCCAACGTGGTGATGCCCTCGCGCCTCGGCTTCGCCTTCCGCGGCGCCGCTCCGCTCGGCGACAGCCTGCGCATCATCGACAGCCGCCGCGCGACGTACGACTCTACCTGGACTCAGCCGTGGGGTGAAGTCAAGCAGGTGCGCGATCATCATAACGAGCTGCAGGTGAACGTCGTGGAGACGAAGGCGCCGGCGCGCCACTTCACCGTGACGTTCCGCGTGTTCGACGACGGCGTCGGCTTTCGCTACGAGCTCCCGGATCAGCCCGGACTCACCAACTACGAGATCTCCGACGAGCTCTCCGAGTTCTCCCTCGCCGACAACGCGAGCGCATGGTGGATCGCGTCGAACCGGCCGAGGCTCGATCGCTCCGAGCAGCTCTACTCGGAGGGGCCAGTGAGCACGCTCGACAGCGTGCAGACGCCGCTCACGCTGAAGATGTCGAACGGGACGTACGTCGTGATCCACGAGGCGAACCTCGTCGACTATCCGCGGATGTTCCTCGCCGGCCCGCGCATGGAGAGCCGTACGCTGCGCGCCGCGCTCGCGCCGTGGGCCGACGGCGTGAAGGTGCGCGGACGCACGCCGCTCGTCACGCCGTGGCGCACGATCCAGATCGCCGACCGCGTCGAGGATCTGCAGCCGCAGGTGCTCACGCTCAACCTCAACCCGCCGAGTCGTCTGTCCAACGCGGATTGGATCGTACCCCAAAAGTACGTCGGCATCTGGTGGGGGATGCACCTCGGCACGATGACGTGGTCGTCAGGGCCGAAGCATGGAGCGACGACGGCGAACACGCGGACGTACATCGACTTCGCCGCGGCGAACGGCTTCAAGGGGGTGCTCGTCGAGGGTTGGAACGTCGGCTGGGACGGCGACTGGATCCAGAACAAGAACGCGTTCACGTTCACGAAGCCGTACCCGGACTACGATCTCTCCGGTCTCGCCGCGTACGCGAAGTCGAAGGGGGTCGGGCTCATCGCGCACAACGAGACGTCGGGCGGGATCGAGAACTACGAGCGGCAGCTCGAGGACGCGTACAAGCTCTACCAGTCGCTCGGCATCCACGCGATCAAGACCGGCTATGTGGCGGATACCGTCGGTGGCGGGCAGTCGCACTACGGACAGTACGCGGTGCGGCACCATCGCAAGGTGATCGAGACGGCGGCTCGCCACGAGATCATGGTGGATGCGCACGAGCCGATTCACGACACGGGCGAGCGTCGCACCTGGCCGAACATGATGTCGCGCGAGGGCGCGCGCGGACAGGAGTACAACGCGTGGGGCGCCGAGGGAGGGAATCCGCCGGAGCACGAGTCGATCCTGTTCTTCACGCGGCTGCTCGCGGGACCGATGGACTTCACGCCGGGGATCTTCGATCTCCTGATGAAGAGCGCGGGGCAGGGCCCTCGGACGCCGGAGGAATCGCGACCGCGCACGACGCTGGCGAAGCAGCTCGCGTTATATGTGGTCCTCTACTCGCCGCTGCAGATGGCGGCGGACCTGCCGGAGAACTACGCGGGGCAGCCGGCGTTCCAGTTCATCCGCGACCTCGCCGTCGATTGGGACACGACGCGCGTGCTCCAGGGCGCGATCGGCGACTACGTGCTCGTCGCTCGGCGCCAGCGTGGCGCGCCGACGTGGTTCATCGGCGCGATCACCGACGAGGTGGCGCGCACGTTCACGGTGCCGCTCGATTTCCTCACGCCGGGCAAGCGATACGAGGCGGAGATCTACGCCGATGGTCCAGGGGCGAACTGGCGATCGAACCCGTTGCCGGTGTCGATCTCACGGCGCGCGGTGACGTCGGCGACGCGACTCACCGTCACGCTCGCGCCGGGGGGCGGGCAGGCGATACGGATTCGGCAGCTGCGGTGACATGAGCTTCCGCCAACTCACGCTCGCCACCCTCGCGCTCCAGCTCGCGCTCGTCGCGCCGATCACGGGCTCGGCCCTCGCCCAGACTCCGGCCGCGCGCTCCTTCGACGTCGTGATCTACGGCGGAACGGCCGGCGGCGTGGTCGCCGCGGTGTCTGCCGCGCGCATGGGACTCACTGTCGCCCTCCTCGAACCGACGCCGCACGTCGGTGGCATGGTCACCGGCGGGCTGAGCGCCACCGATCACGGCGAGAAGATCGTCGTCGGCGGTGACGCGCTCGCGTTCTACCGGCGCGTCGGCGGCAAGTACGGCGTCCCGCTCTTCTGGTATCCCGAGCCAAAGGTCGCCGAGGCTGTGCTGAACGAGATGCTCGCCGAGCAGAAGAACGTGACGCTCTTCCTGCGCCATCGGCTGCGCGAGCGCGGTGGCGTGCGCAAGACGGGCGCGAACATCACCGAGCTCGTGACGGAGAACGGGGCGCGCTTTCGCGGGAAGATCTTCGTCGAGGCGAGCTACGAGGGCGACGTGATGAGCCAGGCCGGCGTCCGCTACACGGTGGGACGCGAGGCGACGTCGGCGTACGGCGAGACTCTCGCCGGCGTACGCCCGAAGGATCGCAATCATCAGTTCGACGTGAAAGTCCCGGCGCGCGACGAGCGCGGAAGACTTCTCCCGGAGATCTCGCCGCTGCCGCGCGGCGAGATCGGCACGGGGGACACGCGCGTCCAGGCGTACAACTTCCGTCTCATCCTCACGACGGAGAAGGCGAACCAGGTCCCGTTCGAGCGGCCCGCCGGCTACACGCCGCATCGGTACGAGCTTCTCCGCCGGTTCATCGACGTCGTCGAGCGCGAGCGCGGCACCCCGCCGAAGCTGACCGAGCTTCTGTTGATGCGCGCCGATCTGCCGCACCACAAAGCGGACTTCAACAATCGCGGCCCGTTCTCCACGGACTACATCGGCGCAAGCTATGACTATCCCGACGGGACCTACGCCACGCGCGCGCGCATCTGGCGCGACCACGTGCTGTACACGAAGGGACTGTTGTATTTCCTCGCGACCGACCCGCGACTGCCCATGAGCATCCGGAACGCGATGAACGAATGGGGGCTGGCGAAGGACGAGTTCGTCGACAACGGCAACTGGCCGTACCAGCTCTACGTGCGTGAAGGCCGTCGCATGCTCGGCGACTTCGTCATGACGCAGAAGGACCTCCAGAGCGAACTCACCAAGCCGGACGCGATCGCGATGGGGAGCTACAACAGCGACAGCCACAACGTCCAGCGGTTCGTGCAGTCCGACGGTTCGGTGCAGAACGAGGGCAACATGGAGGTGCGGGTCGAGCCGTATCAGATCCCGTACCGCGTCCTGCTGCCGCGCCGCGCCGAGGCCGCGAACCTCCTGGTGCCCGTGCCGTTCTCGGCGAGCCACGTCGTGTATTCGAGCATGCGGATGGAGCCGCAATACATGATGATCGGGCAAGCGGCCGGTGTCGCCGCGGCGCTCGCGCTGCGGAGCGGCGTGGGCGTGCACGACATCGACGTGGCCGAGCTGCGGCGCACGCTGAAGACGCAGGGAATGGTCGATTCGTACGATCCGGCGACGGCGCCGGGAGTGCCACGGCTGCCGTAAGCCCGTCGCAGCCACGCCTCGCTTCGTTACTTCGACGCGCGCAGGACGATGGTGTGCGCACCGAACGATGCCGCCACCTTGCGCGTCTCCGCGCTGCCGCTCCCCGCGAAGTAATCGAGCCGCTGGAGCACGTCGACCATCCGGAACCCGGCGTCGCGCAGCATGCTGATGTAGTCCTCTTCCCGCGTCGCGCCGACGATGCACTCGGCCCACAGATCGGGCTGCGCACGACAGGAATCGGATGGAAGCGTTCCGACCACGATGTCGGCGAGCTGAACGCGTCCGTCCGGCTTCAACACGCGCGCGATCTCACGAATGGCGGCCGCCTTGTCCGGCACGAGATTGAGCACGCCGTTGCTCGTAACGACGTCCACCGACGCGTCGGGCAGGGGCAGCTCCTCCGCATTGCCGTCGAGCACCTCCACGTTGGCGGCGCCAGCGGCTGAGACGTTGGAGCGGAGCTTTGCCCTCATGGCCTCGGTCATGTCCAGAGCGAACACCTTTCCGCGTGCGCCCACGAGCTGACTCGCGATGAGCACGTCGGTGCCCGAGCCGGAGCCGACGTCGAGCACCGTGTCGCCGGCGCGGATGACGTCGGCGGCGAACGGATATCCGACGCCCGCGAACGATTCGACCGCCGCCTCCGGTATGGAAGCGAGCACGCTCGCCGGATAGCCGACGAACTCACACGCCGGCCGCCCGGTGGGGAAGTGAAACGCCTTGCCCGGATTGGTGGCGACGTCGGTATACATGCCGCGAACCGCGTGGAGGATCACATCGCGCTGATTGGAGAGGATGGCAACCATGGTGGTGCTCCGACAGGAAACCGTGGTAGTCGGCTGTGGCTCGCGCGCGGTCTACCGCGCGCCGCCGAGCAGCGTATGGATGCGGGAGTGGAGCGTCGTCGGCACGTCGGACACGCCGAGCCGGGTCAGCTCCTCCTTCAACCGGCGCTCGAACTCAGCGCGTGAATAGCAGCTTCGGCACGTGGCGAGATGCTGTTCGAGATCGGCACGATCGCCATCGCCGAGCTCGCGATCGAGATACTGGGCGATGAGCCGAAGCGCGTCCTCGCAAGTCAGGACGGTGCGGTCAGGCATTGTGACTCCGTGGCATTGGCGTCTTGACGAGTCCCGCATCGAGCCCCTGCTGCCACAGCGCCTTCTGCAGTATCGCGCGACCACGCGCGAGCCGCGACCGGACCGTGCCAATCGGGATCTGCAGCGCGTCGGAGATCTCCTGATAGGAGAGTCCCTGTACGTCGCCGAGGACGACCGTCACGCGGAAAGGCTCCGGCAGCCCGTCGATCGCACGCTCGAGATCCTCGCGCAGCAGCTTGTCGAGGAACGCCTTTTCGGGTGTGCTGAACCAGAGCAGAAAGGGCTGGTGCAGCTGCTCGAACAACGAGAAGCTCTCGTCCGCCGAATTCTCGTTCGGCAGCGACTCCACGACGGGGCGCGCCTCGGCGGCGCGCCACCAGCTCGTGTAGGTGTTGGCGAGGATGCGATGCATCCATCGACGAAATGCGTTCCGGTCGGACAGGGCGTCGCAGCCCCGCCACGCGCGCGCGACCGATTCTGCCACCAGGTCCTCGGCGTCGGCCGTATTCCTGGTGAGGCGACGCGCCGTGCCGAACAGCTCCGGCAGAATAGCCACCACGGCTTCCTCGAACCAGGCCGTGTCGCCCGATGCACGCGGCGCGTCCGACACGATCACCTGGCGTGCTTCCGTGGATCGTCGGACGGATGCACGTACGTCAGGCCCCACGGCCCCATTCCGTGGAGCTGGATGACCGTCACGCCCCTGGCGCGTGCGTAGTGCTGCATGTGGGGCGGGAGCATCCCGAACGAGCCAGCCGGGAGTGCGGCGAACTTCGATGCGTCGAGCGTAGAACCCATGCCGACGAGGAACGTGCCTTCGACCACCGTCACGTGCTCATCCGCGAGGTGAAAGTGCGGCGGAATCGTGTAACCGTTCGGCATCCAGAGCCGCATGGTGTAGCTGCCCTCCTTCGTCGGGTCTCCCTCGAGCACTGCGAGCTTGGCGCCGGACGGAAGGATGTCCGGGGCGGGGCCGAACTTCGCAGTACCAGCCGGCACGACGATCACGGTGCCATGCTCGGCCGCAGTGCCCTGGGCCCGAAGTGGCGATTGCACCAGGCCGATGACCAGGACCGCGAGCGTGATCTGCTTCATGATGGAACGCTCCGAGATTGGATGCGAGGACCGCCCGCCGATCGACGGGACGTGAGGGTGGTGCCGGCCGGCTCCAATGGAAGGGACGCAACTACGTCGGATTAGTTCCCGCCAGACCCGGAACGACACGCTCGATCTGGCGCACGGCACTCGTCGGGCGTCACTTTCGGCCAATGACGGCTGACGATATCACCTATGACGCAATCGTCATCGGCTCCGGCATCTCCGGCGGCTGGGCGGCGAAGGAGCTGTGCGAGAAGGGCCTCAAGACGCTCGTCCTCGAGCGCGGGCGCAGCGTACAGCACATCAAGGACTACCCCACGATGAACACCAAGCCGTGGGAGCTGCCGCATCGCGGCGCGATCTCGCGGCAGCAGCTCAAGGAGAACCCGTTGATCAGCAAGGCGGCGGGGTATGGCGAGGACACGGCGCACTTCTTCATCAAGGATCGCGATCACCCGTACGTGCAGGAGGCGCCATTCGACTGGATCCGCGGCTACCAGGTCGGCGGGAAGTCGCTCATCTGGGGACGTGCGTGCCAGCGGTGGAGCAGGCACGAGTTCACGGCGCCGGGGCGGATGAGCTACGGCACGAGCTGGCCGATCGGCTACGACGACGTGGCGCCGTGGTACTCCCACGTCGAGAAGTTCGTCGGCGTGTGCGGCAACCGTGACGGGCTCGAGGCGATGCCCGACGGCGAGTACCTGCCGCCGTTCGACTTCAACTGCGTCGAGAAGCACTTGAGTGACGCGGTGCGCAAGCACTACGGCAACCGCTACATCGTGCAGGGGCGATGGGCGCACCTGTCGAAACCGAATCCGATTCACCTCGAGCAGGGCCGCGGCACCTGTCAGGCGCGGAACCTCTGCATGCGCGGATGCCCGTACGGCGGCTACTTCAGCTCCAACGCGTCGACCATTCCTTGGGCGGCGAAGACGGGAAATCTGACGCTGCGACCGGATTCGGTCGTGCACTCGATTGTCTACGACGAGAAGTCAGGCCGTGCGTCCGGCGTGCGCGTGATCGATGCGCACACCCACGCCGTCACCGAGTACAAGTCGCGCATCGTGTTCGTGAACGCGTCGGCGCTCAACACGAGCCTCATCCTGCTCAACTCGACGTCGCGCCGCTTTCCACACGGACTCGGCAACGACAGCGGAGTACTGGGCAAGTACGTCTGCCATCACAACTACCGGACGTCGGCGAACGGGAAGATCGCGGGGTTCGAGGACCAGTACTTCTACGGCAGAAATCCGACGGAGTGCATCCTCGCCAACTTCCGCAACCTCGGGAAGCACGACATGGACTTCGTGGGCGGATACACGACGTTCACCGGCGCGTACCGGTCGCAGCCGGAACCGGCGGATCGCGTGGGAGGTGCGTACAAGGACGCGCTCGCCCAGCCAGGGCCGTGGGGGATCTACATGTACATGCAAGGCGAGACGATCCCGAAGGAATCGAACCACGTGCGGCTGCACCCGACGCAGAAGGATCAGTGGGGGATCCCGCTGCTCGTCACGTCGGTGAAGTACGACGACAACGACGACAAGATGATCGCCGACTGGCGCACCGAGGCGAAGGGGATGCTCGAAGTGGCCGGGTGCCACGACGTGGAGACGCGCGACAATCACCAGGCACCGGGGCTCGACATTCACGAGATGGGAGGCGCGCGGATGGGGAGCGATCCGAAGGCGTCGATGCTCAACGAGTGGAACCAGCTCCACGCGTGCCGGAACGTCTTCGTCACCGACGGCGCGTGCATGACGTCCACCGGCAACCAGAGTCCGTCACTGCTCTACATGGCCCTCACGGCGCGCGCGGTGAACCACGCGGTGGCGGAGCTGGGGAGGCGGAATCTGTGATGGCGACACAGCTGTCAGTCGAAGCGAAGGTGTCATCCCGAGCGAAGTCGAGGGATCTGCACCCAACGGTGATCCGATGCTGCCTCCGCTGAACCGCCGGGAAGCGGTGCGCGCGACGACGTTCGTCGTCGGCACGCTGCTGCTGACGTCGAACGGCCTCGTGCTCGGCTGCACGCGCAAGCGCGAACCGGCGGCGATCGCCGGCCGAGTGCTGAACGAAGACGATCAGACGCTGATCGAGGCGATCGCCGACACGCTGCTCCCAACGACGAAGGCGTCCCCGGGCGCGCGTGCAGCGAGCGCCGGCCCGGAGATCAATCTGCTGCTCAGCGACTGCTACGAGCCCGAGGCACAGGTGCGCGTCGTCAATGGCCTGAAGGAGTTTCGGCGAACGTGCGACGCGAAGTTCGACCGCGAGTTCACCGCGCTCTCACCGCTGCAGCGGGAGCAACTGCTGCGCGAGATCGACGCGGCCGCCCGGCGCGCGAAGGAACATTATTTCGAGCTCGTGCGCGAGCTGGCCGAACGCGCCTACTTCTCGTCGGAGATCGGAATGACCAGGGCTCGGCGCTGGACGCTCGAGCCGGGAAAGTGGGTCGGATGCGTGCCGCTCGCTCCGGGCCAGCCGGCGTGGGGATGACTGCCGCGCCGGCAACGGCGGATCGGACTGCGTTGGGAGTCTCGGCGCCGGGATCAAGAACGGAGGGTTGAACGCGGATGCGGCGGATCGAGCGGATGCTGGAGCAACGGCAACGGCAACGGCAACGACAACAGCAACCATAAATAGAACTGCAACCACAACCACAACTGCTCTTTAGGGTCCGCCGCGTCGAGGCTCTCGTGGCGCACCCCCAAAATCAGTTGCTGTGTGAATTGGATCGTGGGTCGGGTCGGTGATGGGTTCGGCAGGTGGGCTTTTGCCGTTGCCCTCGCATCCGCCCGATCCGCCGCATCCGCGTTCAACTCTCCGTTCTTG